>JANMNE010000217.1:0-15163 GCA_031373785.1 Ilumatobacteraceae bacterium
AACTTCGGTTTGAGCGGTCCCGACGGGACTCGAACCCGCGACCTCCGGCTTGACAGGCCGGCGTGAACTCCAGCTTCACCACGGGACCAGACTGTGAACCAATCTGACCAGCACCCCCAACGGGATTCGAACCCGTGCCGCCACCTTGAAAGGGTGGTGTCCTAGGCCACTAGACGATGGGGGCTAGGGATTCTTCTTCCGGTTGAGAGCGTCGCAACACTATCAGCAGGTCGGCAGAATCGCGCCAGCTGATTCGTGCCACTACGGTGCGCAGCGTGCGTCTCTCGGTCGAGCCGTCGCTCGTCGCGGCGGACTATCCATTCACCCATCGCATCCGCGTCCGATTCGCCGAAACCGACGCGATGGGGATCGTGCATCACAGCCGCTACCTGCCGTACCTCGAAGAGACCAGGGTCGAATACCTGCGCCAACTCGGCCATCCGTATGCCGAGATGCGTGCGGAAGGTGTCGACTACGCCGTGCTCGAATGCTTCGTGCAGTACCGCCAGCCGCTGCGCTTCGACGAGCAGGTCGACGTGCATCTGTCGCTGGCCTCGATCACGCGGACGTCGTTCCAGATGGCCTACCTGCTGACGGTCGGCAACGACGTCAGGGCAACCGGGGTCACCGTGCACGGCTGCGTGACCGCCGCCGGGCGTCCGACGCGCCTGCCCGGCTGGCTGACCGACCTCGGTTCTTGACCAATCCTTGACAGCTTTTCACCATCGGCCGGGCGACACGCCGTGTGAATAGGTTTATGGTGCCCACATGGGTCACGGCCGAGCCGCGGCATGATCGGCATCTGTACAGACAGCAATTCGCAACTCCCGGGGTTGCTGGTCGAGCGCTATGCCGTCGAGGTGGTGCCGATCACGGTCACGGTCGACGAGCACGAGTACCTGGAAGGTGTCGACCTCGACCCCGACCGGTTCTACGAGATGATCGCCACCGAGCCGCCGCCCCGCGTCAAGACGACCCAACCGAGCCCCGGTCAGTTCGCCGCGGCGTACGACTCGTTGCTCCATCGCGGTTGCGACGAGATCCTGTCGATCCATGTCACTGCGGCAACCTCGGGCACGCTCAATGCAGCACGGCTGGCGGCGCGCCTGCTGCCGATCCCCATCCGCCTCGTGGACTCCGGCACTGCCGGATTTGGGGTCGGTTGCTGTGTGTGGGCCGCGGGCGAAGCGATCGCCGATGGTGCCAACATCGATCGCGCCGTGCGAGTCGCCGAGTCGTTGGCACCTCACATCGGCGCCGTGTTCGTCGTCGGTCAACCGCTGTTCACCCGAACCGGCGACGATCCATCCGGTGTCCCGGTGATGACCATGCACGAGGGACGTCTCGACGTGGTTGCCCACGCTCGGACGAGTGCCGAGGCCGTCTCGGCGATGGCGACTGCGGCCGTCGCATGGGGACCACGATTGAAGATCGGTATCGGCTTCGCCGACCACAGCGGCGAGCAGTTGGCCGAGGACCTCGCCGACTCGATCGGTCGATCGGCCAACGTGGTCGAGCTCGTGCGCTATCGCATCGGGCCCAGCGTCGGTGTCTATGCCGGCCGCGGCACCGTCGGCTGCTTCATGTGTCCTGCTGCGTGAGCGGCTCGCCCAGGGCGCGCACGGCCCAGTCGAGCAGCCAGCTCAAGAAGTTGTAGAGGTGATGCTCGCCGACGAGGGGATCGTCCTCGTCGATGTCATCAGGGTCGTGGTCCTCGACGACGTCGAGCATGGTGCCGAGCACGAGGCGGAGCCCGTTGATCGCCTGAACGAACGAGATCATCGCCTCCTCGCTGACGGGCCCGGGCGTCTCCATCGCCAGATTGACCGTGGCGATACCTGCCAGGCGCGAGGCGACGAGATCGTCGCGCATCAGGCGTTGGTACTCGGCGTCTGCTTCGGCATCGTCGGCAAGGTGGTATGCCGGGGGGAACATCCGGATCAATCGCGGATCTCCGGATTCGTCCATCAGCAGCTGGCCGAGCTCGTTGAGCAGACGGGTGACCAACTGGCGCTCGTCGTCGCCGATGTTGATCATGAAGCCGTCCCGGACCCGCTCGATCGGCGGGATGAATGCACGCTTGCGGGCCATCAGTCGTCTTGCTGCATCGTGGCCCACAAGCCGTGCTCGTGCAGTCGGAAGACGTCGATCTCGGCTTTCTCCCTGGCGCCGCTGGAGACCACGGCTCGACCCTTCTCGTGCACGTCGAGCATCAACGACGTTGCCTTCTCCAAGCTGTACCCGAAGACCTTCTGGAACACGAACGTGACGTAGCTCATCAGGTTGATCGGATCGTTCCAGACCAGCACGATCCACGGCCGGTCGGGCACGATCTCTTCGTCGATATCCGTCTTGCCGACCTCGACGGGAACGGTCGTGGGGGCCATCTTCCCATTCTGCCGCTTGGCTGCTGTCTTCGGACGCCCGTACGATGATCACATGGCTGTCGGTGCTCGCCCCCTCGTTCCCTCGCGGTTGGCGCCCGCGCGACTCGGCCGCAACGGGATCGCCCACGGCACTCGTCGCACCCCCACCACCGTGGTCGGCGGCTACATCGCGCTGACCAAACCGCGGATCATCGAACTGTTGCTGATCACCACGGTGCCAACGATGGTGCTGGCCGAGCGGGGCTGGCCGGCCTGGTCGCTGGTGGCGATCACGTTGATCGGTGGCACCTTGGCCGCCGGCGGCGCCAACGCCATCAACATGGTCATCGACCGCGACATCGACAAGCTGATGCCTCGCACCCAGGGCCGACCGCTGGTCACAGGGCTGATTCAGCCGCGAAACGCGCTGGTCTTCGCCCTGTTGCTGGAGGCCATCGCCTTCGGTGTGCTGTGGGCCGGCGCCAACTTGCTGTCCGCGGTGCTGGCGCTGTCCGCCACCTTGTTCTACGTCTTCGTCTACACGCTGTGGCTGAAGCGCACGAGCACACAGAACATCGTGATCGGCGGTGCGGCCGGTGCCGTGCCGGTGCTGGTCGGCTGGGCTGCGGTCCGCAACGACGTCGCCTGGACGCCGGTGGTGCTGTTCGTCGTGATGTTCCTGTGGACCCCTCCACACTTCTGGGCGCTGGCCATCCGCTATGCCGACGACTACCGCGCCGCCAACGTGCCGATGCTGCCTGCGGTCAGCAGTGCCGAGGTCACGACACGCAAGATGGTCGTCTACACCGTGTTGATGGTGGCGTTCACCCTGCTGCTGATCCCGGTCGCTCACCTCGGTGCGATCTACATCGTGACGGCGGTCGTCGCCGGTGGGTTGTTCCTCTGGAGCACCGCAGACCTCGGCAAAAACCCCACCCCACAACGGTCGATGCGCGTCTTCGGATTCAGCATCACCTACGTCACGTTGCTGTTCGCCGCGATGACGATCGACATCCTGGTGCGATTCGGGGTCTGAGGATTTCCGCCCGCGCGCCGAGCTATGGGTAATCTCGCAGGTGTAACCCAATCGTCCGTAACCGACCGAGCACTGAATCGGGTGCGCGCCAGCGCGCCCGAAACGAAAAGAGTTCGCTGCCTATGACCACCATCGATACGCACGCAACAGGCGCGGCAACGTCGCCGGGCGCCGGCTTGGCGTCGGTGGGCGATTGGTTGACGACAACCGACCACAAGCGCATCGGTCGCTTGTTCATCGGCGTCTCGCTCGTTGCCCTGCTCGGCGTGATCGTTGTGGCAGCGCTGCTCGGCATCGAACGCATCGATGCGCAGGGGGCGATGATCGACATCAACGCACTGCCCCAGCTGTTCTCGCTCTATCGGATCGCGCTGACCTTCGTCGTGCTGGTTCCCCTGATTCTCGGCGTCGCCATCGCGGTGGTCCCCCTGCAACTCGGTGCCCGTTCGTTGACCTTCCCACGACTGGCCGCGGCGGGGTTCTGGACGTGGTTCGTCGGCGCCGTGCTGGTGATCATCTCGATCGCGGCGAACGGAGGCCCGGGCGGCGGCAACTCCAAGTTCGTCGGTCTGTTCCTGGTCAGCCACATCGTCGTGCTGCTCGGACTGCTGGCCGCAGCGGGCTCACTGGCGACCAGCGTGCTCACCACGCGAGCCCCGGGGATGAACATGCGTCGCGTCCCGGTGTTCTCGTGGTCGGCGTTGGTCGGCGCCCTCGGCCTGCTGGTGCTGCTCCCGGCGGTGATCGGCGCCCTGATCTACAACTACATCGACTACCGATACACGCGAGTGGGTTTCGGCGGGAACAGGGCGATCGACAGTTGGATCAGCTTCGGCTTCACCCAGCCGGCCACGTTCGTCTACGCCGTGCCGGTGTTCGGGTTCGCCGCCGAGGTCATCGCTGTCGCCAGTGGCCGCAAGCTGGCCATGCGCGGCGTGATCTTCACGGGAATCGCCCTGGTGGGGCTCACCGCGGCGTTGGGCGGCCTGCTGCAGCAACCTGCGGCCGTTGCCCGCAACGTCAGTCACATGGCGCTGGGCGACTGGCTCAGCGAGGTCGTGCCGTACGCGCTCTTCAACCTGTTGCCGGTGCTCGGTGGATTCATCGTCATCGCCCTCGGGGCACTCGCGCTCCGCAGTGGCCGGCCGCGGATCACGGCACCGCTGGTGTTCGCCTTGCTGGGCGCGCTGATGGTCTTCGTCGGGATCATCGCCAACGCGATCTACAACATCGGTGATGCCCAACTTGCCGGCACGGTCTTCGAAGAGGGCGCGTGGCTGTACATCGTCTACGGCGCAGTGCTCAGTGCACTCGGCGCGATCACCTATTGGGGCCCGAAGCTCTGGGGTCGGGTGCTCCCCGACAAGCAGGTGCTGCCACTTGCTGCGCTCGGCTTCATCGCCACGGTGCTGGCGTCGTTGCCGTACCTGATCGCCGGCTTCGCCAAGCAACCCGGCAACGTCACCGAGTTCGACTACTCGGGCCCACAGAACCTGTGGAACGGGTTGTCCGCCGCTGGTCACGTGCTGATGTTCGTCACCGTGCTGGCCTTCGCCGGGCTGGCCCTGCGGTCGTTCACCAAGGGCGCCCACGCCGGTGACGACCCGTGGGATGGCCAGACGCTGGAATGGGCCACCTCGTCGCCCGCACCCCTTGCCAACTTCGCCGACGTGCACACCGTTGCATCGCCCGAACCCCTGCTCGACCTGAAGCCACGGAGAGACCGCTGATGCTCGCTCTGCCATCCGCTGCCCCACCTGCCCCACGACGGCAGATGTTCGTCGGCACCGCGCTCGGCTGCGTTGCCGCCGGCTCACTCATCGGCGCGATGTTGGCGTTGTGGATGCGCTTCCGCACCGACGCGCTCGACGTCGTCGATGGCCGCTGGGTTCCCAAGGGCATCAAGGTGCCGATGGTGCCGGCTAACACGATGCTGCTGGCGTTCCTCCCGATCTTCGTGTTCGCCCAGTGGGCCGTGTACGCGGCGCGGCGAGATGCCCGCAGCCACACCGTGATGGCGCTCGGCCTCGTCGGCATCCTCGGGTTGGCCGTGATCAATGCCCAGGCATACATCTACGCGCGGATGAAACTGCCGGTCGGCGGCACGGAGCCCACCGCGTTCAACTCGATGTTCTACGCGGTCACCGGCACCTTCGTGGCGCTCATGATCATCGGGATCGGGTTCAGTGCGATCACCGCATTTCGGTACATGGGCGGTCGAACGACGGATCGTGAGATCGTCTCGGCCCATGCGTTGTATTGGTACTTCCTCGGCGCGGTGTTCTTCGCGCTGTGGCTCGTGGTGTACGTGACGAAGTAGGCGAGGGGCACGAATGTTCACCACTGGATCCAAACTGTTCCTCGGGGCGACGGTCTTGTCGATCGTCGCCGCCGTGGTCTTCGGCGTCTCCAAGGGGGGCGCCGACGGTTGGCTCGGCGTGCTCGGTCTGCTGAGTGCGGCGCTCGGGTTCGCGCTGCTCTTCGGCATCAACTACTACGCCCACGACGGCAACGTGTCGGCGATGTCCGACAACGCCACGACACAGTCACCGGCCGCGCGGCCGCCCGCCGAGCGCAGCATTTGGCCGGCACTCACCGCTGTGGCAATCGGCGCCATTGCGGTCGGCGCGGTCTCCAAGCCGATCGTGTTCAAGGCCGGGGTTGCGCTACTGCTTTCCGCCGCCATCGAGTGGATGGTCCATGGCTGGAGCGAGCGAGCGTCGGCCGACCCGGCCTACAACGCCGGTCTGCGCAAGCGCATGCTCCACCCGATCGAGTTCCCGGTCCTGGCGGCCGCGGGCCTCGGCGCGGTGATCTACTCGTTCTCGCGCATCATGTTGTGGATCGACAAGAGTGGCGGCCCGGTCGTGTTCATCGTGGCCGGCGCCCTGGTGCTGTTCGGCGGCTTCTTGTTCGCGTCGAGGCCGAGCCTGAAGAAGGGCGTGGTCACCGGCGTGTGCACGATCGCCGTGCTCGGTCTGGTCAGCACCGGTGCCGTGATGGCTGTCGACGGGCAGCGCACGATCGACCCGCATCCGACCACGCAGTCCGACAACGGCGCGGCATGCGCGCTGGCCGAGGAAGGCTCGGGAGACCAGAAGGAGATCGACGAGAAGGGCTCGCAGGCAGTGGCGTCGAAGGCCAGCATCGGGATCACCATCACGCTCGAAGGGGGCAAGCTCACGGCCCACGAGCTCGCCGTGCCGGGCAATCAGAATCCGCTCACCGTGTCGCGGGGCAACATCGTCAACGTGATCTTCAAGAACCACGACACCGTCAAGCGGCGGCTCACCGTCAACATGGGCGAGTTCGAGACCGACGTCAACGGCACGCTGGTCAAGACCCGGCCGAAGGCCTGCACGACCTTGGTGCGCGAGAAAGACGGCAGCCAGTTCCTGTCGTTCCTGTTGCCCAAGCCGTCGATCGCCAGTTCGCAGCCGTACTCGTTCACCGTGCCCGGTGTCGACGGCGCCGAGATCGAGATCAAGGTTCCCTGAGAGATGAGCGGAGTCGACCAGCCAGTGAGTACGGTGCGAAATGTGAAACAGCGATCGGTCGTGGGCCTGGCCGTCATCGCCGCGGCGGCGCTGCTCGGCGGCTGTGCCAGCAATGCCCCGCAAGACACGTTCCAACCAGCGGGTGAGAACGCTCAGAAGATCCAGGACCTGCAACTGCCGGTGTTCATCGTCGCCGGGATCGTCGGCCTCATCGTCTTCGCCGTCATCATCTTCGTGGTGTTCCGCTACCGGGATCGCGGCCAAGAGATGCCGAAGCAGACCCACGGCAGGCCGGCCCTCGAGATCGCCCTCACCATCCTCCCGGCGTTGATCCTCATCGGTGTCGGCATCCCGACCGTCAGCACCGTCTTCTCCCTCGCCAAGAGCAGCGACACGCAATGCGTCGTCAACGTGACCGGTCAACAGTGGTGGTGGGAGTACGAGTACCCGGTGCAGAAGTGCGGCGACGTCGACATCGCCGAGCCGCTCGTCACCAGTGGCGAGCTCGTGCTGCCGGTCAAGACCCACGTACTGCTGCGCATCACCAGCAACGACGTCATCCATTCGTACTGGATCCCGAAGCTCAACGGCAAGCGCGATGCCGTACCGGGTCGCATCCACCCGCTGCGGATGGAGGCCGATCATCCGGGCATCTATGCGGGTCAGTGCACCGAGTTCTGTGGGCTCAGCCACGCCCGAATGCGCATGGATGCCGTTGGCCTCACCAGTGCCGACTTCGCCACCTGGGTCGGCGACCAGTTGAAACCCGCCGACAAGCCGACCGACGCCCTGGCGCTGCAGGGTGAAGACACCTTCCGCACCCAGTGCTCGCGCTGCCACCAGGTCAACGGTTTGATGGAGGAGAACGCCGACGGCACGAACTCCGAGAAGCCGGTCATCGCCTTCCCCGACCTGTATGTCGTGGCCGGGAACGCACCAAACCTGACCCACCTGATGTCGCGCACCACGTTCGCCGGGGCAACGTGGGATCTGTTGACCGATGCGTGCCGCAAGACCCTGCACGACGCCAGCCCGGAAGCGTTCGGCGCGCTGTACCTGAAGGGCGTGACCCCGGAGTGTTTCAACGAAGCCGAGCTGCGCGAATGGATCCGCAATGCGCCGGCCAAGAAGCCGATGTACTCCAGTGAAGAGCAGAAGACCCAGAACGGTGGGAAATACCGAGGCATGCCCAATCTCAACCTGACCGACGACCAGATCGACCAGATCGTGGCCTACCTGCTCGAGCGGAAGTAAGGAAGATCCCAGATGGCCATCATCGAACGACCCTCCACCGTCCCCGCCCTGGTGGGCGGCGACGAACCGCAATTCGTCTCCCCGTCGTCGGCGTACGGCGTGTTCCGCAGGCCGGTCACCACCACCGGCTGGCGCTCATGGCTGTTCACCGTCGACCACAAGAAGCTCGGCCTGATGTACGGCGTTGCGGCGATGTTCTTCTTCCTCGTCGGTGGCGTCGAGGCGTTGCTGATCCGCACCCAGTTGGCCGCCCCCGACAACACCGTGCTCAGCGCCAGCCTCTACAACCAGATGTTCACGATGCACGCCACGACCATGGTGTTCTTGTTCGTCATGCCGATGGCAGCGGGCTGGGCAAACTACTTCGTGCCGCTGCAGATCGGTGGCCGTGACGTCGCCTTCCCGCGACTCAACGCCTTCGGCTTCTGGTGCTTCTTGTTCGGTGGCATCTTCTTGAACACCTCGTGGTTCCTCGGCGGCGCAGCCGACGGCGGGTGGTTCATGTACCAGCCGAATGCCAACGCGTTGTTCTCGCCGACCCACGGTGTCGACTTCTGGTCACTCGGGCTGCAGATCACCGGCATCGCCTCGCTGACCGGCGCCCTCAACCTGATCGTCACCGTGCTCAACATGCGAGCACCGGGGATGAGCCTGATGAAGATGCCGATCTTCACGTGGATGATCCTGGTCGTTCAGTTCCTGCTGGTCTTCGCGATCCCGGTCATCACCGTGGCGCTGTTCCTGTTGATGTTCCAGCGCAACTTCGGTGCCCAGTTCTTCAACGTCGATGCCGGCGCCGACCCGTTGTTGTGGCAACACCTGTTTTGGATTTTCGGGCATCCGGAGGTCTACATCCTCGTCTTACCCAGCTTCGGCATCGTCAGCGAAGTGCTGCCGGTGTTCAGTCGCAAGCCACTGTTCGGATACAAGTTCGTGGTCTTCTCGGGCGCGGCCATCGGCTTCGTCGGTTGGGGCGTGTGGGCCCACCACATGTTCGCCAGCGGTCTCGGCCCGGTCAGCGTCGCGGTGTTCTCGGTCAGCACGATGTTGATCGCCATCCCCACCGGCGTGAAGATCGTCAACTGGACGCTGACCATGTGGGGCGGCAAGCTCCGCTTCACGACGGCGATGATGTTCGCGATCGGGTTGATCGTCGAGTTCACCATCGGTGGCCTGTCAGGCGTGACCCACTCGGTGTCGCCCTCCGACACGCAACAGACCGACACGTATTACATCGTCGCCCACTTCCACTACGTGCTGTTCGGCGGCGCCGTGTTCGGCATCTTCGCCGGCTTCTACTACTGGTGGCCGAAGATGTTCGGCAAGATGCTCAACGAGACGCTGGGCAAGTGGAACTTCTGGATGATGGTCATCGGCATGAACCTGACGTTCGGTCCCATGCACATCCTCGGCCTGCAGGGCCAGCCGCGCCGCATGGTCGTGTACCCGGAGAAGCTCACCGGCGACGGGTTCTTCAACCTGCACTTCTGGAACACCGTTGCCAGCGTCGGTTCATACCTGCTGGCCATCGGCATCTTCTTGTTCCTGGTCAACGTGTGGCACACGACTCGCAAGGGCGCCAAGGCGCCGCTCGATCCGTGGGATGCGCGCAGCCTGGAATGGCTCACCACCAGCCCGCCGAAGGAGCACAACTTCGACGTCATCCCGCACGTGCACGCGCTCGACGAGTACTTCCACCTGAAGTACGAAGAGGTCGACACCGACGACGGCCCACGGCTGGTCAAGGTGCGCACCGCCGAGGAGTTGCAGGCCGAGCAGGAGGCCAACGCCGACAAGCACATCCACATGCCGGCGCCGTCGTACTGGCCGATGGTCGTGGCCATCGCCTTGCCGATCATGGCCTACGGGATCATCTACTCGAAGCTGCTGGCCGTTGCCGGCGGCGCCATCTTGCTGATGGCGATGTTTGCGTGGTCGCTGGAGCCCTCGGTCGCCGACGACAGCGACTACGACCCGCCTGCCTCAGGTGGAGAGTCCCCGAAGGAGTTGGCCAGTGTCTGAGGCAACGATCGCGGAGACTCCCGCTGCTGACAATCATCACACTGACGATCATCACACTGACGATCATCACACCGAAGATCACGGTGGCCATCCGGTCAGCTCGACCGGGCTCAGCAACAACAAGCTGGCGATGTGGCTGTTCCTCGGCAGCGAGTGCCTGCTGTTCGGTGGGCTGATCTCCACATACATGCTCTACCGCGGCCGGCACAGTGGCACGCCTGGCCCCGCCCAGCTGTGGGACATCCCGCTGACATCGGTGTCGAGCTTCGTGCTGTTGATGAGCTCGCTGACCATGGTGCTGGCGGTCAGCGCCGCGCAACAACGCGACGATCGCCTGACCATGACGTGGCTGTCGGTCACGGCGCTGCTCGGCTCGACGTTCGTCGGTGCGCAGGTGTACGAGTTCACGTCCTTCTACCACGAGGGTCTGGGCTTCACCACCAGCTTGTTCAGCTCGAGCTTCTTCACGCTCACCGGCTTCCACGGGATCCACGTGACCGTCGGGATCATCATGTTGATGTCGTTGGTCGGTATCGTCTCGCGCAGCAAGGTACCCGGCGACAAGGCCGAGGTCGTCGAGCTGATCGGGTTGTACTGGCACTTCGTCGACATCGTCTGGATCGTCATCTTCACCCTCGTCTACCTGATCCCGGCATGAGGTCCCCACGATGACTACGACCGATCACGTCGAACACAACGAACATGCCGAGCACAGCGAGCACGTCGCTGCGCACGAGGGTGGCCACAAGCCGAACAGCTTCTACATCAAGGTCGCCCTCGCATTGGCGTTCGTCACCGGCATCGAGGTGGCCCTGTACTACCTCGACCTCGGCAAGGCATACCTGCCGATCCTGATGGTGCTGATGGTCATCAAGTTCGTCACGGTGGTGTCGTTGTTCATGCACCTGAGGTTCGACGCCAAGATCTTCAGCTGGCTGTTCTACTCGGGGCTCCTCCTCGCCCTGTTCGTGTACATCGCCGCGTTGATGACGTTCCGCTTCTTCGACGGCAGCTGACCGATGCTCGGCGCGACTTTCGCCGATCCCTGGAGGTTCCAGGCCAACCCTGAGGTCTATTTGCTGGTCGCGTTCTTGATCGGCGCCTACGTGTATTCGATCCGGGTGATCGGTCCGCGCGCGGTTCCCGAGGGCGAGCCGATCGTGTCGCGGGCGAACATCGGCTGCTTCGCCGGGGCCATGGCGCTGCTGTTCGCCGCCAGCACCTGGCCGATCCACCAGATCGGCGAGGATTACCTCTACTCGGTGCACATGTTGCAGCACATGATGCTGGCGTTCTTCATGCCTCCGCTCGTGCTGCTGGCCACCCCGACGTGGCTGCTGCGATTGCTCGTCGGTACCGGGCGCACCTTGCGGGTGGTCACGTTCATGACCAAGCCGGTGGTGGCCGCAGTGGTGTTCAACGTGGTCATCATGGTCACCCACATCCCGCCGGTCGTCAACGCCTCGGTGGTCAGCGCCCCGTTGCACTACTCGTTGCACATGTTGGTGGTGCTCACCGCGCTGCTGATGTGGATGCCCGTCGTCGGGCCCTTCCAGGAACTGCGGATCAGCGACTCGGCGAAGCCCATCTACCTGTTCCTGCAGAGCGTGGTGCCCACCGTGCCGGCCGGATGGCTGACGTTTGCCGAGGGCGTGGTCTACAAGCACTACAACCAGCCGGTGCGCGTGTGGGGCATCAGCCCGACCGACGACCAGCAGCTGGCCGGGGCGATCATGAAGATCGGCGGGTCGATCTTCCTGTGGGCGCTCGTGGTGTTCTACTTCTTCAAGCGCTTTGCCACGAACTGGAAAGAAGAGAACACGTATCGCCGCTCGCCGCTGACCTTCGACCAGGTCAAGTCGGAGTTCGACAGCACGCCGGCGCCACCGGAGAAAGTCCGCTAGCAGCCGCGTCAGGCAACGTTTGCCCTGCCACCTACCAACACATCGGGGACACCCGCCGGATCGACAGATCGGCGTGGGTTGATCGTCCAGCAGTAAGTCACGTCACAGGAGATCTAATCCGTCACCCGCAACGAGTATCGATCGAATCGCCGCACCATGACCGTCACGGGCGCAGAAGCAACCGCGGACAGGCGCTGGCGCTTGCGGGCCGTCCCCGGCGCGTGGTACAAAGTGAACTATATGGTTCAGTATGCGAGTGCGCATCTCGATGCCTATTTTGCGGCGCTGTCGGACTCCACGCGACGCGGTGTCCTCGAGCAGCTCGGCCGCTCGGAAGCCTCGATCACGGACCTGGCCGACCGGTTCCACATGACCCTCACGGGCATGAGGAAGCACGTCGGCGTCCTCGAACAGGCGGGACTCGTCGACACCGAGAAGGTCGGCCGCGTACGGACCTGCCGAATGGGCGCTCGCCGTCTCGAGGAAGTGGACGCGTGGATCGAGAGGTATCACCAGCTCTGGGACGCGCGCTTCGCCGAGCTCGACCAAGTCATCGAGGAATTGAAACAGAAGGAGAAGTCAGATGGACGCAAGAAGACAAAGTGAGCTCGCCCCGACGAAGAACATCACGACGGTGGAGCGGAAGTCCGATCGCGAGGTCGTCGTCACGCGATCTTTCGACGCTCCCGCGCACCTGGTGTTCGAGGCGTGGTCGAAGCCCGAGCTGTTCAAGCGCTGGTGGGTGCCGAAGTCGATGGGCATGACGCTGCGTTCCTGCGAGATGGATGTACGCACCGGTGGCAGATACCGCCTCGGATTCGGCGATGGCATGGACTTCTATGGCAGATACCTCGAAGTGACACCGCCATCGCGCATCGTCTGGACGAACGAAGAAGGCGGAGAGAACGGCTCCGTCACCACGGTCATCCTGACGGAGACAGATGACAAGACGCTGCTCGTCCTGAGCGAGGTGTATCCCTCGAAGGAAGCGCTCGACGCCGACGGTGGCGGCGCGGCGGATGCGATGCACGAGACATTCGGGCAGTTGGATGAGCTGCTCGTCGAGCTCGCGTCGAAGTCGTGACCGGTATTCATCTCGCCGCCGGCCAGATGTCGATCACGATCACCGGGAGCACACTGCTGGCGAACGTCACCGGATCCATTTCCGCGCTGATGGCCCGCCACTCGGTCGCAGCGACCACGACGAGGAGCGCGCCGCACTAAGCCTCGATCCACCGATCGGCTTGTTGACGTGGTGGTGTCGGTAGTTCGGGTTGATTGATCGCTGTTTGGAGCCGGCGGTGTGATCGTGGACGCGTGGATGTAGAGCGTCGTGCGGTTCGAGATGTCAGCGCTTGGTGTCGGTGTGCGGCGCGCCTGACCGCCTGGTCGAATGTCAGCCGGTGGCGGGTTGGAGGTCGCGGAGTGCTGTGAGGGCGGTGGTGAACGCGTTCGCCCATGGCCAGTTCGTGGGCATCCGAAGCGTCGCCCGGCCGGATCGGTTGACGAGCCGGCCGGGGATCGCGAGCAGTCGGGTGCGCAAGGTTCGAGCGACGATGAGTTGGTTGTCGACGCGGACCTGGCCGGCGATCGCTGTCCAGCGGATCATGTTGTGGGCGAGGGCCGCGCATTGCAGCCAGGCGCTGTTGGCGTGGAAGTTGCCGGACGGGACGTGGTCGAGACCGGCGCCTTCTTTCAGGTCGCGGATGACGAGCTCGACAACAGCGTGCTGGCGGTGGAACTTGTCGATGTCGACGGCGTCACCGTCGATGTCGGTGAGGAATGCGTGATGTCGCCAGTCGGGCCACAACTTCAACTGTTGTTTGTCGGTCAGTCGGGTGCGTCGAACAATCAGGCGGCGCGTCACCGCTTTGCGCCCGGTGCCGGTGGTGTAATCGCATTCGGCAACTTGGGCCTCGCCGTCGAGGGTGTAGTCGATGGTCCGCCACGCTGTCTCGGCAATGTTGGAGATGGCCTGGTTGATGCCTTTGGTGTTGGTTCGCACGGCCATCGTGTAGCGCACGTTCAACCGGTTCAACCCGGCGATGGTGTCGTTCGACCAGAACCCGGAATCGACCCGCACCGTCAACTCGCCGGTCGCGCCGGCGCGGCGGACGCGGGCGACAACTTCGTCGATGAACCGGCGCGCCCCGCGTTGAGTGTTCGCCGCGCCCTTTCGCATCCGGGCGTGCAACACCTCACCGGTGTCCGCCCGGGTGGCCAGGATCGGGTGGTATCCGAGCTTGTGCGTGTAGCCGTATCCGGCACCCTGCTTGGCTTTGCCGTCGACCTCGCAGATCGTCGAATCGATGTCGATCACCAGCGACCCGATCGGTCCAACGCCTGCCACCCAAGCACGCTCGAGGGCGAGTCCGTTGACAGCTTCCAACTGGCGGACATGACCGAACGTGAACGTTCGCAGGAACGTCCCGAGCGTCGACGGGGCCATCACCCGATGCCCAAGCACCGCCGCGGTCGATCCGGCACGCAACATATCGGCGTGATCGATGTGGGTCCGCCGGCGATCATCGCATGCGTCAACGTCAACACCTTGCGCCCCGGTCGGGCACCACCAACACGGCCGCCGAGCTTCACAGTCGAGTCGATCAACGATTCCAGATCGAGCCGTGACGACAGCATCCCGGTCAGCATCAGACCGGCATTGGCGACCAGATTCGGATCATCAAAAGACACCTCGATGCGGTCGATGGCGTGCGATACTCGTGTCACTGAATGTGTCTCCTGTGGTCTGGGCTCTGTTGATGTAAGAGACCAACATCGTCCCAGCCCAGGAGACCGTTCACGCGGATACGCGACCTACCTCACACCCCGCACATCGGTGGATCGAGGCTAAGAAGCCCTTGCCTGGTGTCCCTGAACGCCGGTTATACGGGTGATCCACCTCCTGGGCTAAAGGCTCGGGGACGCTTTTCGGGCTCAGGCCCGTCGATGGAGGGAAGTGTCTCATGTGGGTTCCGGTGTTCGAGTGTGTGGTTGGCGTGGATGGCGAGCGGGGGTATCGCGTCGGTCACGAGTTGATCGATCAGTTCTTGGAGTTCGTTGGGGGGCGTGCCCGGCCGAACA
>JANMNE010000403.1:0-3145 GCA_031373785.1 Ilumatobacteraceae bacterium
GATTGCGATCGGCAACTGATACGCATCGAACCCGAGCCGGCAGCCGACCGTCTCATAGCCGACCACGCCGTCGTCGACGCCCAGCAGGTCGCCGTATCGCAGCCCGGTGCCGGCGAACATCCAATGGTCGTTGCGATACACGGTGAACGCCCCCGAGCCCCGCGGTGTCGCTGCACCGAAGCGGCTGTACAACCCGTAGGCCGAGCCGGCACCCAGCAGCGCGGTCTCCGGAAGGCCGACCAACGGGTCGGCCCACATGCCGGTCATCGTCACCTGCGCCTCGGTGCCCACGACCGGATCGACCTCGTGTGCGTGGTACTTGTGGCAGACCATCGCCCGTCCACCGTCTTCCAAACGGACCTGCCAGAACATCGTGTTGCCCGACAGGCTGGCGTAGTTGCCGCCCGTGCGGACGTGTGCCTCGACCGCCGCCCGCTGCCCGGCGGACCAGTACTCGTCGTGGCCGACACCGAGGACGAGGTTATACCCGGCAGCAATCTCGGGGTCATGGTCGAGGTCGCTCGACACCGCATAGTCGAACTCGTAGCCCTCGGCCTCCGCCCACTCGACGAATCGCCGCTCGTAGGTGAACCATCCGGCTGACCCCATGAAGCCGGGGTAGCCGTTGGCGAACCGGTACTGCTGGTAGATCAGCCCATCGACGTCGGGGTCCTCGCGCCGATAGGTAGGTCGCGACTTGCGGTCGTCGCGCTCGGTTGCCGGCCGGACCAGCATCCCGCGCCCGAACGGCCGGGCGAACGACACCCGCGATCCCCCCGTGTACAGGCTGCGCCCGCCCCAGCTGTTATACGCGTTGTAGGTGTTGGTCGCCAGCACCAGCAATGCCGAGGCACGGCTCTGCCCTGCACGTACGACGAAGCCTGCGTAGCCGCGATCACTGTCCGGGAAAGCACCCCGTGGGGAGAGGGTGACGAGATAGAAGCCGCTGCGCCAGGCGTCATCGATCGGGATGGACACCGAGACGGGCCAGCCGCACCCATTGGAATCGGCGTCGTCAGGCAGTGGTTGTTCGTCGCCGACGAGATCAGTCGCGCTCCACATCAGTTCGAGCTCCGGACCCCACCGATGGATCGCGATGTCGTACCGGTCGGAGCGACTCGAGACGTGCACTGTCATCGTCTCGCCCGGGGCGCAGCTGAGAGCACCGCAGTACCCCTCGACCGCGTCGTAGCGCGTGATGTCGTCGGTCATGGTCGATCACCGTAACGGCAACCGCACTGGCTCGATCGAGCAGGGCATCGCCGTGGCAGAATCGCCGGGTGCCCCTACATCCCCAGGCGGAATCGCTGCTCGCTCTGATGGCCGCGCTCGGCGAGCCACCCCTCGAGGTATGCAGCGCCGCGCAGGCCCGCGACATCCGCGCCAAGCGGCAGCGGCCGTCGACGGAGCCAATCCATCACACGCGAGACCTCGATGCCGGCGGCGTGCCGGCCAGGCTCTACCGACCCAACGATCGCGACGACCTGGGCCTCCTCGTGTTCCTGCATGGCGGTGGATGGGTGCTCGGCAACCTGGAGACACACGACAACCTCTGCCGCATCCTGGCCAACAGCAGCGGCCAGGCGGTGCTGAGTGTCGACTACCGACTGGCGCCAGAGCACCAGTTCCCCGCACCCTTGGACGATGCTGTCACCGCGACTCGATGGGCGCATGCCAACGCAGCGTCGCTCGGATGCTCACCGGACCGGCTCGCCATCGGTGGCGACTCGGCCGGCGCAACCCTGGCGATCGTGGTCGGCCACCTGGCGCCGGCGCCGCTGCGGTATCAACTGCTCGTCTACCCCGCCACCGATCTCACGTGCAGCTTTCCCAGCTTCACCGAGAACGCCGAAGGTCCGCAGCTCACCGCGGCCGGCATGCGTTGGTTCATCAACCACTACCTCGGTGGCACGCCGACGAGCGTGACCGATCCGCGCGTCTCGCCGCACTTCGCCGCCGACCACGTGCTGGCCAAGTCACCGCCCACGTTGTTGATCACCGCGCAGTACGACCCGCTGCGCGACGAAGGCGACGCATACGCGGCCCGGCTCGCCGCGCTCGGCGTGCCCACCAGTCACGTGCGCTTCAGCGGGATGTACCACGGGTTCTTCTCACTGGCCGACTTCCTCGACGATGCCGTGGCCGCCAACCACCTCGCCGGCGCGGCACTCGGTCGTGTGCTGAGTCGCTGACCGCCCTCAGCCCGGCACGAACCCAATCGCGTCGATCTCCAACCCACAGTCCATCGGGGTCCTGCCGGCCTGCATGCGCGTCCTGGCCGGCAGCGATTCGGTACTGCTGAAGTAGCTGCGATAGATCCGGTCGAACGCCTCTTGATCCGACTGGTCCTTCAGCCACACGACGACCTTCAGCAAGCAGTCCATGTTCGAGCCGGCAGCCTCCACCAGCGACCTCAGGTGGTCCATCACACGTCGGGCCTGCACCTCGAACTCGGTCGGCGGAAATGGGGGGATCGGCTCGTCCGCGGCACGTGCCGAGCGCAGCCGAGCGGAGTAGTCCTCGTCGAACGGCGGCAGCCCCGAGACGTAGACCATGTTGCCGTAGCGAACGCACAGGTTGAACGGCCCGCCAGTCGTCGGCACATCGGCGTTGATCACCTGTTTGTCCATCGTGGATCCTTCCCGTCGAGGATCGGTCCAGCTTGTCACCGACCGGTGGAGCCGTCGAGGCAGGTCACCGCATCTCCGGTTGCACCGGCAGAGATTCCGTGACTTACCCGGCGCTGGACAGCTCCACAGCGCGGGCGAAGACGGCGTCGAGCATCGGCTCGGTCAGGCGGCGGGTGAACGTGTTCTGCTGGCTCGGGTGGAACGAGCACACCAGGTGCATGCCGTTGGGAGCGAGCACCTCGACGCCGTGACCGAACTTCGGCCGTGGCCGCACCCCGAGCTCGGCACACACGGCCTCGTAGGCGAAGGCACCCAAGCAGACCACGACCGTGACGCCGCTGAGGAGGGCCAGTTCGCGTTGCAGGAACGGGCGGCAACTGGCGCGTTCGATGGGCGATGGCTTGTTGTCGGGTGGCGCGCACTTCACGACCGCGGTGACCCACGCCCCCGTCAGCGTCAGGCCGTCGTCGATCGATACCGACTCCGGCTGGTTGGCCAATCCCGCCCGATACATC
>JANMNE010000407.1:0-4478 GCA_031373785.1 Ilumatobacteraceae bacterium
TACCTCGTCGCGGCGTCCCGGCAGGGTCGGAGCCGTCAGGCGGTAGACCAGGCGATCGTCGCGCACATCGGTCAGCCCGACGATCGTCGCGTCACCCGTGAGAACCAGCCCGGCGGAGGGATCGTCGCGGAGCTTGCCGCCGAGACGACGGGCGACCTCCTCCAGCACACTGAGATCGCTGTCGCGGGCGACTTCGAGATCGAGGAGCGCAACAGCAGACTTCGACAGGTTGGCGACGCACGCCACGTTGCCGTGGGCGACGTGCCAGACCTTGCCTTCGCCGTCGCGAAGCCGCACGGCGCGCAGCGTGATGCGCTCGACCTGGCCGGTGGCGTAACCGATGTCGACCGTGTCACCAACGCCGTACTGATCCTCGGCGAGCACGAACAAGCCGGCGATCACGTCGCGGATCAGCGTCTGGGCACCGAAGGCAACCGCGCCGCCGATCACGGTGGCGGTGGCAATGACCCCACCGATGTTCACACCGAGCTCGCTGATGATCGTGATGACCGCCGTGCCCCACACCACACCGACGACCGCCGACCGCAGCGCGGAGGCCAGGGCGCGCTGTCGGGCATCGTTGCGAGTGCGGTCACTCCCCGGCAGACCGATCGTCCGGCTGAGCAACCGGCTCACCACCGTGCGCAGCACGACCGCGATCACGATCGCGACGACGATGATCGACAGAATTCGCAACGGTGTCAGCAAGTGCAGTTCATCGAGTCGGTTGACCCAGGGAGGCCGCGACGTTGGCACGGTCCGACCATAGTCAACACCGCCGGTGGGGCGCTCTCCATCGCGAGAGGCACCCCGCTAACCTGGTCAACTCATGGCTGACGCGGAACCGACAGAGCCCCAGCCGGAACCGACCGAACCACAGCGGTTCCATGGTCACCACAGCGCCGGGCAACGGCTGGTGTTGGTGGTCAACTGCGTGATCGTCGTGCTGTGCCTCGCGGGTGCGGTCGGGTTGTTGATCGGCAAGAACGCCGGCGAGAACGGCAAGAAGGTGGCGATCAACACGGGCACGACCCGTCCACCGGCGGTGGGCGAGGGGCCGACCATCACCGCGGCGCCCGGCCAGACCCTCCCTGGCGACACCGGTTCGCCGGAGACCTTCCCCGAAGCCGATCCGGCGGCGATGAACTTTCTCGTCACCGGCGCCGACAACTCCACCGACAAGAGTTGCGTCCTCCTGGAAGACAAGGGCCCGCGCACCGGCGAGCGCAGTGACACGATCATGGTGATCCGCCTCGACCCGTCGACGAAGCGCTCTGCGGTCTTGTCGTTCCCCCGCGACCTGTGGGTCAAGATCCCCGGTCACGGAACGCAGCGGATCAATGGCGCATACCGGCGCAACGAGCCGCAGTTGCTGATCGACACGATCAAGGCCGAGTTCGACATCAACATCGATCACTTCATCCAGATCGACTTCTGCGCCTTCCAACGACTCGTCAAGGCGATCGGCGGTGTCGGCGTGCCGCTGCCATTCCCGGTGCGCGACGACTCCACCGGACTCAACGTGCTCGAGGCGGGGTGCCACACCTTCGAGGGTGATGAAGCGCTGAAGTACGTGCGCTCGCGGCACTTCGAGTATCAGGACGAGCAGGGCAAGTGGCACGAGGACCCGTCATCGGATCTCGGTCGAATTGCCCGCCAGCAGGATTTCTTGCGCCGCACACTGACCGCGGCACTGAAGAACGGCGTGCTGAAGCCGAAGATCATCAGCAGCCTGTACGCCTCGTATCGCGACGATCTCGTGATCGACACGGGTATGACCATCGACAGGATGATCGAGTTCGTCGGTGTCGTGCGCAAGGTCACGGCGTCGGCCATCCGCACCTACCAGATCGAAGCCACGGGCAAGACGATCAGTGGTAGCGCCGTCCTGATCTGGCACAAGGATTCGCCAAACATGCAGGCGATCCTCAACATCTTCCGCGGGCTCGCGCCGCTGGCCGAAGCACCCGAGCAGGTCGAGCCGGCAGCGACCACGACCGCGCCAGAGGTGACGACCACCGTGCTGTCGTCGGTGCCGCCGGGTATCACTGCCGTGCCGCCGCCTTCCGACACCGCGCCCGTCACGGGTGACACAGCGCCATTGTCGAACGCACCGAAGACGGCCATCGTGCCGGACCCTGCACTGGAGTGCTGACCACCGAGCCAGGGTCAGCGTTCGAGCACCGTTGCGAGCGCCTCGACGATCTGTGACGGGCCCGACACCGTCGCGATCCGTGCGCCACATCGACCTGCGAAGCTGAGTGCTTCGTCACAATCCTGCTCCGGTGCGACGATCACCAACTCCGGCAGCGAGGCGGCCGCGGCGGCCGTATCACCGTCGACGGTCGCCCGGCAGTCGCTGAGCAGGATCGCGATCTTGCGGCCCGCCCGGCCGCGACCCAACTGCTCGCCGGCCGCACGCAAGGCACCGGCCAGATCGGTCGTGCCGTGTCCGCGCAGCGACAGCAGATCGTTGACCACCTGCTGGCTCGGCTTGTCGGCATCGTGGCTCTTCACCGCGATCACGTCGGTGCCGAAGGCGAGCACGCTGTAACTGCGCGGGGTGCGCATTGCAACCGCCGCAGCAGCAATGGCGGCAGTTGCAAGTGGCTTCCCGCCCATCGAGCCGCTGCGGTCGACTACCAGGCACAGCTCCGTATTTGGCGTCGCCCACGCCCTGATCCGCAGACGCTCGACGTCGACCGCGATGCCGCCGGCAACCGATTCGGCGATCGCGTCGAAGCTGGCGTCGAGATCGAGGTCGCCACCGTCTGGCTGATACGGCTGGCCGATGAGCTTGCCGACACCACGGCGAGCAGAGGGCCCACGGCGGGCCAGATCCAGGAACAGTTGCGCTGCCAACCGCTGGGCTTTCTCGCGGAGCCGTTGGTCCGTCGCTGCCGTCAGGTCGGCCAGCATCGCCAGCGTTGCGTCGGGATCGTCGACGAGGCCCTGCTGCACCGCAGCATCGTCGAGCTCACCGACGTCGGGTGACATCTGTTGGAAGCGCGGGTTGTGGGCGAGTTCGCGACGCGCCGTGGTTCGCCGGCGCGACTGGGCGATTGCGGCGGCGGCCTGCGCTGTTTCCTGCGCTACCAGGCTCGGCGCGTGGCCCCGTCCGGGGCCGTCACTTTTCCCGATGCGGCCGGAGATGTCTCGACGAAGACCTGATACCACAGCTCGGTGACGATCGATTCGGCGCTTCGCGACACGCCTTCGCGCAGGCGCAGCCGACCGGACAAGGCGACGATCGCGCTGTCGAGCCCGACATCGAAGGCCGCGGCAGTGGAGTGGCGCAGTGGCGCAAGCGACGCGGCCACCGCGGCGATGTCGATCGCCCCGCGCACCGACGAGCCGATGCGCACGTCGGGGTGCGTGCGCGTCAAGCGGACGACCTCGACCACGTTGGCAAGCCATGCCGGATCAGGAGCCGGGTCGGTCAACCTGGCCACGATGGCCTGCTCGTCGGGCGCCGACTGGTAGTCGACCGACAGCCGGCACACACGGTCGTAGACCGCGCTGCTGATCCGCGCCGTGCCGATGGCATCGAAGGGGTTCATCGCCGCCACCAGCCGGAACCCGGGCTCGGCCACGACCCTGCCGAGCCGGGGCACATGCAACTCGCGCTCACTCATCACGGTGATCAGCACGTTGAGCGTCTCTTCCGGGATGCGGTTGATCTCCTCGATGTACAGCAGCGAGCCGTCGCGCATCGCCGACACCAACGGGCCGTCGACGAACACGTCGGGGTCGTAGCCGTCGGCCAACACCCTGGCGGGATCGAAGTGGCCGACCAGACGAGCCGGTGTCAGCTCGGCGTTGCCCTCGACGAATTCGAAGCCGAAGCCGAGCTCGTCGGCGACGGCACGCAGCAAGGTGCTCTTTCCGGTGCCCGGCGGGCCCTCCAGCAGCACGTGACGATCCGCAGCCAGTGCGGCAACGACCAGCTCGACTTCTCGCTCGCGTCCGACGACGCGACCCAACACCCGCTCGACCAGAGCGGCGGCGTCAGCCACGGATCACTCGTACACCAGCACGCCGCGGATGTTCTTGCCCGCGTTCATGTCGGCGTAACCGTCGTTGATGCCCTCGAGCGGGTAGGTGCGAGTGACCAGCCCATCGAGGTCGAGCTGGCCCTGCGTGAACAGCTCCATCAACATCGGGATGTCTTTGCGCATGTTGGCCGATCCGAACAGCGACCCGATCAACTGCTTCTCCTGCAGGGTCAACAACACTGCGGGAATCGAGATCGTCTGCTCGGACGTCGGGTGGATGTTGGTGATGACGATCTTGCTGCCCTTGCTGGCCAGCCAGAACGCTTGACCCAGCACTTCGCCATTCCCGACGCCCATGGTCATGATGACCTTGTTGAAGCCACGGTTCCAGGTGCTGGTCGCCAGGTCGCCGAGCGCGTCGTTGATCGACGCGTACGTGTGCGTGGCGCCGAAGTCCATTGCCTTCTCGCGCTTGAACTCGAC
>JANMNE010000222.1:0-33135 GCA_031373785.1 Ilumatobacteraceae bacterium
ACCACAGACCGCCGATCAGCTGCGCGACGCCTTCATCGATTTCTTCGCGGCGCGCACCCACACGGTGGTTCCGTCGGCAAGTTTGATCCCGCATGATCCGACGGTCCTGTTCACGGTCGCCGGGATGGTGCCGTTCAAGCCGTACTTCGTCGGCGACGAGGTGCCGGCCTACAAGCGTGCAGTCAGCAGCCAGAAGTGTGCACGCGCCGGCGGGAAGCACAACGACCTCGACGATGTGGGGCGCACCAAGCGTCACCTCGTGTTCTTCGAGATGCTCGGCAACTTCAGCTTCGGTGACTACTTCAAGAACGAGATCATTCCGTGGAGTTGGGAGCTGACGACCGAAACGTTCGGCATCGATGGCGACCGGCTGTGGATCACCGTGCACGACAGCGACGACGAGGCCGAAGCGATCTGGCACGAGCAGGTCGGCGTGCCGATGGACCGCATCCAACGCCTCGGCGACAAGGACAACTTCTGGCAGATGGGCGATACGGGTCCCTGTGGGCCGTGCAGCGAGATCCACATCGATCGTGGCCCGGCGTTCGGTCCCGAAGGTGGTCCCCTCGGCGACCCGCACGGCGACCGATTCATGGAGTTCTGGAACCTCGTCTTCATGCAGTACAACCAGGCGCCCGACGGTAGCCGCACCTTGCTGCCGAAGCCGTCGATCGACACCGGTCTCGGGTTGGAACGAATGCTGTGCTTGCTGCAGGGTGTCGACGCGGTGTGGGAGACCGACTTGATGCTGCCCCTCATCGATCAGGCCTGCAGTCTCACCGGCAAGACCTACACAGTCGGCGACTACGAGGATCGCGACACGTTCGCGATGCGTGTCCTGGCCGAGCATGCCCGTAGCAGCACGATGCTGGTCAGCGACGGCGTGTTCCCGTCGAACGAGGGGCGTGGCTACGTGTTGCGCCGCATCATCCGCCGCGCCGTTCGCTACGCCTATCTGCTCGGCACCGAGAAGTTGGTCATGCCGACGCTGGTCGAGACCGCGGTCGACATCATGGGCAACGCCTATCCCGACGTCTCCAAGAACCGCGACTTCATCGTCGGCGTGCTGACTCGTGAGGAGGAGCGCTTTCGTCAGACGTTGAAGAACGGGCTCTCGATCCTCGAGGACGAGTTGCGCGGCGACCGCACCGAGCTGCCCGGGTCGACCGCCTTCTTGTTGCACGACACCTACGGCTTCCCGCTCGAGCTCACCGAGGAGATCGCCGGCGAGCGCAACATCGCCGTCGACACGGTCGGGTTCGACACGGAGATGAAGGCTCAGCGCCAGCGGGCCAAGGCCGCCCGCAAGGGAACGGCGACCGACGACGATCGGCTCGACGTGTATCGCGAAATCGTCGAGCAGTTCGGTGTCACCGAGTTCCTCGGCTACACCGATGACACCACCGAGTCTCGCTTGCTTGCGGTCGTGCCGAATGCCGACGGCACGGTCGAGCTGTTCCTCGATCGCACACCCTTCTATGCCGAGAGTGGCGGCCAGGTCGGCGACACCGGCTCGATCACGTCGAGCGACGGTGGCCGAGCGGATGTGATCGACACAACGTTTGCCTTGCCGGGGCTGCGCCGGCACACCGCGAGGATCGTCGGCGGCACGCTGCAAGCGGGCTCGCAAGTGACCGCGTCGATCGACGTCGGGCGCCGAGCCGCTATCCGCCGTAACCACACCGGCACCCACGTGCTGCACTACGCACTGCGCAAGGTGTTGGGCGAGCACGTGAAGCAGGCCGGCTCACTCGTGGCTCCCGAACGACTTCGCTTCGACTTCAGTCACTACGACGCGGTCACGGACGCCGAGATCGCCGAGATCGAGCGGATCGCCAACGCCGAGACCCTCGCCAACGCCCCGGCGCGGGCGTTCGAGACCACCAAGGACGAAGCCACGGCGCTGGGAGCCATCGCATTCTTCGGTGACAAGTACGGCGACGTCGTCCGCGTGCTCGAGGTCGGCAACTCGATCGAGCTGTGCGGCGGCACGCATGTTCGCGCCGCCGGCGACATCGGCCTCATCAAGATCGTCAGTGAGTCATCGATCGGGTCAAACCTGCGCCGAATCGAGGCGGTCACCGGAGAGAACTCGGTGCGCCTGCTGCAGCGCGATGAGAAGTTGCTCGGTGACGCGGCTCGACTGGTCGGCTCGAACGCCGAGGAGCTGGTCACGGGGGTGCAGCGTCGGCTCGACGAGATCAAGTCGCTGCACGACGAGATCAAGGCGTTGCGCGGCCAGCTGGCAAGTGGCCGAGCCGCAGAGTTGGCAGCCGCGGGATCGGACGGTGTCGTGGTCACCCGGATCGACGGCATCAGCCCCGGCGATCTGCGCGATCTGGCCCTGGCAGTGCGCCAACAGCCGGGAGTGCACACCGTGGTACTCGGCGGCGTGACCGACACCGGCGGCGTCTCACTGGTGGCAGCCGTGACACCAGAATCCGGAAAGGTTGCTGGAGACCTGATCAAGGACGCCGCCAAAGCGGTTGGTGGTGGTGGCGGCGGCAAGGGCGACATCGCCACAGCGGGTGGCAAGAACCCCGAGGGTCTCGACGAGGCATTGCGGATCGCTGCGGAGGCGACCGCTCAGTGACCCGGCCGGGCACCCGCGCCCTGGGGCTCGATCTCGGGTCGAAGCGGATCGGGGTCGCCGTCGGAGATCGCACCGGCACCATTGCCACACCGCTCCAGGTGTTGCAGCGCAGCGGCAGCACGCGCCGTGATCATGAGGCGATCGCCAAGCTGGCGCTCGAGGAAGAAGCCGATGTCGTGGTGGTTGGGCTGCCGCTGAACATGAACGGTTCCGAGGGCCCGGCGGCGAAGGCTGCCATCAGCGAGGCTGCGGCGCTGGCTACCGTTGTGCACGTGCCGGTAGTGACCTTCGACGAGCGACGCACCACGGTGACCGCCGACCAGGCGATGATCGAGGCCAACATGCGTGCCCAGGCGCGGCGGCGCATCGTCGACAAGATCGCTGCTGCCGTGATGCTGCAGAACTGGCTCGACGCCGGTGGGCCCGTGCGATGACTTCCGAGTCGATGCCGAGATGATGCTCGGGCGCCGCGGGTCCACGCTGGAAGAGCGCGAATGGCAGCACGACCCGTGGGACGACCCGGATGTGACCGATGCGTTGGTCATCGAGCGTCCGCGGCGCTCGCACCGCTCGATCAAGTACCTCGTGTACTTCGCCGCGATGATCGCCGTGGCCGGGCTGATCGTCGCCGGTTGCGTGGGCATGTGGTACCTCCGTCAGGTCAACCCGTCGGGCGACGCTGGCGCGGTCGAGGTGTTCAAGGTGCTGCCGACCGACACGGTGGAGACGATCTCCGAGCGACTGCAGGACCGCGGCCTCATCACCAACGCCCGCGTCTTCCGCTATTACGTCGACCACAACGGCGGGCTGACCTTGACTCCCGGCGACTACGAGCTGCGTCCACGGGACCACCTCGGCAATCTGATGCGCGTGTTACGCACACCGCCGTCGTTGACATATACGAAGGTCACGTTCCCCGAGGGTTTCACGCTGGAGAAGATGAGCGAACGGCTCTCGGCCAAGTTGCCGCGAACTGATCCACTGGCGTTCATGACGGCGGTGACCGACGGCTCGGTTCGCTCGCCTCTGCAGCCCGGCGGTGCGTCGTCGCTGGAAGGCCTGCTGTTCCCCGATACGTACCAGATCTCCGCCGATGAGATCCCCGCCCACGTCGCCCAGCGAATGGTCGACCTCATGGGTCTCGTTGTCCGTCAGGAGGATGTCGAGGCCAAGGCCGCGCAGCTCGGTTTCACCCCGTACCAGATGATCATCATCGCCTCGATGATCGAACGCGAGGCCAAGGTCGATGAGGACCGTCCGAAGATCGCCAGGGTCATCATCAACCGTTTCAACTTGGGTATGCCGCTGGAGATCGACGCCACGCTGCTCTACGGCCAGCCGGCGGGCTCGTCGATCTCCGACCTCAAGAACCTCGACACGCCCTACAACACCTACATGCACACCGGGCTACCGCTGACCCCCATCGCCAACCCGGGCCGTGCCTCGATCGTGGCCGCTGTCAACCCCGCCCCCGACCCGTCACAGGGTGACCCGATCTGCAAAGACCTGCCCGTGCCGACCGATTGCCACTACCTGTATTACGTGGTGGCCGACGAAGACGGTCGCCACGCCTTTGGGGCGACACTCGATCAGCACAACGCCAACGTGCAACACGCCCGTGACCTCGGGTTGCTGGGGTGATCTCGGCAACAACACGCGTCGCTGCAGTCATCGGCAGCCCCGTGCGTCACAGCCTGTCACCGGCCTTGCACAACGCCGGCTTCGCCGCGACGGGGGTCGACTGGATCTACACCGCATTCGATGTCGCCCCTGGCGAAGCGGGTGCGGCGCTCGATGCAATGCGAGTGTTGGGGTTGGGCGGACTCTCGGTCACGATGCCGCACAAGGAGGCGGTTGCCGGGCTCGTCGACGAGCTCGATCCGGCTGCGGCGGCGCTGCGCAGCGTCAACACGGTCGTCGTGCTCGGCGATGGACGCCTGAAGGGGTACAGCACCGACGGCGCCGGGTTCGTCGCCTCGCTGGCAGCGCACGATGTCGCCATCGACGGAGCGCAAGTCGGCGTGATCGGTGCTGGAGGTGCAGCGCGCGCCATCGTCGACGCGGTCGGCCGAGCTGGCGCAGCGGGCATCACGATCGTCAACCGATCCGCAGACCGGGCACATGCAGCTGCCGCGCTGGCGGCCACCATCGCGTCGGTCGACGGTCCCGAGCGACTCGCCGACTGCGACATCGTGGTGAATGCGACGTCGGTGGGTATGGGCTCGACAGAGCTGCCCTGCGACATCGGCCTGTTGCACTCGGGTCAGGTCGTGGCAGACATCGTGTACCACCCGCGCTCCACGGCGTTCTTGGCCGCCGCCGAGCAGGCCGGAGCACGCACGGTGGAAGGCCTTGGAATGCTGGTTCATCAAGCCATCGTGCAGCAACGATTGTGGACCGGCGCGCACGTCGATGCAGCGGTGATGTGGGCCGCAGCAGAGCGGGAGTTGGCATCGCGGGACCAGTAGCCTTGACGTGATGCTTCGATACCTCACCGCCGGCGAATCGCATGGTCAGGCCCTGGTCGTGATCGTCGAGGGTCTGCCCGCGGGGTTGTCGATCACGGTCGAGGAGATCCAGGAGGAGATGGCTCGGCGCCGACTCGGCTACGGCCGCGGCCCCCGCCA
The DNA here is from genome assembly GCA_031373785.1 of Ilumatobacteraceae bacterium. Classification (GTDB taxonomy): domain Bacteria; phylum Actinomycetota; class Acidimicrobiia; order Acidimicrobiales; family Ilumatobacteraceae; genus JAENVT01. The sequence continues at coordinate 5,221 of JANMNE010000222.1, forward strand.
GAAGTTCGAGCAGGATGAGTTGACCTTGCTGGGCGGTGTTCGCCACGGGCGCACCCTTGGTTCCCCGGTCGCCATCGAGATCAAGAACAGTGAATGGTTCCGCAGCGACAAGTGGCACGAGGAGATGTCGCCGGCGCCGGGCGCGACCAAGAACCCCCTCACCCAGGTTCGGCCCGGGCATGCAGATCTGGTCGGAATGCAGAAGTACGGCTTCACGGATGCGCGCGATGTGCTCGAGCGAGCCAGCGCCCGCGAGACCGCTGCCCGGGTGGCGGCCGGCGCCGTCGTGAAGAAGTTGTTGTCGGAGCTCGGGGTGTCGATCCTCTCGCATGTGATCCAGATGGGCGCCGTGCGATCCAAGGCGGTCGAGCGGCCGACGATCGCAGACCTCGCCCGGGTCGACGAGTCACCCGTGCGTTGCTTCGACGCCGCAGCCGAAGCAGCGATGATCGACGAGGTCAAGGCCGCGGCAAAAGATGGTGACTCGCTGGGTGGCGTGGTCGAGGTGTTGGGCTACGGCATCCCGATCGGGCTGGGCAGCCATGTGCACTGGGACCGCAAGATCGACGCAGCGCTGGCCCAAGCGGTGATGAGCATCCAAGCGGTCAAAGGCGTCGAGATCGGTGATGGTTTCGAGGGCGCAGGGCGCCGCGGCAGCGCCGCTCACGACGCCATCGTGTGGGACGACGCCACGGGCGAGTATCGGCGGGAGACCACCTTGGCCGGTGGTACCGAGGGCGGGATGACCACCGGTGAGTTGTTGGTCGTGCGCGCTGCGATGAAGCCGTTGGCCACCCTCAACCAACCGACGCTCAAGACGGTCGATGTCGTCACCAAGGAGGCGACGGTCAGCTTCAAGGAGCGAACCGATGTCACCGCGGTTCCGGCGATGGGGGTCGTTGCCGAAACGATGGTCGCACTCGTGGTCGCCGCGGAGGCGCAGTGCAAGTTCGGTGGCGATTCGTTGGCCGAGTTCGTGCGCAATGCCGAGTCGTTCCGCAGCTCGCTCGGTTAGCCGCAATGGGGATCGCATCGGACCAGCACCTGGTCCTGGTCGGGTTGATGGGTTCCGGCAAGACCACTGTCGCACGCATCGCCGCCGAGCGCCTGGGCCGGCGGGTGATCGACAGTGACGCCGTGATCGAGGCTGCAACGGGCCGGACGGTTCGCGAGATCTTCGCGACCGATGGCGAGGATGCGTTCCGCGAATTCGAATCGGCTGCGTTGCTCGACGCGCTGGCCAATCCCGAACCCGCGGTGATCGCTGCCGCTGGTGGTGTGGTGCTCCGCGCCGAGAACCGTGCGGCTCTGAAGCGAGCCAACGCCAAGGTCGTGTGGTTGTGCGCGTCGCCGGCCCTCCTCGTCGAGCGGGTGACATCGGGCGGCCACCGTCCACTGCTCGACGATGATCCGGCGGGTACCTTGCATCGGATGCATGCCACGCGCGAGAAGCTGTACCGCGAAGTCGCCGACGCCATCGTGCTGGTCGACAACCGCGCCCCGGCCGATGTCGCCGAGGCGGTGCTGCGGTGATCACCGTTCGCGTGCCACTGGGCGAACGCAGCTACGACGTGCTCGTCGGGCACGGTGCGCGCCGCGAACTGGCGGGGTTGCTCCCATCGACTGCGCGGCGGGCGGCGATTGTCACCCAGCCGGGCATTCCGCTCGACGTTGATCCCGGGATGCCGACCGGAGTGTTCACGATCGGTCAGGGCGAGTCCCACAAGTCCCTCGCCACCATCGAGGCGCTGTGCAGAGGTTTCGCCACGTTCGGCCTGACGCGCAACGACGTCGTGATCGGTGTCGGCGGCGGCATGGTCACCGACGTGGCCGGGTTCGCAGCGGCGTCGTGGCATCGCGGGGTGGCGGTCGTGCACGTCTCCACGACCCTGGTCGGGATGGTCGACGCGGCGATCGGTGGAAAGACCGGCGTCAACCTGGCCCGCGCCGACGGAGTTGGTGGCAAGAACCTGATAGGCGCGTATTGGCAGCCGGCAGGCGTTGTCTGCGACCTCGACGCCCTGGCAACGCTGCCTCCACGGGAGGTGCGTTGCGGACGCGGCGAAATGGCCAAGTACCACTTCTTGACCGGCGACGATCTGCTCGCGTTGGACGAGGTCGAGCGCATCGCCCGCTGTGTCGAGATCAAAGCCGACGTCGTGGCCGGCGACGAGCGGGAATCGGGCCGGCGGGCGCTGTTGAACTACGGCCACACCTTGGCGCATGCGCTGGAGATCGAGACGGACTACGCGCTCGCCCATGGCGAGGCGGTCGCCATCGGGTTGATCTATGCCGCGCATCTCGCTCGCCGTCTCGGTCGCATCGACGACCGTCGGGTCGAACAGCACTACGAGGTCGTGGGCGGGAGCTACGAGCTGGATACGTCGCTGCCGGATGGCGTCGATCCACGCCGATTGATCGAACTCATGGGGCGCGACAAGAAGGCACTCGGTGGCGGGCTGACGTTCGTGCTCGACGGGCCCGATGGGGTCGACGTGGTCGCCGGAGTTCCGATCGACGCCGCCAACGATGCGCTCGGCGCGATGGCGGCACCGTGAAGACACCGCGGTTGGAGACGGCCCGATTGGTGATGCGCGAGTGGCGCGACGCCGATCGCGCCCCGTACGCGGCCCTGAACGGCGACGCCGAGGTCATGAGGCACTTTCCGTCGATGTTGACGCCTCAGCAGAGCGACGAGATGGTCGATCGTATGGTCGCCTCGTGGCGCGACCGTGGCCACGGTTTGTGGGCGGTCGAGCGGCAAGACACGGCGGAGTTCATCGGCTTCGTGGGCCTCGCTGCGCCGGCGTGGCAGGCGTCGTTCACTCCATGCGTCGAGGTCGGGTGGCGTCTCGCCACACAGCATTGGGGTCATGGCTTCGCGCCGGAGGCCGCGCAGGCCGCGCTGGCGTGGGGTTTCGAGCACGTGGATCTTCCCGACGACCAGATCGTCAGCTTCGCGACTCAGACGAACCTCAATTCGCAACGCGTGATGGAGAAGATCGGGATGACTCGCGATCCCGACGACGACTTCGACCATCCGTTGTTACCCGACTGGGTGGATCGCCGACACGTGCTGTACCGAATCAATCGACGGCAATTCGCCGAGAGCATGGCACGATAGAGCCGTGGCGCTGATCACCCTTCTCCATGGTCCCAACCTCAACCTGCTCGGCCAGCGCGAGCCGCACATCTATGGCACCGCGACACTCGACGACTACGTCACGTTCACCACGGACGCAGCGCGTGAGTTCGGCCACGAGGTGTCAGCGTTCCAGACGAACCACGAGGGTGCGCTGGTCGATGCCATTCACGCGGCGCGGGGCAGCGCCGCGGCGATCATCATCAACCCCGGCGCCTTCACCCACTATGCGTGGAGCATTCACGATGCCCTCGCTGCCTTCAGTGGGCCGATCGTCGAGGTGCACATCTCCAACCCGAATGCGCGTGAACCGTGGCGGCATACCAGTGTGATCGCGCCGGTGGCGACCGGATCGATCATGGGGTTCGGGATTCACGGCTATCGACTCGCGGTCGAGGCGGTCGCCGCCAAGCTGAGCGCGTCGTGATGGCGCCGCTCGAGGTCGCCGGTCGCTGCGCCCGTGTGCGCGATCGCTGTGATCAGGCAGACGTGCTGCTGGTCAGTAGCTTGACGAACATCCGGTGGTTGATCGGCTTCACGGGCTCCAACGGGTGGGTGCTGATCACCCCCGACGAGGTCGTGCTGGTCACGGACGGGCGGTATGGCGACCAGGCCGGCGCACAGATGGCGGCCACTGGTGTCGAAGGTCGCGTGATCGTCGGCCTGTCGGGTGCCGCGATGCTCGACGCCCTCGCTGCGGAAGTCAGCCCGTTCGCTACGGTGGGCTTCGAGGCGGCGCACGTGACGTACGAGCAGTTCCAGCGGTACCAGAGTCTGTTCAAGCCGGCGCTGGTCCCTGTCGGTGGACTGGTCGAGGCCGAACGGCGGCACAAAGATGCCGGCGAGATCGCCCGCATGGCCGAGGCGTGCAGGATTGCGGACTCGGCACTGTCCGAGCTACACGAGACCGGCGGCTTACTCGGGCGGACCGAGGCAGACGTGCGGAACCAGTTGGAGATTCGCATGCGGGAGCTCGGGGCAGACGGGCCGAGTTACGAGACGATCGTGGCGACCGGACCGATCAACGCCGCCCGCCCGCATCATCGCCCGACCAACACCGTGATCGAGTCGGGGCACACCGTCATCATCGATGTCGGCGCGCTCTACGACGGCTATCACAGCGACATGACGCGAACGTTCTTCGTCGGCGAAGCCACCACGCGGCAGCAGGAGTTGTACGACGTCGTTCTTGCCGCGCAGCGAGCCGGCGTCGCCGCCGTCGAGGCGGGACTCGGCACCGCAGAGCTCGATGCCGTGTGCCGCGATTCGATCGCCGAGTCCGGCTACGCCGAGTGGTTCAGCCACGGCACGGGTCACGGAGTCGGTCTGGTGATCCACGAGGACCCGTTCATCAACAGGACCGGTGACCTGAAATTGCAGGTCGGGGACGTAGTGACCGTGGAGCCGGGGGTCTATCGTGAAGGTTTCGGCGGTATCCGAGTCGAAGACCTGGTGGTCGTGACAGAGAATGGATGCCGCGTACTGACTGCATCGCCGAAGGATTCACCGTGCCCGCCATCACCACCAACGACCTGAAGAACGGAATCACCCTGGAGCTCGACAACGGACTCTTCCAGGTCGTGGAGTTCCAGCATGTCAAGCCAGGCAAGGGTGGCGCCTTCGTTCGCACCAAGCTACGCAACGTCAAGAACGGCAACGTCTTCGACCGCACGTTCAATGCCGGCGTCCGCGTCGAGCAGGCGCTGCTCGAGAAGAAGGACATGCAGTTCTTGTACCGCGACGGCGACGAGTACGTGTTCATGGACACCGAGAACTACGACCAGCTACACGTTGCGCCTGTCGCTCTCGGCGATGCCGCCAAGTTCATGGTCGAGCAGGCGATCGCGATCATCGCGTTTTACCAGGGTGAGATCGTCTCGGTCGAGATCCCGGCCTCGGTGGAGCTGACGATCACCGAAACGGAGCCAGGAATGCAGGGCGACCGCGTCTCGGGCGCTCGCAAGCCGGCAACGCTCGAGACCGGGCTGGTGCTGCAGGTTCCGCTGTTCATCAACCCGGGCGACCGGGTCAAGGTCGACACTCGCAGCGGCGACTACATCACCCGAGTTTGAGGTGACGCGACGCAGGGTTCGCCCCGCCGACGACGAACGTTCCGACTCGCGCGAACGGGCAATGATGCTTCTGTACGAGGCGGACTCGAAGGGCATCTCGGCGCGCGAGGTGCTGGCTGCGCAGATCTCCGAAGCTGACGAATTGACCACGTTGCTGGTCGAAGGCGTCGAGGAGAACCAGAGCCGGCTCGACGACGCGATCACCACGTATGCAAAGGGCTGGACGCTGGCGCGCATGCCGACGATCGACCGGACGGTCCTACGAATCGCCGGGTTCGAGCTGCTCGGCCGTCGCGACGTGCCGGTCGCCGTGGTGCTCAACGAGGCGGTGGAGCTGGCCAAACGCTTCTCCACCGACGACTCAGGTCGGTTCGTCAACGGCGTCCTCTCGTCGCTGGTGCCGGTGCTGCGCCCGAGTGCCTGAAATCGGCACTGATCTGACACCTATCATCGCGACGTGATCGCCGAGGAAGAAGTCGCCTCCAGCGTGGAGCTGGTCGACGATCCCACGGGCGAGATCACGCTGGGTCGAGTCGAGCGATGGATCGAGCGGTTCTCGACCATCCATCCAGCTGCGTGGTTCACCGCAGCGGGCGCGGCGTTGTTCGCCCTCGTGTTCGGCAAGCTCGGCGTGCAGCACCACGACAACTTCGGCACGTGGTCGTACGACATGGGCATCTATGACCAGGGCTTCTGGCTGGTATCGCGCGGCGGGCAGAGCTTCATGACCGTTCGTGGCATGGAGTTCTGGGGGCACCACCTCAACTTGATCGTCGCCGTGTTCGTCCCGTTCTACTGGCTGGGCGCCGGCCCCTCGTTCCTCTACGTGGCACAGGCCGTGGGGCTGGCCGTCGCTGCGTTTCCGATCTACCTGATCGCCCGGGACCGATTCGCCAAACCGTGGATGGGACTGCTGTTCGCGGTCGTCTATCTGATGTACGCGCCGATCCAGTGGATCAGCTGGGCCAACTTCCACCCCGAGGCGTTGGTGATCGCTCCGCTGTTGTATGCCTGGTGGTTCGCCCGCCATCGCCGGTGGCGCGGCATGTTCATCGCACTGCTGATCGCCTTGTCGATCCGTGAGGACACAGCCCTCGTCGTGATCATGCTCGGGCTGATCCTGGCGTTCATGTATCGGCCCGGCAAGGGTGACCACCGCGATCGGATGATGGCGCTGTGGACGCTCGGACTGGGCTTCGGCTGGTATGTGATCGCCACCAAGTTCGTGATCCCGCACTTCAACCAGGGCAAGCAGCCCTTCTACATCCAGTACTTCTACAGCAACTACGGCAAAGATGTCCCGGCGATCATCGAGACCATGCTGCGCCACCCGAACCGTGTGATCGGAGACGCGACCCAGCCTGATCGGCTGCGCTTCTATCGCGATCTCGCCCTGCCGCTCGGTGGACTGCCACTGGCGGCCCCCTTGGCGTTGCTGATGGCAGTCCCACAGATGCTGGCCAGCGTGATCGGCCTCAGCCCATACGCCAGGAGCATCCACTACCAGTACACGGCGATGATGATCGCGCCATTGATGATCGCAGCGATCGAAGGTGGTCGGGTGTTGTGGCGCTTCAAGATCATGCACATCGTGCTACCCATCTGGCTGTTGGGATGTGCGTACATGACCAACGTCGCCTGGTCACCGTCACCGGTCGGCGATTCGTACAACGTGTGGGCACGGCCGACTCCACGTCACGCGTCGATGCGTGAGGCGTTGAAGTTGGTGCCGGCCGACGCCTCCGTCGCGGCCACATACACCTTGCTGCCGCACCTGTCCCATCGGGCTCAGATCTACGACTGGCCCAACCCGTGGGTTCCGTCGTACTGGGGCAACGATGACGGCTATCGCCTTCCGGATCCGTCGACCATCGAGTACATCGTGCTCGATCGAACGCAGGTCGGCCCGGCACAGCAAGCACTTGTTGCCAGCATGATCGCGCCCGATGGTCCCTACCAAGTGCTGTTCGACGCCGACGACGTGTTGGTCGCCAAACTGAAGACGGCGGGCTAGCGCCTGCGGGCGATCAGCAGGAGGTTCTTGCCGAATGGCGGGTTGGGCACCAGTCGCTGGATCAGCTTGCTGACCGGCACGACAGCCCGGTCGAAGACTGCCGACGACGACGAGCTGAGTGATTGCCGGTTCAGCAGGCGGTACATCAGCCAGTACGGCACGATGCCGGCGACTTCGAGGTACCGCAGTTCGACGATGTCGAATCCGGCGCCGGCGACCGCCTCGCGCAGCAACGACTTGTCGTACCGGCGATGGTGCCCCGACTTGAAGTCGAGGCTGCCGTACAGCCGCGACATCGCCGGCACGAACACCCCGAGCGACCCACCGGGTGCAATGAGGTCGAACGCCGTGCGCATCTCCGCGGCATCATCGAGGATGTGCTCGAGCACGTTGATGTAGATGATCGAGTCGAACTGCTGTGGCCGGGTGCGTGCCAGCTCCTGCGACGTGAGCTGCAGGGCCGTCACGTTGCGCATTCGCGATGCGGCCTCCAGCAGTTCCTCGAAGAGGTTCTCGGCCGGCTCGATCGCCGTGATGTCGCTGGCGGGCTTGCGCTGCGCGAGCTTGGTCGCGATCGTGCCGATGCCGGCGCCCACTTCGAGGATGCGTTGACCAAGGTGGGGCGCGAGCTCGTCAGCGATCCACCCGAAGAACCGGTTGGCCTGGGCGAGGTTCTCCAGCTCCTCAGCTGCGCCGAACTGCGAGTTCGACGATGCCGGCTGGGCTTGCATGCGGGCTGATCGAGCCGCCCATGTGGCCTGGTCACGCCGGCCTTCGCTGCGAACTTCGGCGACCAGCACGCGGGTCGCGTGCAGACTGCGCCAGAACGCCGTGATGTCGGAGAACGAGAGCGAACGAACGCCGGCGTAACGGGGCCGGAACGTGATCGGGCACTCCGTGACGGAGTACCCGGCGGCCTGGGCCACCGCGACCGACGTCGTGAAGTAGCCGTAGCCGTCGGCCGGCACTTCGCGGTCGATCCACAACTGGGCGACGTCGGGACGGATGATGCGAAACGACGTCGTCGCGTCGTGAACGCCTTTCAAACCGACGATCCGCCGGGCCAGGATGTTCGCGGTCCGGCTGACGAGCGATCGCAGCGCAGATGTACCGGGGGAGGAGCCACCTCGTACCCACCGTGACCCGATCGTGACCCCACTACGCCGAGCCACGAATGCCCGCACGAGGTCGACGATCTGCCGGGCGTCGTGGTGGCCGTCGGGGTCGAGCGTGACGAAGAAGTCGCGTCCGCCCTCGCGGAGGAGGTATCCGAAACCCGCCAGCTGCGAGCCGCCCAGGCCGAGATGCGCGCCGTTCAGCACATCGAGCTTGATTCCGAGCCGGGCGGCCTCATCGGTGGCGATCGCGGCGGTGTTGTCAGGGCTCGAGTCGTCGACCAGCAAGACGTCGATCTCGATGCCCGAGCGACGCAGGAGCGACGCCGCTTCCTCGAGCTCTGCCAGCACCGGACCGACCGAGGCACCACTGTTGTAGGTCGCGAGCACCACGGTGCCGCGGAGATCTGGCATCTGGGCAAGGTACCACTGCCTTGCAGCAGATGTCCGGCGGGCGGTTCACGGTGCCGCGCGCCGCCGTCCTGCTAGTCTCGCACTGCCGTGAAATGGGTCCCGTGAGGCCCATACGGGAGGAGCAAATCGTGTGGTTCATCGATCTGGGCGCCAGTCTGCGCGCCCGACCTGTTGCTGTGAATGGGCCGTGGCGCCCAGATCCGGTCACCGAGTGCGGACCTGCCAATAATCATTCACTAGGCTGCATGAACATGCAGCTATTGTCCCCATCGATGATGGTGTGCCCGTGATCCGCGAGGCGGCCCTGGTCCTGGCCGACGGCAGCGTCTTCGAAGGTGAGTTGTTCGGCGCCGACCCGCCTGGCGGGATCGCCAGCGGCGAAGTGGTCTTCAACACGGTGATGAGCGGCTACCAGGAGGTCATCACCGATCCCTCGTACGCAGGGCAGATCATCACGTTCACGTATCCCCACATCGGCAACTACGGCACCAATCAGGCCGACCTCGAATCCGATCGCCCGTTCTGTCGCGGGGTCGTCGTGCGCGAAATCGCGCGCCGTCACAGCAATCACCGCGCTGAGGAATCGCTCGATGCGATGTTGCGGGTTCACGGCGTCAGCGGCATCGGTGGCATCGACACGCGGCGGTTGACGCGGATCCTGCGCGACACGGGGGCGATGGCGGGCGCGTTCGGTACTGCGGACGTGTCTGCACTCCTCGCTGCGGCGGCCGCCGAGCCGGGTACAGACGGAATCGACCTCGTTGCCGACGTGACCTGCGCCGCGCCGTACAGCGCGGGAAGCGCAGTCGAGGGCGGTCGTCGGATCGTCGCATTCGACTTCGGCGTCAAACGGACGATGGTCCGCCACCTCGCCGGGCTCGGCGTCGTCGATGTCGTGCCGGCGTCCACGACCGCGGCCGAGGTACTGGCCAGACAACCGGATGGCGTGTTCCTGTCGAACGGTCCGGGCGACCCGGCGATGGTCGGATATGCGGTCGACACGATCGCCGAACTGCTCGGGGAGGTGCCGATCTTCGGCATCTGCCTCGGTCACCAACTGCTCAGTCGGGCGCTCGGTGGCGAGACCTTCAAGCTGCCATTCGGTCATCACGGCGGCAACCATCCCGTGCGCCACGAAGCATCGGGTCACATCGAGATCACCAGCCAGAACCACAACTTCTGCGTCGATGCGGCGAGCCTCGACGGCAAGGTCGAGGTCACGCATCTCAACCTCAACGACCAGACCAATGAGGGCATGCGGGTGCTGGGGGCACCGGCATTCAGCGTGCAGTACCACCCCGAGGCCGGACCCGGTCCGCACGACTCGAGGTATCTGTTCGGCATGTTCGCCGAACTGATGGACGCGAGGTCCTGATGCCCAAGCGCACTGACATCCACTCGATCCTGATCATCGGCTCCGGTCCGATCGTGATCGGCCAGGCATGCGAGTTCGACTACTCCGGCACGCAGGCGTGCCGCGTGCTGCGCGAAGAGGGCTATCGGGTCATCCTCGTCAACTCGAATCCAGCGACGATCATGACCGATCCTGACTTCGCCGATGCGACGTACATCGAGCCCATCACGCCTGAGGTCGTCGCCAAGATCATCGAACGCGAGCGACCGGACGCGGTGTTGCCGACACTCGGTGGCCAGACCGGTCTCAACACCGCGATGGCGCTCTACGAGCGCGGGATCATCGGCGTGCCGGGCACGCCCGAGATGATCGGTGCCAACGCAGAGGCGATCGCCACGGCAGAGGATCGCGACCGGTTCAAACAGGCGATGATCGAGATCGGTCTTGCGGTCCCCATCAGCGGCGTGGCCCGCACCCTGGACGAGGCGCGGGATGTCGTTGGACGAATCGGGCTCCCGATCATCATCCGCCCCGCATACATCCTCGGCGGACGTGGCACGGGAATCGCCTCCACCGCGGCGGAGTTCGAGGTGCGTGCGGCGGAAGGCCTCGCCGCCAGCCCGATCAGCGAGATCCTGATCGAAAAGAGCATCGCCGGCTGGAAGGAGTACGAGCTCGAGGTGATGCGCGATCGCGCCGACAACTGCGTGATCATCTGCTCGATCGAGAACGTCGATCCGATGGGGGTGCACACCGGCGACTCGATCACGGTCGCTCCGGCACAGACGCTGAGCGACGTCGAGTACCAGCAGATGCGCGATGCCGCGTTTGCCTGCATTCGTCGGGTCGGCGTCGAGACCGGCGGTAGCAACGTGCAGTTCGCGGTGAACCCGGAGACGGGCGAGCAGGTGGTGATCGAGATGAACCCGAGGGTGTCTCGCTCGTCGGCGTTGGCGTCGAAGGCGACGGGCTTTCCGATCGCCAAGATCGCGGCAAAGTTGGCGGTCGGGTACACCCTCGACGAGATCTCCAACGACATCACCAAGGCCACGCCGGCCAGCTTCGAGCCGAGCATCGATTACGTGGTCACGAAGATCCCGCGGTGGGCGTTCGAGAAGCTGCCCGGGTCCTCGGGGATCCTCGGCACGCAGATGCAGTCGGTCGGCGAGGTGATGGCCATCGGTCGGACGTTCACCGAGAGCCTGCAGAAGGGTCTTCGCTCGCTGGAACAAGGTCGGTTGGGCCTCGGTTGCGACCCTGCCGAGGCGGAGTTGGCCGAGCTCAGCGACAAAGAACTGCTGGCGATGATCGCCATACCGACGCCGGACCGGATCTTCCAGGTCGGTGAGCTGCTGCGCCGCGGTGTCGCGATCGAGACCATTCACGACGCGTGTCGGATCGACGCGTGGTTCCTCGACCAGATGTTGCAGATCGTCGAGGAACGCGACGCGCTCGCCGATCTCGACAACGCCGAGCTGTCACCCCGGCAATGGCGTCGTGCCAAGCAGATGGGGTTCAGCGACGGCCAGCTCGCCCATCTGTGGGGGACCGACGAGCTCAGCGTGCGGGCGGTGCGCGAGGCGGCCGGGGTGATCCCGACCTACAAGACGGTCGACACGTGCGCAGCCGAGTTCGCCGCCGAGACGCCGTACCACTACTCGACGTACGAGGACGAGAACGAGGTGCGCGCCTCCGATCGGCCGCGCGTTGTGATCTTGGGCAGCGGACCCAACCGGATCGGTCAGGGCATCGAGTTCGACTACTGCTGCGTGCATGCGTCATTTGCGCTGCGCGAAGCCGGGTACGAGACGGTGATGATCAACTGCAACCCCGAGACCGTCAGCACCGACTACGACACGAGTGATCGTCTCTACTTCGAGCCACTGACGCGTGAGGATGTGCTGAACGTGATCGCCGCCGAGACGTTGGCCAGTGGTGGCACGCCGCCCCGTGTGATCGTGTCGCTCGGGGGCCAGACGCCGCTGAAGTTGTCCGGCGTCTTGCCCCAGGAGTTGATCGCCGGGACGTCGCCGGCGTCGATCGACCTCGCCGAGGATCGGCAGAAGTGGAGCGCGCTGTGCCACGAGCTGCGGATTCCGCAGCCACCAGGTGGCACCGCCGTCGATCTGGAGCAGGCCCTCGGCATCGCCGAGCGGATCGGCTTTCCCGTGCTGGTTCGTCCCAGCTACGTCCTCGGTGGACGGGCCATGCAGATCGTGCACGACACCGACCACCTGGCGCGGGCGATGGCCGAGCTCGCCGGGTTCGGGTCGCTCGGGCGAGAGGGTGGCCTTTCCGCCGAGCGACCGGTGTTGATCGACCGGTTCCTCGAGGACGCGACGGAAGTCGATGTCGACGCCATCCGCGATCACACCGGTGAGGTCCTGATCGGCGGCGTCATGGAACACGTCGAAGAGGCCGGGGTGCACAGCGGGGACTCGGCGTGCGCCATCCCGCCGCAGACCCTCCCACCGTGGGTCGTCGAGGTCATCGAGTCGTACACGACCTCGATCGCCAAGGCCCTCGACGTGCGCGGTCTGATCAACGTGCAATACGCGGTGCTCGGCACGACCGTCTATGTGATCGAGGCAAACCCGCGGGCCAGCCGAACCGTGCCGTTCGTGGCCAAGGCGACCGGCGTACCGCTGGCGAAGGTAGCCAGCCGGGTGATGCTCGGCGCCACCCTTGCCGAGCTGCGCGCCGAGGGTCTCCTGCTGCCGCCATCGACCAACGGACACGTCTCGATCAAGGAGGCCGTGCTGCCGTTCAATCGCTTCCCCGAAGTCGATCCTGCCCTTGGTCCGGAGATGCGTTCGACCGGTGAGGTGATGGGGATCGACACGACGTTCGGTCTCGCGTTCTACAAGGCGGAGCTCGCTGCCGGCACGGTGTTGCCGACGGAGGGCACGGTCTTCTTGTCGCTCGCCGATGGAGACAAACCCGCCGGGATCGTTGTCGCCCGTCGCCTGCGTGATCTCGGCCTCGGCATCGCCGCGACAACGGGCACTGCCGACTACCTGGCGAGCTTCGGGGTCAGCGTCGATGCGGTCGTCGGAAAGGTCTCCGATGGTCACGGCATCAACGCGGTGAATCTGATTGCCAGTGGTGACATCGCGTTCGTCGTCAACACACCGCAGGGTCAAGGTGGTGGCGCCCGAAGCGACGGCGAGCAGATCCGCAAGGCCGCGATCACCCATCGCGTCAGCTCGGTCACGACCGTCGAGGCCGCGCTGGCAGCGGTGCAGGGGATGGCGGAGCACGTCGGTCATGCACTTTCCGTGCGATCCCTCCAGGAGTATCACGCGTGACTGACTTGCGTACGCGGGTCGGGTCCTTGGATCTCCCGAATCCGGTGATGACAGCCTCGGGGACGGCCGGGCACGGCGCAGAGTTCCACCCTTTCTTCGACCTGGGCGCGCTCGGCGCGCACGTGGTCAAGTCGCTCGCCGCGTTCGAATGGGAGGGCAACCCGCCGCCTCGGGTGCATCCGGCCGGAAGCGGGATGATCAACGCGGTCGGGCTGCAGGGCCCGGGCGTGATTGCATGGCTCGCAGATGAGCTTCCCCCATTGACGGCCACCGGCGCTCGAGTGGTGGCCAGCATCTGGGGCCGCACCCTTGACGAGTACCGCCGCGCCGCCGAACTGCTGGCCGAGGCGCCGGCCAACATCGTGGCGGTCGAGGTCAACCTCTCGTGCCCCAATTTGGAGGGCCGCCGAGGGATCTTCGCCCACGACCCCGACCTGTCGGCAGCCGTGATCGAGGCGACGGCGGTCTGCGGGCGGCCCCGCTGGGCCAAACTCAGCGCCAACACGGATCGCGTAGTCGAGGTTGCGGCAGCAGTTCAGCAGGCCGGCGCTGAGGCGGTGACGTTGATCAACACCCTGCTGGCGATGGTCATCGATCCAGCATCTCGAAGGCCTGTGCTGGGGGTTGGCGGTGGGGGTTACAGCGGAAGTCCCGTCCATCCGGTCGCCGTGCGAACCGTGTTCGATGTGCACGCCGCCCTTCCTGACCTGGGCATCGTCGGCGTCGGGGGAGTCTCGACCGGGTGGGACGCGATCGAACTGATCCTCGCCGGAGCCAGTGCGGTGCAGGTCGGAACCGCCAACTTCGCCGATCCGTGCGCTCCCGTCCGGGTGCTCGCGGCCCTGGCCGAGTGGTGCGATCGGCGCGGCGTGGAGGCCGTGTCGGAGCTCGTCGGCGCGGCTCATTGAACGAATGCCGCAAATGGTTGCCAGGTCAGGACTAGGGTTTTGGCATGGCAACACCTCCTCAACTCACGCCCGAACAACGCACGGCTGCTCTGGCCAAGGCCGCCGAGGCCCGCGCTGCTCGAGCTGAACTGAAGAACCAACTGAAGAATGGTTCTGTCTCGATCCGCGAGGCCCTGGCTTCGACCAGCGTGACCGTCGGCAAACTCAAAGTGGTTTCGCTGCTCGAGTCGCTGCCTGGCGTCGGCAAGGTCAAGGCTCGCAAGATCATGGAAGACATCGGCATCGCCGACAATCGCCGCGTACAAGGGCTGGGTGCGGTCCAAAAGCAGTCATTGCTCGATCAACTCGGCAAGTGAGGCCATGGCGGCCAGCGACGGCACCGCCGACCCACTCATCATCGTCATCTCCGGCCCCGGTGGGGTAGGAAAAGGGACGATCGTCAAGGCACTCGTCGAGCGCGACCCGAACCTGTGGTTGAGCAGGTCGTGGACGACTCGACGACAACGCCCGGGCGAGCGAGACACCGCCTACGTGTTCACCGACCACGAGCGATTCGAAAAGCGCATCGCTGACGGCGGCTTTCTGGAGTGGACCACGTTTCTCGACAACTACTACGGCACACCGATGCCTGACGTCTCCGATGGACGTGATGTCGTGCTCGAGATCGAAGTCGACGGCGCCAGTCAGGTGAAGAGCCTGCACGACGAGGCGATCCTGATCTTCGTGCTGCCGCCATCGCGAGACGAGCAGCAACGGCGTTTGCGAGGGCGCGGCGACCCGGAGGATCTGGTCGACCAACGGCTCCGCAAGGCACTCGACGAGGAGCCGGTCGGCTTGGCCATGGCCGACCACGTCGTGGTCAACGACAACCTCGAGCGCACGGTCGATGAGATGCTGACCATCATCGAGCAGCACCGGAAGGTGTGAGCGTCGCCAGGTTGGGGTCTCGCCGCTGTACACTGACCAACCGCTTCAGGAGGCTGAACTATGGCTCGCGCCCACGACACGATGATGAACCCGCCGATCGAGGATCTGCTCGATACGGTCGACTCCAAGTTCAGCCTGGTCACGCTGGCCGCCCGACGGGCGCGGCAGATCAACTCCTACTTCAACCAACTCGGTGATGGCCTCGGCCACATGGTTCCGCCCCAGGTCAGCTCGGTCGCCCGCAAGCCCCTCAGCATCGGGTTCGAAGAGATCGCTGCACACAAGATCGTGCGCGTCGAGCTGCCGGATCCCGAAGCAGAGTCCACAGGCGACGACGCAGCCGCCGACACCGTCGCCTGATCACACATCGGCTCCCTCTCGATGTTGGCAGGCAAGCGTGTCGTTCTCGGTGTGACCGGGGGCATCGCTGCCTACAAGGCTGTCGAGGTCTGCCGGCGATTGGTCGATGCCGGCGCCCACGTCATCCCGGTGATGACCACGGGTGCAGAGCACTTCTTGGGCGTCACCACCTTGTCTGCATTGGCCAGCGAGCCGGTGCAACGCAGCCTGTGGGATGAGGCCACCCCCATTCCCCACACTGCGCTCGGTCAGACTGCTGACCTGGTTCTGGTCGCTCCGGCGACGGCTCGCCTGATCGGCGCCTACGCCGCGGGATTGTCGACCGACCTGTTGACGAACGTGCTGTTGGCCACGCGTGCGCCGGTCATCGTGTGCCCGGCGATGCACACCGAGATGTGGGAACACCCCGCGGTTGCTGAGAACGTCGCCACGTTGCGCCGGCGTGGCGTACACATCGTCGAGCCCGACGAAGGCCGTCTCGCGGGCGGCGATTCGGGCAAGGGCCGTCTGGCTGGCCCGGACCGGATCATGGCCGAGGTGGAACGTGTGCTCGGTGGTGGCGCGTTCGCCGGGGTGCACGTCGTCGTGACGGCGGGTGGAACGCGCGAGCCGATCGACGCGGTGCGCGTCATCGCCAATCGCAGCAGTGGCAAGCAGGGCTATGCGGTTGCGGCCGAGGCGCTCGCGCTCGGCGCCCGGGTCACCCTGGTGTCGACCGTCGACCTGCCGACTCCAATCGGCGCGGCGCTCCAGGCGGTCGAGACCGCCGCCGAGATGCAGGCCGCAGTGGAAGCGTTGGCATCGACGGCCGATGTGGTCGTGATGGCTGCCGCGGTGGCCGATTTCCGGCCCAAGGTCACCGAGGTCGGCAAGATCAAGAAAGATGGCGGCGTTCCCGAGATCGTGCTCGAACCGACGCCCGACATACTCGCCGGGCTCGGGGCTCGCAAGCGTCCCGGCCAGACGTTGGTGGGCTTCGCTGCCGAGACCAGCGATCTCCTGGCCAACGCGCAGGCCAAGTTGTGCCGCAAGAACCTCGACCTGGTCGTCGCCAACGACGTCAGCGCCCCGAACGTCGGCTTCCAGCACGACACGAACGCGGTCACATTGTTGCGCTCCGACGGCGTCACCACGACCGTGGCCCTGACGGACAAACGTTCGGTCGCCAGGGCGATACTGGAATGTGTCGCTGAACTTCGATCTGGTGTAAGTAGAAGCGACTCAAGTCGAACCACAACCTCTAACCCAAGCGATTCAGGAGCAGCTCAGTGAGCAACTACACGTTCACCTCGGAAAGCGTCACCGAGGGCCACCCGGACAAGATGGCCGACCAGGTCAGCGACGCGGTTCTCGACGCCATCCTCACCGAGGATCCGAACGGTCGCGTGGCCTGTGAGACGTTGCTCACCACCGGACTGTGCGTCGTGGCCGGAGAGATCACGACGAACGCCTACGTCGACATCCCCAAGCTGGCCCGAGAGGTCATCAACGGCATCGGCTATGACAACGCCCTGTACGGCATCGACGGCAACACATGCGGCGTGATCGTGTCGATAGACGAGCAGAGCGGCGACATCGCCCAGGGCGTCGACATGAGCGAAGAGTTGCGTGGCGGCCGCAGCGGCGAAGACATCATCAACGCTCAGGGCGCCGGTGATCAGGGGATGATGTTCGGCTACGCGTGCGACGACACTCCCGACCTCATGCCGCTGCCGATCTGGCTTGCGCACCGCATGGCCGAAAAGCTCAGCGACGTTCGCAAGGCCGGCGCCGTGCCGTACCTGCGGCCCGATGGCAAGACGCAGGTGACCTTCGAGTACGACAGTGCCGGCAAGCCGATCCGCCTCGTCACCGCCCTGATCTCGACACAGCATCAAGATGGTGTCGACCGCGACACCGTGATCCGCCCCGACCTCATCGAACAGGTCATCCGTCCGGTCGTGCCGGCGCAGTTCGCCGACGATGACTACAACGTGTACATCAACCCGACCGGCAAGTTCGTGATCGGTGGGCCACACGGCGACACCGGCCTGACCGGCCGCAAGATCATCGTCGACACCTATGGCGGCATGGGTCGTCACGGCGGCGGCGCGTTCAGCGGCAAGGACCCGTCGAAGGTCGACCGCTCGGCTGCCTATGCGGCGCGTTGGGTGGCGAAGCACGTCGTTGCTTCGGGCGCAGCAACACGGTGCGAGGTGCAGGTGGCCTACGCCATCGGGATGGCTCACCCCATGAGCATCCTCGTCGAGACGTTCGGGACGAACACGGTCGACAACGACAAGATCGTCGCGGCGGTCAAGGATGTCTTCGACCTCCGGCCGGCAGCCATCGTGCGTGACCTCGACCTGAAGCGTCCGATCTATCGCAAGACCGCGGCCTATGGTCACTTCGGTCGGGCACTACCCGAGTTCACCTGGGAAGCCGTCAGCAAGCTCGCCGACTACAAGAGCGCTGTCGGCCTGTAATCCTCTAGCGTCGCCGGGCAATGGACCCGTCGTCGCCGTTGGTCGCCCGCGTCGTGCCCGACGTGACCGGGCTCGACAAACAGTTTGACTACCTCGTTCCCGACGCCATGCGCGACCACGTCGCGGTGGGCTCGATGGTCCGCGTGTCGCTACACGGACGGCGCGTCGGCGGCTGGATTGTCTCGCTCGGCGATCCGGATGGATCGGTCGCGGTCACGCGGCTCATACCGTTGGCGAAGTGGTCGGGGATCGGACCCTCGGCGGACCTCATCGACCTCGCCCGCTGGGCGTCGGTGCGATGGGGAGCGGGGCGGCTGCGTCCGTTCATGGTGGCGGCCAGTCCACCTGGAATGGTGGGCACGTTGCCATCGCCGCAGCCCGGCCGTGCGGGAGCACTCGACGACGGTCCGCTGCCTCGGTTGATTCGCCTGCCGCCGTCCGCCGATCACTTGTCGGTGCTCATCGAGGCGTTGGGTCGTGGTCCGGTTCTGGCGATCCACCCTGCCGTCGACGAAGCGCGTCGCTTGGGCGCCCGGCTTCGTCAATCCGGCTACTCCGTCGCGGTTCACCCCGACCAGTGGGCGCGCGCCGCAGCCGGTGTCGACGTCGTGATCGGCGGCCGCAGCGCGGTCTGGGCCCCGTGCAGTGGCATGCGCTCGATCGTCGTGCTCGACGAGCACGACGAGGCGCTGCAGGAGGAACGCTCGCCGACGTGGCATGCACGTGACGTTGCGATCGAACGAGCGCGACGCGCCGGCGTGCCGTGCACTCTGGTCTCACCATGCCCGTCGGCCACCGCGTTGACTTGGGCGGCGGATTCCTTCCGGCGCAGTTCGGTTGTGGAGGAGCGCGACGGATGGCCGATCCTCGAACTGATCGATCGCTCGCGGGACGAGCCGTGGAAGCGCTCACTGCTGACGTCGCCGCTGATCCAACACCTGCGCAACCCTGACCAGCGCGTCATCTGCGTGCACAACACCAAGGGGCGGGCACGGCTGCTGGCGTGCCGCACCTGCAAGTCGCTGCAACGGTGCGAGAAATGCCAGGCAGCAGTCATGCAGGACGACACCGGAGCGCTGGTCTGCCACCGCTGCGGCACCACGCGTCCCGTGGTGTGTCAGCACTGCGGTTCCGGAGCACTGTCACTGCTGCGGCCGGGGGTGAGTCGACTCCGGGAGGAGATCGAGGCGGCCGCCGCCCGGCCGGTAGGCATGGTCACGGGCGACACAGAATCGCTGCCCGATTGCGACGTGTTGATCGGCACAGAGGCAGTGCTGCATCGGGCCGGGCGAGCCGACGTCGTGGCGTTCCTCGACCTCGACGCAGAGTTGTTGGCACCGAGGTACCGCGCCGGCGAACAGGCCATGGCGTTGCTGGCGCGTGCCGCACGGTTGGTGGGGGGACGCGGTGCGGGTGGACGCCTGCTGGTGCAAACGTTCCTGCCGAGGCACGAAGTGCTGCAAGCGGTGCTGCATGCGGATCCGTCGAGGGCTGCCAAGGTCGAGCTGAGCCGGCGAGAGTTGCTCGGCCTTCCACCGTTCGCCGCGCTCGCTGCAGTATCGGGCACGGGTGCGCGTGAGTTCTCGGTGGCAACCGGGCTCGAAGCGTCGGAGTCGGGCGATGTGATGCTCCTCCGCGCGTCGAATTGGGATGATCTCAGCGCTGCGATCGCGGCGACCCCCCGTCCGAAAGGTTCGCGCCTGCGCATCGAGGTCGATCCAGCCCGCTGAACCCGAACACCCGCGCGGGCATGATCGTGACGACATGCGCTCATGGCGTCCTGCCAGAAGTGACGTGAGTCAGGTGTCGCGCCGAGCGCGTCATGTGACTCACGGCCTGCCGGTGTGCGACCCGGTGTGAGCCGGTCGCCGCGCTCCAGTTGACATCGGGTTCACACCCGGACGAAGGGCGCGGAGGACTCAGGGGGAACGGTGTCGGTTCTTGACAGCACCTATTCGGCATGTATCGCTGGCTGGGGGCCTGGTTGGCGAGCTCCGTCGCCCAGACGATGCGCCCGGTGCCGACTGAGCTACAGCGAACCTCGCGGAGCGATCCACTGCGTCCGCTGTCCGGTCACCGCTGCAACCCGGTCGAAGTCCTCGTCGTAGTGCCACACGACCGCACCAGCGATTTCGGCGGAGGCCGCGATGAGCAGGTCGGCGATCTTGACGCTGCGATGATGCAAGTCAGCGACGTGTGCCAATCTGCGCTGTACGTCGAGGGCACGTTCGAACGCTGCATCGCCTGTCGGTATCTGCCGGAGTCCGTCCAGCTCCGACTCGATGTCGTCGTAGTCGCCCGCATTTCTGGCCGAGTAGACAATCTCCAGGCGGACTTGTGGACAGATCGCCAGTTCGTCAGCACCGAGGCGCTCTGCCCAGCTGTCAGCAACGGCACGATGGCCCGAGCGATGCCAGGCGCTCGTATCGACGAGCAATAGATCGGTCATCGGGTGGGGCGGGTCGCCGCAAGCATCTCCGGTCCGCGATCGAATCCCTCGCCGGTGCGAATCCGCTCGGCCAGACGGGCCCGCCTGGCGGCCCGGGTCACCTCACGCATGGCACCCTCCACCGTCTCGCGGATGCCGGAGGTGCCGAGCACCTTGCGCGTCTCTTCCAGCAAGGCTTCGTCGAGTTCAATCGTGGTGCGATGCGTCATGCTGTGGAAGTATATAGAACTCGATCAAATCATATGCATCAATCGGATCGTGTTATATGCAGAATCCGGTACCCGCTCGACGAGGCGAGTCGGTCGGTGGTGTGTCCCTGCTCGGTCAGCCAGCGCTGCAGCGAGTCGGCGCCGAGGTGCTTGTGCACGACCAGGACGGCGTATCCAGTGGGCGCGAGACGACCCAGCCAGGTGAGCAAGAGCTCGTGGAGCGCGGGTTTGCCGACTCGGATCGGCGGGTTGCTCCAGACGCAGTCGAACTCGATCCCGGCCGGCACGTCGTCGGGTGCGGCAACTCGGATGTTCGACGCTGCATTCGCCGTGGCGTTGGCCTCGCACAGCGCGCGAGCGCGCTCGTTGACGTCGACCGCCCACACGGTCGCCTCGGGTGAGCGACGCGCCAGCGGCACGGCGATCGTGCCGACTCCGCATCCGAGATCGAGCAGGTTCCCCGCCTGAGGAGGGACCGGCGCCTTCAGCAACAACAGCTTGCTGCCGGCATCGATCTGGTCGTACCCGAACACGCCACGATCGGTGGTGAGGGTCACGGTCATGTCGGGGAGCCACAGCTCGACTGTGCGTGGCATCGACGGTGCGTCGGGTTCCTCGTCGAAGTAGTGACCCATCTCGATCGGTAGCCTTGCAGCTATGGCGTACCAGATCCGCACCTACGGCGACCCCGTCTTGAAGACGAAGGCCGCCGAAGTCGCCGATGTCGACGGCAAGATCGCCCGGCTCGTCGACGACATGTTCGACACGTTGTACGAGAGCGACTCGGGGATCGCCTTGGCGGCTCCGCAGATCGGCGTGCAGAAGCAGATCTTCGTCTGGGATGTCGATGACGAACAGATGGCGATCATCAATCCGCAGATCATCGAGTCGAGTGGCGAATGGCTCTACGACGAGGGGTGCCTCAGCATCCCGGGCCTGTACGTCGAGATGCTTCGGCCGAATCACGTCCTGATGCGTGGCCTGACAGTCGACGGTGACGAGATCGAGCTCGAAGCCAGTGAGTTGATGGGCCGGCTGTTCCAGCACGAGATCGACCATCTGCACGGGGTGCTGATGTTCGACCGCATGACACCCGAGCAGCGTAAGGAAGCGATGATCGAGTACCGCCGCGTGCAAGAGCAGCCGGCGGTCGAGGCCCCGAAGCGTCGCCTGCGACTGCAGTGACGCGCGCTGCGCCACCGCGCCGGTTGGTGTACCTCGGTACACCCGAGATCGCGGTGCCGGCTTTGCGTGCTCTGGCAGGTGCCGGCTTCGAGATTGCGTTGGTCGTCACGCGTGTCGACAAGCGCAGAGGACGCGGTTCCCAATTGATGCCGAGTCCGGTGAAGGCAGCGGCTGTCGAGATGGGTTTGAGGGTGTCGCACTCCGTCGACGATGTGCTGGGTGTCGAAGCCGATCTCGGTGTCGTGGTGGCGTTCGGCCAGCTGATCAAACCACACGTGCTGGCCGCGTTGCCGATGGTCAACCTGCACTTCTCGCTCCTGCCACGCTGGCGCGGAGCCGCCCCGGTCGAGCGAGCGCTCCTGGCGGGCGACGACGAGACCGGCGTCTGTCTGATGCAACTCGAAGAAGGGCTCGACACCGGCCCCGTCTATCGCTGCGAGGTCGTGCCCATCGGGGCGACGACCACCGCGGCCGAGTTGCGTATGGACCTGGTCGATGCCGGCACGAAGATGCTCGTGACCGAGTTGCTCGCAGGGCTGGATGAACCCCAACCGCAAGCGGGAGCCCGGACCTACGCGGCGAAGATCCAAGCCGACGAGCTGCGAATCGACTGGACGAGATCGCCCGTCGAGATCGATCGCCTGGTGCGGCTCGGGGGAGCGTGGACGGTGCTGCACGGCCGGCGCCTGAGGATCGTTGCGGCAGAGTTGGCCGACGCGGTGAGCCCTCCGTCGAACGAGTTGCGAGGCGATCGAGTCGGTGGTCTCCACCTCCTCACGGTGCAACCGGAGGGCAAGGCGGCGATGCCGTTTGCTGCATTTGTCCGTGGTGCCCGGCTGGCAGAAATTGAAGAACTGGGGGAACCGCCGGCCCCGAGGTGACGTCTAACGTGACACCACAGGGAGGTTCGACGATGATCGAGATCGAGTCGCCGGATGCACGTTCACAGCGACGCGGGCGACGCGCCATCGTCCTGGCCACCGCGGCGGCACTCGTTGCCGGCATGAGCGGCTTTCTGCTCGGCCGTTCCACCGACCACGCCGGTCCTGGTGTCGGCGCGGTTCCGACCACGGAGGCCGCGCCAGCGGTCTCGTCGGTGACGACCTCGCCTGTGGGGACGACCGAGACCCTGCCGACGACCACCCTGGTTGGTGTGCCGGCGGGTTCGGACGCGACGCAACCCGGCTCCGCCAGGACGGCCGGCGTCGCCGGCGGCATGTTCATCCCGAGCGCATACGAGGAACCGCAGATGCAGCTGATCGCGACTCGGACGACTCCGCGCGGCGTCGTCATCCGGGTCCACCTCAACCGGTATCAGGACAACCCGTACACGCGGGGCGGGCCGCCAGGGTGGCAACCGGCCGCCTGGTGCTACCCGCAAGGCGATCTGCGGATCAGCATCGTTGCTCCCGACTCGATCAACCTTGCCTACGCCGCGTGGTACACGACGTTGAAGGACGGCCTGTCCGTGACCACGTTCGCGTCCGGATACCCGGAAGGGTCCCCGATCTTCGGCGCGCTCGCCCAGGTCGACCCGGATGTCACGCTGGTGACGATGACGACCGCGTCGGGACTCACGGATTCCACCACGCCGATCGACGGCCTTGCCCTGCTGCAGGTTGGCGGCGGCATCGAGCAAGACATCACCTTCACGGTCACCAAGGCCGACGGTGGTTCGACCACCACATCCGTCGGCGAGCTGACCACCCCGTACGCCACAGCGGAGTACCACCAGGCCTGCGATCCGCCGCCGCCCGTGCTGCCCGCGGCCGGCGAGCAACCCAGCGATCCGAGCGCGGCCGAAGCTGCGGTTCGGGCCAACTGGGCGATCGTGCACGACTTCGCCGGTGATGCACAGGGGCGTCGGTCGTACGTCGACGATGACACCGGCGTCGCCGAGGCGTGGACAGCGCTGCAGAACGGCGACTACGCCGACGCGGCGAAGGCGTCGACAGCCGACATCGGCGAACTCGTGTTCACCAGCCCGACCGAAGCGTGGTTCCGGTACGACGTCCTGACGCCCATCACCAACTTCTACGACCGATACGGCATCGCCCGCCTCGGGGCCGATGGTGTGTGGATCTTCACCCGTCAGACGATCTGCCAGGACATATCGCTGGCTCCCGGCTTCGGTTGCACGCCACCGGTCGACGCGTTGCTCCCGCCGAGTGCCGCCACCGATCCGAGGTACAACCCGCAAGTCATCGCACCGGGAGATATCGTCGGCGATTGATGACCAATGCTCGACAGGTGGCCTATCGCTGCCTGCAGCGCATCGATCACGATGGGGCGTACGCCAACCTGTTGTTGCAGAGCGAGCTCGGCCGGTCGAGGTTGAGCGAGCGCGACCGGGGTTTCGTCACCGAGCTCGTGTACGGCACGACACGCATGAGACGCGCCTGCGACGCGTTGATCGACCGGTTCCTGATCAAGGAACCGCAGCCGGCGTTGCGCACCCTCTTGCGCCTTGGCGCATACCAGCTCCACTTTGCCGGGGTTGCTGCGCATGCCGCCGTTGGCGAGACCGTCGAGCTGGCGCCCAAAGCGGCGAGAGGATTCGTCAATGCAATCCTGCGGCGCGTCGGCGACACGCCGATGGATTGGCCCAACGCGGCCGTTCGGCTGAGCTATCCGGACTGGATCGTCGAGCGATTGCACAGAGAGTTGGGCGACGACGCCGAAGCGGCGATGTCGAGGATGAACGAGCCCGCGCCGGTCTCGGTGCGCGATGACGGCTACCGACAGGATCTCGCATCGCAATGGGTTGCCGCAGCAGTCGAGGCGGCACCGGGGGAGCGGGTCCTCGACCTGTGCGCGGCGCCCGGCGGCAAGGCCACGGCGATGGCATCGAACGGCGCATACGTGGTGGCCGCGGATCTGCAGATGCACCGAGCCCGTTTGATCCAAGGTGTTCCGGTCGTGGTCGGCGACGCCGCCGCACCGCCGTTTCGCGCCTCGGGTTTCGACCGGGTCCTGATCGATGCGCCGTGCAGCGGTCTTGGTGCTCTGCGACGTCGAGCTGACGCGCGGTGGCGGATCACGGAGGCCGACGTCGGTGAGCTCGCCTCGCTGCAGTCGCGCATCATCGCTGCGGCCGCACCACTGGTGCGTCCCGCCGGCTGGCTGGTGTACAGCGTGTGCACGTTGACTGCCGAAGAGTCGATCGATCATCCGGTGCCCGATGGCTTCGAGCCGATCGCCGAAGCACCATCGGCGGAGTGGCGTGCCTACGGACACGGCTGGCGGGTTCTGCCCCACGACCATGACACCGACGGCATGGCGCTGATTCGATACCGTCGCACGTCATGAGCGAAGAGGCGCTACGCGCGAAGGTCCTGACGGTCAGCGACGGCGTGATCCACGGCACTCGTGAGGATCTCAGTGGCGCCGCCCTGGTCGACCAGCTCACCACGGCCGGATGGGTGGTCGTCGAACATCGGGTCACGGCCGACGGCGTCGACAACGTCGCCAACAACCTGCGCGAGATGTGCGGAGGTTTCGCCGGCCTGATCGTGTCGACCGGCGGCACGGGCTTCGCGCCGCGAGATCAGACACCGGAAGGCACCAGGTTGGTGATCGAGCGCGAGGCACCGGGCCTCGCCGAGGCGATGCGTCTGGTGAACCCACTCGGTCGCCTGTCGCGCGGGATCGCCGGCGTGTGCGGGCAAGCGATCATCTGCAACACGCCGGGCTCACCGAAGGGATGCGTCGAGCAGCTCGGTGCGATCCTCGACATCGTTCCTCACGCAGTGCGCCTGCTGGGGGAGTCACCCACTCAGCACTGAGCTGCCGCCAAGATCTGGGCCGCCAAGATTTGGGCCGATAGCCTGCTGTCGGTGTTGAGGCTGGTGCTGCCCAAGGGTTCGTTGGAGAAGGCCACGCTCGAGCTGTTCGCTGCGGCCGATCTCCCGGTGATCCGTTCGTCGGCAGTGGATTACAAGGCCACGATCGACGATCCCCGCATCGCCGACGTGCGCATCCTGCGCCCGCAGGAGATCCCGATCTACGTCGCCGAGGGCCTGTTCGACTTCGGCATCACCGGACGCGACTGGGTGGAAGAGACCGGCAGCGACGTCGTCAGCCTCGGCGAGTTGCGCTACAGCAAGGCCACGTCCAACCCCGTGCAGGTCGTCGCAGCAGTTGCCGCCGACTCACCGGCCCAATGCGTCGAGGATCTGCCACAGGGTGTGCGGGTGACCAGTGAGTACCCGAAGCTGGCCGAGCGGTACTTCACGTCCAAAGGCATTGCCGCCGACGTCCGCTTGTCGTACGGAGCCACCGAGGCCAAGATCCCCGACATCGCCGACTGCGTCGTCGAGATCACCGAGACCGGCAGGGCGCTGCGCGCCGCCGGGCTGCGGATCATCGACACGGTGCTGGTGAGCTACACCGAGATGGTGGTCAACAAGGCGTCGTTCGACGACCCCGCAAAGTTGCACGCCATGAACCAGTTGATGACCCTGCTGCTCGGCACACTCGATGCGCGCAGCAAGGTGCTGGTCAAGCTCAACGTCGACACGGATCACTTCAAGGCGGTGCTGGCGGTGCTGCCGTCGGCGAAGTCGCCGACCATCAGCGAACTGGCCGGCGGCGGCTACGCCATCGAGTCGGTGGTCGAGAAGCGAACGATCAACACTCTGATCCCCGAGCTCAAAGACGCCGGCGCCTCCGACATATTGGAGTTGCCGATCAGCAAGATCGTTGCCTGAGGTGCGCGGCACGGTCACAACCTTCGACCGCGAGGTCGGCCTCGGAGAGATCACCCGCGACGACGGGTGGCTGGTGCCGTTCCACTGCATCGTCATTGCCGACGGCAGCCGCGACATCCCGGTCGGTGTCGACGTCGAGTTCGATCTGATGTGCAAGCTCGGCCGGTATGAAGCGGCGCACGTCGTCTCGATATGAACGAGCGCGATCAGCGCATCCTCGACGTGATCCGCTCATTGCGTGAAGGCGAGGTGGTCACCTACGGCGACATCGCCGACGACGCCGGCTACCCGAAGCTGTCCCGACTGGTCGGTCGAATCCTGGCCACGACCGACGAAGAGGTCCCGTGGTGGCGAGTGGTCAATTCGATCGGGCGACTCGTGCCCGGCCATGAACGCGAGCAAGCCGCTCAGTTGCGATCGGAAGGCGTGAAGGTGACCGACGGCCGCGTCCGCAGAGCCCGGTACGGCCGGTTCAGTGGTCCGAGGTGACCGCGGCCTTGATCTGGACGAAGGCGAGACGGATGTTCGACAGGGCCTCCACCAGCGTTGATGAGTCCGGCCCCAGGCGCTCACCGAGGCCTTCGACGAGGCAGGCGACGGCGTCGATCGCCAACGACGCCTCCCCGAGACGAGGCGGATCGGCGCCCAGGTGGATCGCAGCCAACTCGTACAACCCCATCACGTGGTTGACCACGACGGTCTCGGCAGGGACCTCGGCCAGTCGGGCGCGGGCGTCATTCAACGCGTTCTGGGCGTCTTCCACCACCGATTCGGTGTCTTCGCTGCTCACATGCGGTATCGTATCCGCCGACAACTCAGAGCGAAGTGGCGTGGCTGCGTGCAGCACACTCCCACCCGGCCACACATGCGTCAGCTACCGTGCGTCCGGGTCACGAGCACTCGAATGGCCGTCCCTGGTGGCGGTTCTCTTCGTCGTGTTGGTGGCTTCGCAGCCAAACACTCGGAAGGGATCCACCCATTGCACAGGATTGATCAGCCATAGCACCGCCGCAGCAACCGGAGCACCGGTACAACGATCGCATCCGCGCCCGTGAGGTTCGTCTCATCGGAGCAGATGGCAGCCAGCTTGGAATCAAGAATCTGCCAGATGCGCTCGCACTCGCCCGCCAGCAAGACCTCGACCTCGTCGAGGTGGCGCCCATGGCGAACCCACCGGTGTGCCGGATCATGGACTACGGAAAGTTTCGGTACGAGGAAAGCCAGAAGGCCAAGGAATCGCGCAAGAAGACCATCCAGGTCTCGATCAAGGAAGTGAAGTTCCGT
>JANMNE010000014.1:0-2422 GCA_031373785.1 Ilumatobacteraceae bacterium
AGACATGACGAGCACAATACCGGGCCGAAGAAGCCAGAGACATAGGATGAATACCCGGTGAGCAGTGACCTGGATGCGATCAAGGCAATCGTCGATGCCTTCGAGCTCTCCGACTGGGCCGAGATCGACGTGCGGTCGGGATCGCTCCGCGTCCACCTCTCGACGCAACCGCAGGCGATCCCGGCCGGGTCGCCCGCCGTGAGCACCGGCGACGACTTGGGCGACAATGCGCCCGCCGCCGAGCCGGCGGAGGTGGGGCCACCCGAGGCGCCTGTGATTCCACCCGGTGCACACGCCGTTGTCTCACCATCACCGGGGATCTTCTGGCGGTCGCCACATCCGGGCGCTCCCCCCTTCACCGACGTGGGCGTAGATATCCAGTCCGGCCGCACCCTCGGCATCGTCGAGGTGATGAAGCTCATGAACCACATCAGTTCGGGCATCGCGGGAACCGTGGTCGGGGTGTTCGTCGAAAACGGAATGCGCGTCGATCGCGGGGACGCGTTGTTCGCCATACAACCATCGACTTCGCAATGACAGCGGTCGCCCAGACTTCGACGCTCCGCCGCGTGCTCGTCGCCAACCGAGGCGAGATCGCGGTTCGAATCGTCCGCGCCTGTCGCGACGAGGGCGTCGAGGTGGTCGTTGCTGTCAGCGATGCCGATCAGGACTCGCTCGCGGCTCGACTGGCAGACGGCATCGTGCACATCGGCCCACCCAGCCCGGTTCAGAGCTACCTTCGGGTCGGACAGATCGTGTGCGCCGCTCTGCTCGCGCGGTGCGATGCCGTGCACCCCGGGTACGGCTTCTTGTCCGAGCAACCGGCGCTCGCCGAGGCGTGTGCAGCCAACGGTCTGGTCTTCGTCGGTCCAGGCGCCGATGTCATCCGCCGCGGCGGCGACAAGGTCGCGGCGCGGGCCGCGGCGCGTCGTGCAGCCGTGCCGGTCGGCGCCGGCTCCGACACGGTCGAGACCATCGACGCGGCGATGGAGATCGGCATCGACATCGGCTTTCCGGTGCTGCTGAAAGCTGCCGCCGGCGGGGGCGGCCGAGGCATGGTGCGAGTCGACGATCCGGCCGAGCTCGCCTCGCGGTTCGCGGTGGCTTCGAACGAGGCCCTGTCTGCCTTCGGTGACGGTCGACTGTACGTCGAACGGTTCGTCGAGAACGCCCGGCATGTTGAGGTGCAACTGCTCGCCGACACCCACGGCAACATCGTGCATCTCGGCGATCGCGACTGCTCACTCCAACGTCGGTATCAGAAGGTCCTCGAGGAAGCTCCGGCCACGGCCCTGCCGGCAGCCCTCCACCGTCGACTGGCCGAAGCTGCGGTCGCTCTCGGACGCGAGCTCGACTACGTCGGCGCGGGAACTGTCGAGTTTCTCGTCGATCTCGATCGTGACGAGTTCGTGTTCCTCGAAGTCAACACTCGCGTTCAGGTGGAGCATCCCGTCACCGAGATGGTGACCGGGGTCGACATCGTCCGCGAGCAACTTCGGATCGCGGCGGGAATGCCACTGTCGTTCACGCAGGACGACGTGGTGATCACCGGTCACTCGATCGAATGTCGGATCAACGCCGAATCCGTCGCGTCTGGCTTCATCCCATCACCTGGCCGCGTCGTGCGCTGGAGCCCTCCCGAGGGACCCGGCATTCGTCTCGACACCCACGTGTTCACCGGCTACGACGTGCCACCGCACTACGACTCGCTGCTCGCCAAGCTCATCGTCGGTGGCACCGACCGCGACCACGCGATTCGCAACCTCCGGGCCGCGTTGGCCGCGTTCGAGGTCGACGGCATCGACACCACGATCGAGCTGCATCAGCGCATCGTTGATCACCCGGATTTCCAAGCAGACAACGTCAACACGAAGTGGCTCGAACGCATGCTGCTCGACACGAAGGGATGCGGCTGACCGTGGCTGAGATCGAGATCATCGACCAGACCCTCCGAGATGGTCAGCAGAGCCTGTGGGGCATGCGAATGAAGGTCGCCCACCTCGCCGCGGTCGCGCAAGACATCGACCAGGCCGGATACCGGGTCGTCGACCTCACCGGCAGCTCGATCTTCGAATGCATGATGCGGTACAACCGGGAGGATCCATGGGACGGTCTCGATCTGTGGCGTTCGTGGATGCCCACCTCGCGTCTGCGCTCGGGATGCCGCAGCAACTGCATCGCCAAGTTCGGGCTGACCCCAGATTCGCTGATGGACCTGTGGATCCACACGCTGGCCAAACACGGCATCGACAGCTTCTGGATCTACGACTGCCTCTACAACATGGACAAGATGGAGCGTTTGTGTCGCACCGTCGCCGATGCCGGATGCGAGGTGGTGCCGGCGATCATGTACGGCATCAGCCCCGTCCACACCGACGAGTGGTTCGCGGCACGCATCCGTGAGTTCGTGAGTTGGGGGATC
>JANMNE010000030.1:0-6798 GCA_031373785.1 Ilumatobacteraceae bacterium
CCAGACTCCACCGAGTCCAACGGCATGGAGAGATTTGAGTACCAGTACGTAACCAGGGGGATGCCCACGGACATGCACCGAGTAGTTGTTGAGCCGGGCGACGAAGGTCCGAACGAATTCGCCGGCCGGTGGCTTCGTCGACAGTGTGGCCAGGTACTCGCTCTTGTGTTCGGCTCCGTAGCGCAGCCCGTCGAGCCCGTCGGTGACTGCCAGCAGCACGGCGAACAATGCCGAACCGATGGCGGCTGCGGCTATCACCCACCGCTGCCGAACTCGCCACCACCAGCCGCTCCAGCAACCAATACAAACCCCCGCAGCGACGGCCCCGGCGCCGATCAGACCCCAGCCGAAACGCCAATCCCAGCCGTCCTTGGCGTTGCGACCAACCAGCGGGGCTGCACCCAGGAACACACTGATCTGGGCGCGTTGTTGAGATCGACCATTGATGACACTCCACCACACAACCCACGCCGCCGCGGCGAACAACCCGACAGGAAGCAGACGTTGTAGCCGGCGGCTCATTCCGTTGCAGGGGACCCGGCAGTCGCTGCTCGTCGAGCGAACAGTGCAGCCGCCAACGCAAGACCCCCCCAGAACGCAACGTTCGAGCCCGTCGACACCTTCTGGATCACGCCGTCGTCGCGTACGTAGTCGAACGTCTGCTGGACGAACACCACGATCGCCAACGCTCCCAGCGCGACCGCGCCAGCCCACGCGGCGATCGCCTTGCGGCTTCCGACGATCAGCAGCACTCCGCACGCGATGGTGAGCAGCGCCCACAGCGGATTGAACCACAACAGCTTGAGTTCCCAGCGCCGAACCAACTTGCCGTCGGCGGAGAAGCCGGCGTCGCTGCCCAGCAGCGCAGATGAGTTCCCGGCAAAATCGATCGAGCGGGCAACGTACAACCCGAGCACACCGACTGCAGCCGCCACTGCTCCAACAACCCGCAGCGCGTACGACGATCTCTGCGGCTCGCCGCTCAACACTCCGTCGACCCCGATGTGATCTCCGGCAGCGGTCGCCCAAAGAAGGAGATGCAAGCCAATCATCAACAGATACGACCACGACCACTCATCGGACTTCGGGTAGTAGATCACCGAGAGCATGATCGGCACACTCATTGCCGCGCCGGCGAGCGCTACCAATCGGGTTCGATAGCCGATGAGCAACAACGCCGCCAGCACGGTCTCGCTGAGCAAGGTGAACCAACCGAACAGGTGGAAGTTGGGCACGACGATCTCGCGCAGCAGCCAGCGGAACGGCGCAAACGGGGCATTGGCTGCGCCCGATTCCGTGTACTTGTACAAGCCGCCGCGGTTGTTCTCGCCGAAATCGCCCGGCACTTTCCAATGCACGTTGGCCAACCACAGCAGCCCGGCGAGAATACGAACCCCACCAATGGTTCCATTGCGTGCCCGGTTTCCGATCTGGACCCGATCCAACATGGGCGCCAGCTTCGCAGACCGTTGCTTCAACGCCGCGCAGTTTCGCGAAAGTTTCGTGTTGTGCAACTTCTGGACCCACCGCCGACGCCTACGATTTTCACATGCTCGTCCCGATCACATCGGGGGACACGGACCGACTCATCGAGCGTCTCCGATCGATCTCCGTGACGTCCGTGCTCGCCGTCGGTCCGACGCCCAGTTGGCTCGCACACGCATTCGCCGGGCGAGCCAGCATCCACACGTTGACCGACCGGCCCCTCGCCATCACATCGCAGCTCGAGCAACGGTACGACGTGGTCGTGGTGACAACGACCGGGTGCACTAGCGATCCAAGTTCGGACCGAGCGCTGCTGCACGCTGCCGTCCGACATCTCGAACGAGACGGTCACCTCGCCCTCATTCGCCCGACCGAAGATCAGTTGCCTCTCGCTCCAGGCCAAGAGATCGATCTCATTCACATCGACGAAGTCGCCGGCGAACGCACGACCACCACGTTGTTGCGGCGCGGACCACGGTTCACCGTCCACGACTTGGTGTACCAAGCCCGCACGTTGATCGATCGAGTCGCACCCATCGAGCTCTGCGCTCAACTGCACGCAGACGACCCACCTCTCGTGCTCGACACCAGGACCGACACCGATCGATCACGATTCGGCGTCATCACCGGCTCGATCCACGTACCAAGAACTGTCGTCGAATGGCATCTCGACCCGTCGAACGGGTACCTGCACCCGGCCTTCGTGTCGTTCGACCAGCCGATCGTCGTCATCTGCAACGGCGGTTACAGCTCCTCGCTTTCTGCTGCCAATCTCAGCCGTCTTGGTTTTCGACATGTCGCCGATCTGATCGGCGGCATGCATGCCTGGCTCGCGGCCGGACTGCCGGTGAGCGACCCGGATCACTCACACCTCGATCTGTAAGCCCAGCGTCACCCCGGACCAGATATCGCCTCGAAGTCGCGCTCGATCGCATTGACGATCAAACTCCGCACACGCGACACGTTGGACCGCATCATCGCGAACACCTCGTCCATCGTCACCGGAGCGCGGCCATCGACCCCGGCGTCGTAGTCGGTGACCAAGGCAACCGACGCGTATCGGATACCGAGTTCCGCGGCCAGGACCGCTTCGGGATAACCCGTCATGTTGACGACGTGCCAACCGACTGCGCGAAACCACGCGCTTTCGGCACGTGTCGAAAATCGAGGACCATTGATGACCACCATGGTTCCGCCGTCGATCATCTCAGCGCCCATGCGACGCCCGGCCGCGAGCAAAGCGCGACGAAGAGTTCCATCGAACGGCTCACCAAAAGTCTGATGATGCACCGGACCGTTCGAACCCAGTTCATGATGTGGCCCACCGACATCGTGAAAAGTGTCCGGCCGACCCCACGTACGGTCCACGAGCTGATCGACGACAACAAGTTGTCCAGGATGAATGTCGGGCTGCAGCGAACCAGCCGAACACGGCGCGATGATTGACCGCACACCCATCGAATGCATTGCCCAGACGTTGGCCCGATACGGCACTCGATGCGCTGCGTACCCGTGCTGACGACCATGGCGAGCAATAAACGCGACGTGGTGGCCTGCGATCATTCCGACCGACACGGGTGACGACGTCGGTCCGAACGGAGTGTCAACGCCGACGTCCTCTGCTTGTTCCAAGAACTCATAGAAGCCCGAGCCACCAAAGACCCCAACAACCGGAGAAGCAACGTCATTCATCACGCGTTCCTACCACGACACATTCCGCCCGACAGGATCCGTCAGGACAGATCCTTTCGCGGTATCGCGGCCTTGGTGATGGTCTTCAGCCGAACCAGACGACCAGGGACCATTTGAAGGGTGCGCCCACTGTGGAGATCAAACCAACCAGTGTCGCAACGGCTACAGCAACCCGCTGTGTGGTGTGAGCGATGGTTTTCATCATGACCACTTTCTTGGCGCAGCGACGGTGACGACGAGCATCACAACCGGCGATAGCCGGACCAGTGCGAGTCTTGCCTGTTGACGCATGTGCGCCTCCTTGATCGGCGTTGGATCAGTTGTAACGCGGGGTCCGCCGTCCGCCCTTCGCGCTTCCGTGAGATGCCTACATAT
The DNA here is from genome assembly GCA_031373785.1 of Ilumatobacteraceae bacterium. Lineage (GTDB taxonomy): Bacteria > Actinomycetota > Acidimicrobiia > Acidimicrobiales > Ilumatobacteraceae > JAENVT01. Next base: position 3,553 of record JANMNE010000030.1, read on the forward strand.
AGGCACGAAGTGCGGCGGTGCATAGGGCGGCGATCAGCAAGTCTTTTCCAAGACATCGTCAAGGCGAGCAAGCGCGGCCACCCGCAGGGATTCTGACGAGCGCTCGAGACTGGCACGATGTTCTCATCGAGTTGACCGCGTAGCGTGACCTGCCGCTACCAACGGCACCAGCGACGGGCGACAGCGATGGCGTCAAATGAGCCGTTCGACCTACGCGGGCACCGACCCAGTCTGCCTCATCAGATACGGCGCGCATCGGGCCGATGTGTCGGCGGTCCTCGCCAGGACCTTCGTCCCTGGACTGGCTGCGCGATGCGGTGAACAATCCAGTTGAGATGGATGCAAACCGCGACGCAAACGGCTTCGTCGTTCTCGACAGGGAGGCCTGCCTGGCGCGTCTCGCGCTGCGACGCGTGGCTGCGTTGGCGATCACCGAAGGCGCCTTGCCGTTGGTCCTTCCAGCGTTGTATGTGCTCAGTGGCGAAGACATGTTGGTCGGCGCAGCGCGCTCAGGGATCCTCGGTCGGCGGCTTCCCAACAGCGTCATCTCGCTGTGTGTCCACAACGTTGACGAGGATCTCCTCAGCGGCTGGACAGTAACGACAACCGGTTGGGCCGAGCCGGTGAGTTCGCCAGCCGAGCTGTCAGGCGCGCATGCACTACGACAGTGGACGTCTGACCCGGCGAGCCAAGTCGTCGTACGAGTAAGCACCAAGCACATCTCGGGCCGACAGATCCTGTGAACCCGCCGATCGGTCAGCACCGTCAGACCACGACAACTGATGGCGCGTGTGACGTTCGACGGTCAGCCGAGGAACCCGACAGCTTGATCCGGCCGTAGTCCTATCGTGCGCGTAAGGTTGCGAGGCCGTCACCGGACAGCCGGTCGAGTGCCGATCGACGACCAGCGACTGCGGCTCGCAGCGTCAATCCGGCGATGCGCTTCTTGGAGCCGAACGCCGGTTGGACATCTTTGAGGTGGTCGAGCGCGCAAGTTGGCGCTCCGTCAATCCCGCCCGAGTCTCAGCGAGTTGGGCCTCTCTCACCAGTTACCCGGCGTGCCGGCCCACCAGGATCCAAGGAGCCCAGTAGTACGGGTGCGCCCAGGACTCGGCCAGCGAAAGTTGGGCGATGCGTAGCGCGCTGGCCGGGGGCTCGCTGGCGAGGTGCCGGTAGAAGGTGTCCATGAGCACGGTCGTTGCGTTGTCATCGGCAGACCATTGGCTGGCGACAACGGTCGCTGCGCCGGCTCCGAGGAAGCTGCGCACGAAGCCATTGATCTCGGCCGTGCAGCGGTTCTGAGTTCGGGCCGAGTCGCAGCTGCTCAGCACAACGGTGGCGCCATTGAGGCTGGCTGTCAGCAGATCTGCGGCGGTCACCCAGCCGTCGGCCAACTTGATCGCCGAGAACATCGGGTTGTCCGGGCGGAAAACCGTGTGACCGGCGATGTGCACGTGGTGGACACCGGTCAACGCATGTCGGGTTGCCGACCAGGTTGCGTCGGAGCCGGCCAGCACGGTGGAACCGGGGAGCTGCGCTGCAACGGCTCGCACCTCGTCCTCCACGAGCGGGGCCAGCTCATCCGCGACGCCGATGACGAGCGCTGTCCCGGTGCTCCGAACCGGCAGGTGACCGAGGGTGACCAAGCTCGGCGCGGTGCTGATCGTGTACCGCTCGATGAGATGCTGCGTGCCGTCGAACAGCGCAGCGAAGGGGATGTCGTGTGCCGCGCCGTCGGGGACGAAGACCAGATGGTCTGGTTCGGCACTGTGAATCAGCGGTTCGATCGGCGCGATCAGGAGTTCGTACATCTCGTGGAGCACCACGTTGGTTGCCCGATGTAGTTGCGGAAGGTGCCGTTGCAACACGTCGTGACCGAGACGGAACTTGTCCCATTGGCGACGGAGGCGGTCGACGAGTTCGCCGATCTGGGCGGCAGGCACCGGTGTCGGCGCCCGCGTCACGGACAGGCCATCGACGACGAAGACGTGCAGCAGGTCGTTGGAACGTACGAAGCTGACCGCGACTGTTCCTTCGGAGAGCGCCAGGTCATCCGAGACCCTCGGTTCATTGATCTGCTGAGCCGGTGCGACGGTTTCGAGATCACTGACCCGGCGTCGAGCCTCCAGATCACGTAGCCGTCGATGAAGCAACTCGTGGCGGTCGCTGGCGGGTTGCACATCGCCCGAGAACAGCTCCCCGTAGATCGCTCGACGGTCTTCGTCGAGCGAATCAACCTCGTGGGATCGGGGGGTCTGCGATCGGGCGATCAGGCCCCGGACGATGTCGCTGAGGGTCCGCGACTTAGCGTGCTCCCCGACCCTGAGAACATCCGATGCGGATGCCCCGCTGGACACCAACACGTCGACGAGGTCCTCATGCGGTGCTTCGCTGTCATCGAAGAAATGGGTGAGCGTTGTCTCATGTCTCAGCCCGCCGCGCAGCTCCTCGGTTTCGGCGACTGCGGTGCGGAGCACAGCTTCCGCCTCGGCGAAATGTCCGGTGCTCGCGAGATGGCGCCCCAGCGCATGATGGCACGCAGCCGACAACGGAGCGAGGGCGAGTTGGTCGGCAGCCCTGCACAGGGCGCGATAGGTCGCGGTTGGATCATCGCTGCCGGTCAGGTCCGCGACCAGCAGGCGGGCACTGAGGTGTGCTGGAGACCCGTCCGGAGCAACTCGCACGGCTTCCTCTGCGTATGCCGCGGCCGCGCTGCGGTTTCCCAATGCTCTCTCGAGCAGTGCCTGGTCGATCAGCACTCCGGCCAGCCAGGCCGATTGCCCGGAGAGCCTGAACCGCTCGGCGGCCTCGGCGAGCGCTGCCTCGGCCTCGACGTAGCTCCCCATCGCCGCCAGCACGACTCCGAGACCCCATTGCGCCCGGGCTCGTTCGATCGCCAGGTCCCGGCTTTCGAGGAACGAGAGCGCCTGGGTGAAGCTGCTGTGTGCCTCCGGCCAGAGGTGCAGCTCCGAATAGGCGCGAGCGGCAGTGAGCTGGCGAACATGCTGGCCGACGGGCGCCGAGATGTCGCCGAGGGCGTCGTTCGCCTCACCCAGCGCATCGAGGCACGACTGGTATTCACCGCGGTGAAGGTGTACCTCGGCGACATTGGTGAGCGCCATGGCGAGCAGCGCCCTGAACCCTCGATCGCGGAACGTCGAAGCGGCCCGAGTGAGCGCGGCGAGCGCATCCGCGTGCTGACCGAGAGCCAGCAGCACCAACCCCCGGTCGTAGGCCACTTCGGCC
>JANMNE010000042.1:0-48295 GCA_031373785.1 Ilumatobacteraceae bacterium
CGCGGTATCGAGGTTGCCGCTGAAGTCGACGTAGCCCACGACTCCGGCGTACGGGCCGCGCTTCACCGGTTCGAGCGAGTCGATGATCTCCATGGCCCGCACCTTCGGTGCGCCACTGACCGTGCCAGCCGGCAGCGTGGCACGCAACACGTCGATCGGCGTCTTGCCTTCGACCAGTTCGCCACTGACTTGCGATGTGAGGTGCATCACGTGGCTGTAGCGCTCCAGCGTCATCAACTCGTCGACGTGCACCGTGCCGAACTTGGCGATCCTGCCCACGTCGTTGCGGGCGAGGTCGACGAGCATGATGTGCTCGGCAACCTCTTTGGGGTTCTCCTTCAACTCGCCCGCCATCCGCCGATCGTGATCGTCGTCGCGGCCACGACGGCGGGTGCCGGCGATCGGGCGGCTGACGACCTTGCGGCCGAGCACCTGCACCATCGGCTCGGGTGAACTGCCGACGATGGTGATGTCTGGATGGCGAAGGAAGTACATGTACGGGCTCGGGTTGACCTGGCGAAGCACGCGGTAGAAATCGAACGGGTCGGCCTCGAGGTCGATGTCGTAGCGCTGCGAGAGCACCACCTGGAAGATGTCGCCGGCGACGATGTGCTCCTTGGCGACGGCGACCGCTTCTTGGAAGACACCGTTGGCCATCGTGCTGCGAACCACCGGCATCTCGTCGTCGGCCTGCGGCGGCGCCACGGGCACGTAGGCCAGCGGCCGAGCGAGGTCGGCGACCGCCCGTTCGACCCGGCAGATCGCAGCGTCGTAGGCCTGATCCAGTTCGTCACTGCCCATCTCCAAGACCGGCACGCTCTCGATCAGGTACACCCGCTGGCGCCAATGGTCGAACGCCGCCAACGAACCGATCACGCTCATCGCCGCGTCGGGAAGTTGGCGATCGTCGCGTGGCGTGTTGGGAAGGTGCTCCACCTCGCGGACGACGTCGTACCCGAGGTACCCCATCACACCACTCTGCAGCGGCGGCAGATCGGAGATGATCGGCGCCCGGTAGATGCGCAGCAGCTCGTCGAGCGCAGCGAGCATGCCGCGATCGAGCGGCACCGACGCAGGCACGGGACCGAACGTGGTGATGCGGCCGTCGCGGAGTTCGAGTGTGGCGACCGGGTCGCGGCCCACGAAGCTGTACCGGCTCCAACGTTCGCCGTGCTCGACGGACTCCAACAAGAAGCCAGAGCCCGCGCCGACCAACTTCGCATACGCAGCAACAGGCGTCTCCAGGTCGGCCAACACTTCGGTCCACACCGGCACGACGGTGTGCTGTGCGGCGAGACTGCGGAACTCATCGCGGCTCGGCCGCATGCGGAGGCCCGTCATTCGCCGAACCGGCGGAAGAAGCACGAATAGGCACCGGTGTGACACGCCCCGTTGCCCTCCTGCTCGACCAGGAACAGCAACGCGTCGGCGTCACAGTCGTAGTACGCCTCGCGGACGAACTGGCGGTCACCGCTGGTGTCGCCCTTGCGCCACACCTCTTGGCGACTGCGACTCCAATAGACCATCCGACCGCTGTCCAGCGTCGCTCGAAGTGTGTCGGCGTTCATCCACGCCAGCATCAGCACGGCCTTGGTCTCGACGTCTTGGGCGATGGCGGCCACGAGACCGGCCGAGTCGTACTTGATCGCCGAGAGTTGCTCGGGAGTTGGCTGGATCGTCACGCCGCGGGACATGGGCGACATGCTACGGCGCGCCGGGCGGACGCAACCCGGGAGATATCACACGCGACGCTGCCTAAAGGTAGAGCCCGGTGCTGGCTTCGATGCGGGTCGCGGCGACCGCATGGATGTCACGCTCGCGCAACATGATGTAGTCGTTGCCGCCGACCTCCACCTCGTAGCGATCCTCCGGGCTGAACAGCACGCGGTCGCCAACCTCGGCGCTGCGCACGTTCTGGCCGAGGGCCACGACCGATGCCCAAACCAAGCGCTTGGAGACCTGCGCGGTCGCCGGGATGAGGATGCCACCCGACGATCTCCGCTCGCCGTCCTTCTCCGGGATGTGCACCAGGAGCCGATCGTTGAGCATCTTGATCGGCAGCTTTTCGTTCTCCAGGGCCACGGCGGCAGGGTACCGCCGGGCGATTGTTTATGCCACCGCCGCGGAGATCCTGGCCATGACCTCGGGCGTCAGCAGCGGCAGCACATCGATGGCCGCGAAGTTCTCGGCGACCTGGCTGGGCCTGCTGGCACCGGTGATGACACTCGACACGTTGGGATTTGCAGCGCACCAGGCGAGACACAGTTGCGCAAGCGTGCAGTCGAGCTCCGCGGCGATCGGGCGCAAGCGTTCGACCTTGGCCAACGCGGCGTCGTCGGACAGTTGCGACTTCAACCACTCGTAGCCGGACAGCGAGCCGCGGGAGTCCGCGGGGATCCCGTCCTTGTACTTACCGGTCAACAACCCGGATGCCAACGGGCTCCAGATCGTGGTCCCGAGACCGATCTCGGTGTACAACCTGGCGTACTCCTCCTCGACGCGCTTGCGGTCGAGCAGGTTGTACTGCGGCTGCTCCACCACCGGCTTGTGCAGGTGATGACGCTCGGCGATCTCCCACGCAGCGCGGATCTCGTCCGCCGCCCACTCGCTGGTCCCCCAGTACAACGCCTTGCCCGACGAGACGATGTCGGACATCGCCCACACGGTCTCCTCGATCGGCGTGTTCGGGTCGGCTCGGTGGCAGTAGATGAGGTCGAGGAAGTCGACACCCATGCGCTCGAGTGAACCGTCGATTGCTTGCATGAGGTACTTCCGGTTCAACGTGTTCACCATGTTCGGCACTCGCTCGATGCCCCAGAAGAACTTCGAGCTCAACACGTACGTCTGGCGCCGCCAACCGAGCTCGGCGATGACGCGACCCATGATTGCTTCGCTCTCTCCCGCTGCGTAGGCCTCCGCGTTGTCGAAGAAGTTGCACCCCGCGTCGTAGGCGGTCTGCATGCACTCCATGGCTGCGTCGTCCTTCATCTGGTTGTCGAACGACACCCAGCTTCCGAACGACAGCACCGAGACCTGCAGACCGCTGCGACCGAGCCGGCGGTAGACCATCTTGTCTTTCGGCGATGTAGTGGGCATCGAGTTCTCCTTGTTGAGTGCGAAGGGATTCGGACGGGACGTCAGCGCGGCATCACGGGTCGAACGGCGATGCCTGCTGCAGCCATCGCTGCCTTGGCATCGGCGATCACGTGCTCGCCGAAGTGGAAGATGCTGGCAGCCAACACTCCGGTTGCGCCGCCTTCGATGATTCCCTCGACGAGGTGTTGCATGGTACCGACGCCGCCGCTGGCGATGACGGGCACATTGACGTTCTCGGTAACAGCCGACGTGAGGTCGAGGTCATACCCATCACGCGTGCCATCACGATCCATCGACGTCAGCAAGATCTCGCCGGCGCCGAGCCTGGCTGCTTTCACAGCCCAGTCGAGGGCGTCGATCCCCGTCGGGGTTCGCCCGCCGTGCAGGTAGACATCGAACCCGAGCCCGCCAGGGCGGCGCTTGGCGTCGATCGCGCAGACACAGCATTGCGAGCCGAACTCGGAGGCGATCTCGCTGATCAGCTCCGGCCGCTGCACTGCTGCGGTGTTGACACTGACCTTGTCGGCACCCGCGCGCAGCATGCGCCGGGCGTCATCGACGGTGCGGATGCCGCCTCCGACGGTCAGCGGGATGAACACCTGCTCGGCGGTGCGATAGACGACATCGATCATGGTGTCGCGCCCGTCGGATGATGCGGTGATGTCGAGGAAGACCAACTCATCGGCGCCTTCGGCGTCGTAGCGTGAGGCCAGTTCGACCGGGTCACCCGCGTCGCGCAGGCCGATGAAGTTGATGCCTTTGACCACGCGACCGCTGGTCACGTCGAGGCACGGGATGACACGCGCGACCCTCATCGGCGCAGGACTCGCAACGCCTCGACGACAGTGAACCGGCCTTCGTACAGCGCCTTGCCCGTGATGACTCCGGCGATGCCCGGCACCCCCGCCAAGGCAGCCACATCGTCCAGCGACGAGACGCCCCCGCTGGCGATCACCGGCGCGGTGGAGTTCGCCGCGGCAGCAGCAAGCCCTTCGAGATCGGGACCCTCGAGCATGCCGTCGCGGGCGATGTCGGTGATCACGAATGCGCTGGCCGACGGATACCACCCCAATGCCTCGTCGAGCGAGATACCCGACCCCTCGGTCCAGCCATGCACGGCCAGTTCGCCATCGCGGTGGTCGAGCCCGACTGCGACAGCGACCACGTTTGCGGCCGCGTCGACCAACTCCGGGTGTTGCACCGCGGCAGACCCCATCACGACCCGGGCGACCCCGGCATCGGCCAGTTGTTGCGCATCCGCCAGTGTGCGGACGCCCCCACCAGTCTGCACCCGTGCCCGTCCGGCGACTGCGTCGACGACGGCGGCAACCAGCGGACGGTTCCGCGGTGAGCCCGACTTCGCCGCGTCGAGGTCGACGATGTGGATCCACGACGCGCCAGCGTCGGCAAACGAACGAGCAACCGCGATCGGGTCGCTGCCGTAGACGATCGCACTGCCGTAGTCGCCCTGGGTGAGGCGCACCACCTGGCCGTCGTGCAGATCGATCGCCGGGAACAGATCGACCATCATCTGGCGGATGCCTCTGCAGCGATGTGCACGAAGTTGCCCAGCAGCGCTAGGCCCCACGTACTCGACTTCTCGGGGTGGAACTGGGTGGCGAACACGTTGCCCTGTCGGAAGGCTGCGTTGACGACACCGCCGTAGGTGCACGTCGCGGCGATCGCCGACGGATCGTCGGGCACCGCCTGCAACGAATGCACGAAATAGACCCACGCCTGCTCGGCGGGCAGGCCCGCGAACATCGGGTCGTCGGGCGACGCGAGCGACAACAGGTTCCACTGCATCTGCGGGCGCGGCAACTCCGAACTCAGCCACCGGATCGAGCCAGGGATGATGCCGAGTCCGACCGCGGTGTCGTCTTCCGCACTGGCGTCGAACAACATCTGCATCCCCACGCAAATGCCCATGAACGGTCGGCCGGAATCCACCGCTTCCTCGACGACGTCTTCGAGATCGGCATCGCGCAGCGCAGTCATGCACGCACCGAACGCGCCGACGCCCGGCAGCACGACCGCGTCGGCATCAGCGATCAATCCATGGTCGACGGTGAGACGCGCGTCGGCCCCACACCGCTGCAGCGCCTTCTGCGCGGAGCGCAAGTTTCCGATGCCATAGTCCAAAACGGCGATCAGTGGCTGTTCAGTCATTGCTCAGAGCACGCCCTTCGTCGACGGCACCTGCGCGCCTTCGACGCGCACCGCGTCGCGGAGGCACCGCGCCAGCCCTTTGAAGACCGCTTCGATGATGTGGTGCACGTTCCGCCCACGTCGCAACGTGACGTGCAGCGTGATGCCCGCCGCGGTGGCGAACGAGGCAACGGCGTGCTCGGCCAACTGCGGATCGAACGCCGGATTGCCGAGGGGCAAGCACTCGGGCAGCTCGACCTCCCACACCACGAACGGCCGCCCGGACAGATCGAGGGCCACCTCGACCAGTGCCTCGTCGAGCGGGTACAACCCGCTGGCGAACCGACGGACGCCGGCCTTGTCGCCGAGCGCTTGGCGAAAGGCCTCGCCAAGGCTGATGGCCACGTCTTCCACGGTGTGGTGCGTGTCGATGTGCAGGTCGCCGGTGGCGGCGATGCGCAGATCGAACCCTCCGTGCTTGCCGACCTGTTCGAGCATGTGATCGTAGAACGGGATTCCCGTCGAGATCTCGGTCGCGCCATTCCCGTCGATGTCGATCACGAGATCGATCGACGTCTCCCTCGTGGCCCGGTGAACCGTTGCCGTACGGCTCATTGCACGATCTCTTCGATGGCCGCCAGGAACTCGTCGTTCTCGTCGACGGTGCCAATGGTGACCCGGAGACAATCGGTCAGTCGCGGCCAACCCGAGCAGTCACGGATCAAGATACTGCGGTCGAGCAACTCCTGCCACACCTGCCGCCCCGGCTTGCTCCGCGGCCGGAAGAGGATGAAGTTGGCGCCGCTCGGGAACACGTCGAGGTCAAGTTGGCCGAGCCGTGCCGAGATCCGCTCGCGCTCGGTCACGATCTGCTCGACGCGGGCGTCCATCTCGTCGGTGAACTGCAACGCCAACCGTCCAGCAATCTGCTTGGCAGCATCGAGGTGGTACGGCAGCACCACCTTGTCGAGCTCGGCAACCAGCCACGACGGCCCCACCAGGTACCCGAGACGACTGGCCGCCATCGACCAGGTCTTCGAGAACGTACGCGTGACCACCAGCGGTGTCGACTCGTCGAGCAGGCTCAACGCCGACCAGACGGCGAACTGCCCGTACGCCTCGTCGACCACCAGCAGCCCCGGCTGTGCGGCCAGCACCGCCTGCACGGTCGCACGTGGCTCGACGAGCCCGGTGGGGTTGTTGGGTGAGCACAGGAACGTGACGGCCGGCCGGTTCTGCTCGATCAGACGCACGGCGGCGTCGACATCGAGCCGGAAGTCGGGCGCGCGCTCACCTTCGACCACGGTCGCTCCGGTGAGCCTGGCGATGTGACCGTGCAACTGGTAGGTCGGCTCGAACGTCGCCACACGACGGCCGGGACCGCCGTACGTCAAGAGCAGCGTTTGCAGCACCTCGTTCGAGCCATTCGCGGCAAAGACCTGATCCGGTCGAACGTGGTGCGAGTCAGCGATCGACGCTCGAAGCGCCGACGCGCTGCGATCGGGATAGCGATGCCATTCGACTCGCGACAGCTCGGCGGCGAACGCGTCGCGCCACGCGGCAGGTGGCGGTGTCGGCGCCTCGTTGGTGTTCAGCCGGATGCGCACGTCGACCTGCGGCGAGTGGTACCCCTCGAGTGCTCGCAAGTCGTCGCGTACCGTCACCGAATGCACAGGTGGTCACGATACCGACACCGCCGCCAACGAGGGAGCCTCGATTTGGGCTCGCTCCACGCCAGACTGTGCCCATGAACGACCCCGTTGCCGCAACCCTGACGGTCATCGCCGAACACGTAGAGCGATATCGACAGCAGCTCGCCGAGGTCGGTCCGCTGCAAATTCCACTGGGCCGGGAGGATCTCCGCGCCGCCGTCGGCGAAGCCGAGCAGGGACTGCGCAACGCCGAGCGATTGCTGCGCCGGGCACTCAAGCTGATCAGCTGAAACAGCCAGAAACACTAGCGCAGAACGCGGCGACGGCCCCGATGAACGGGGCCGTCGCTCTGCAATGCTAGGCGGCGGATCCCAGCATCGCCCGCAAACCAGGTGGCGGGAACCTGGTTGGTAGGGCCACTATACACCGATTCCAGAGGGGCGCAAGCGGCCACACTGAGTGGTATTCGGGCTACTTTCGTGACGCTCGGCGCGGCAGTTGCGACGACGGACAGATGTCCTCCAACGTGCATTCTGCGCACCGCGGCTTCTTCGCGTCGCACACTCGACGACCGTGCAAGATCATCCGCAAGCTGAATCGACCCCGCTCCGGCGGCGGCAGGAACCGGTTGAGCTCGAGCTCCAACTTCACCGGATCCTCGAGTGTGCTGAGACCGAGACGCTTCGACAGCCGCAACACATGGGTGTCCACCGGCAACCCCGGCAGATCGAACGCCACGCTGCGCACGACGTTGCCCGTCTTGCGGCCGACGCCCGGGAGGGTGACGAGGTCGTCGAGCTCGGTCGGTACGTCGCCGTCGAAGCGTTCGAGCAGCGCCTGCGCCATGCCGAGCAAACTCTTGGTCTTGTTCTGGTAGAAGCCCGTCGAGCGGATGATCTGTTCCACGTCGGCCGGATTCGCGCCGGCAAGCTCGACGGGCGTCGGATAGCGGCGGAACAGCACGGGCGTCACCGTGTTGACCATCTTGTCGGTGCACTGAGCCGACAAGATCGTGGCCGCCAGCAGTTCGAATGCATTGGTGTGATCGAGCTCGCACACGGCATCCGGGTACGTCTGTGCCAGCCGTCTGGCCACCTCGATCGTTCGACCCTTCGGGGTGCGCGGCTTCGGCATGTCGTCGACACTATTCAACGACGGGCGCAACCGCAGGAGCCTCTGCGTCGACCGGGCATTAACCTCGGTGCCCATGTGGCGCATCGAGACCCGGCGAAAGCTCGACAACCACGAGTTCGGAACCGTCGAGCAGTTGCTCGTCGACGCGGCGAAGCACGACGGCTTCCGTCCACTGTCGGATCATCTCCGGCTCAATCTCGTTCGGCGCGACGGCGTCGACTTCGCCGCCGTCTTGGCCTTCGATGCGGTCGACACGCTTGCCGGCTATGCCCAGCTGGCTCGGGCCAACCACTCGACCGCGATCGAGCTGGTCGTCGCCCCCGGCGAGCGCGCCCACGTCGAAGTGCTCACACCACTACTGCTCGGCGCCGCGCTCGAAATGGTTGCCGCAGACGGCGGCGGCCGCATCTTCTGGTGGGTCCATCGGCCCGGTGATCATGTCGAGGCCATCGCTGCAGCAGCGGGTCTCCGGCTGGGACGACGGCTGCTGCAGATGCGCAGAACCCTGCCGCTCGAACAAGCCACCACGGTCGAGACACGAGCCTTCGTCGTCGGTCGCGACGAGGACGAGTGGGTACGGGTCAACAACGCGGCGTTCCACGATCACCCCGAACAAGGCGGCTGGACGGTCGACACGTTGCGTCAACGAGAAGCCGAGCCCTGGTTCGACCCTGAAGGGTTCCGCCTCCACGAGCGCGATGGCAAGCTCGCCGCCTTCTGCTGGACGAAAGTGCACAGCGACACCACGCCACCGCTGGGCGAGATCTACGTGATCGCCGTCGATCCGCCGTTCCACGGGCTCGGACTCGGCAAGGCACTGACCATCGCCGGTCTCGATCACCTCGCCGGGCGAGGCCTGCCCGTCGGCATGTTGCACGTCGACGCCGCAAACGGTTCCGCGCTGTCGATGTACGAGCGGCTGGGGTTCTCGATCCACCACGCCGACTACGCCTACGTTGCCGATCTGACCGGCACCACTACGAACGGGATACAACTATGACCGGACCAACGTCCATGACCGGCACGGCGGAGACCAGCGACATGAACGACGTACTCCCGCGCTGGAGCGTGGCCGACGTGCACGAGTCGTTCCAATCGCGATCGTTCATCGACGCGCTCGAACAGGTCGGGGCGGACTCGACACGGCTCACGGCGTTGTTCGAGGAGCACGACATCCGCCGGTGCGATCCGCGACCGGTCAACGCGGCCGATGGTCGAGCTGCCGACGCGGTGATCCGCGCCCTCAACGAGACTGAACAGCGCACGGATCTCGTCGGCGCGTACGTGTACGCCACCGTCACGACCGACAGCTTCGACGAGACGGCTCAGGGTCTGCTCAGCGAGCTCGAGGTCATCGAGTCGAAACAGCGGCCCCTCTTCGCTCGCCTCGCGGAGTGGGTCAACTCGCTCGGCATCGACGCCCTGGCGACCGTCAGCACCGAGGTCGCCGAGCACCGCGGGCCGCTCACGTTCCTGGCAGCCCGAGCGGAGCACCAGATGGCCGAGGTCGAAGAAGGCTTGTACGCCGAGTTGTCGACGACGGGATCGACGGCATGGGAGCATCTGCATTCCGACATCACCTCGCAGCTCACCGAAGTGGTCGAGCTGCCCGGCGGGGCCAAGACCATGCCGATGGCGGCGATCCGCGGCATGGCGACCGACGGCGACTCGGAGGTACGCCGGCTCGCCCATGAGGCCGAGATGCGAGCATGGCCGACGGTCGCTGTCGCCTGCGCCGCAGCAATGAACGCTGTCAAGGGTGAAGCCAACATCGTCAACCGCCGACGAGGCTGGAACAGCCCGATCGAGGCATCGCTGTTCGCCAACAACATCAGTCAAGCGACGTTCGACGCGATGCAGAGCGCTGTCGACGCAGCGCTCCCCGACCTCCGCAGGTGGATGCACGTCAAGGCGCGGCTGCACGGTCGTCCCGGTGCGTTGCCGTGGTACGACCTGTTCGCCCCACTGCCGTTGGCGCCGAACGCCATTTCGTGGGCCGACGGATTGAACATCGTCCGCGGCGCGTTCACGTCGTACAGCCAGCCGCTCGGAGGCCTCGTCGATCGGGCGATCGACGAGCGATGGATCGACGCCGGGCCGCGGGAGGGCAAGCGTGGCGGAGCGTTCTGCATGCCGTTCGCCGATGACCGCTCGTTGGTCTTCCTCAACTGGAGCGGCAGCGTCGACAGTGCTCAGACAACGGCCCACGAGTTGGGCCACGCCTATCACAACACCCAACTCGCCCAACGCACGGCGTTGCAGCGTCGCATGCCGATGGCTCTCGCCGAGACCGCGAGCATCTTCTGTGAGACCCTCGTCGTCGAGGAGGGGTTGCTGCACCTCACCGGCAGCGACCGGCTGGCGCTGCTCGACGTCAATCTGCTCAGCGCGGTGCAGACGATCGTCGACATTCGCAGCAGGCTGATCTTCGAGACCGAGGTCTTCGCCCGGCGCCAACGCCGCACCCTCGGTGTGTCGGAGCTCAACGAGATGATGCTCTCGGCACAGTCCGATGCCTACGGCGACGGGCTCGATCAATCGACTGCGCATCCGTACATGTGGGCCGTGAAGCCGCACTACTACTCCTCGCACTTCTACAACTGGCCCTACACGTACGGCCTCCTCTTCGGCCTGGGCCTGTTCGCCAAGTACCGCGACGACCCGCAGCGATTCAAGTTGTCGTACGACGATGTGTTGTCGCGCGCGGGCATGAGCACTGCCGAAGAGCTCGGTGGAGTGTTCGGGTTCGACGTGTCGGACGTGGCGTTCTGGACGGCGAGCCTCGACGTGTTGCGCGGCCACATCGACCAGTACACGGCATTGGCCGCCGAGGTGTGACCGGTACCGGAGTGACCACGTCGTTGTACCAACCGAGCCGAATCGAGCTGGCAGAGTTGCTGAACGATGAGCCGCGATACCGGCTCGACCAGATCTGGCAGGGTCTGTATCAGAACTTCTCGACGCCGGAGGAGATGACCAACCTTCCCAAGGCGTTGCGGGCAACGCTGTCGCAGCGGCTGACACCGGCCCTGCGCGTCGTCGTCCGCCGCGTCAGCGACGGAGGCGACACCGTCAAGTACCTCTGGGAACTGCACGACGGGAGGCGGATCGAGACGGTGCTGATGTTGTACCCCGACCGGGTCACGGTCTGTGTCAGCAGCCAGGTCGGGTGCGCGATGGGCTGCGGGTTCTGCGCGACCGGTCAGGCCGGGTTCGGTCGCCATCTGACCGTCGGCGAGATCGTCGAGCAGGTCGCGGTGGCCGCCCGCGAGGCTCGATCGATGGAGCGACGGCTCGGCAACGTGGTGTTCATGGGCATGGGCGAGCCGCTGGCCAATGAGGGTGTCGTGTGGGAGTCGATCGAGCGGCTGCACGGCGACCTCGGGTTGTCGGCGCGAAAGCTGACCATCTCGACGGTCGGACTGGTGCCGGGCATTCGCCGCCTGACCGAACGGCCGCTGCCCGTCAACCTCGCCGTGTCGTTGCACGCGGCCAACGACCGGCTGCGCGACGAGCTGGTACCGATCAACAAGCGCTATCGGATCGACGAGTTGATGTCCGCCTGTGCGGACTACCTGGCGGTCAAGGGCAGGCGGCTCAGCTTCGAATGGGCGATGATCGACGGCGTCAACGACCGGGCGACCGATGCGTCGGAACTCGCCAAGCTGTGCCGGCGCTTCCACCTCCCTGCACACGTCAACCTCATCCCGCTCAACCCGACACCCGGCTACCCCACGGTCGGTTCGCCGCTGAAGCGCGTTCACGACTTCCGCGACAACTTGGAATCCCTCGGTGTCAACGCAACCGTGCGCCGCAACCGCGGCACCGACATCGATGCCGCCTGCGGTCAGCTGGCTGCCGGCCAGCCGGTGACGCTCAGCCCCTCACGGTGAGGTCAGGTACTTCGGGTTGGCCACGGCCAACTTGTCGCGAACCGATTGCCACACAAGGCTGCGCACTTCGTCCAGCCGGTCGTCGAGGTTGCCGGCCCGGATCGCAGCGGCCAGTGCTGCGTCGTCGGCGACACCGAGCCGCTTCAGCCGATCGAGGTGGGCGGCGCGTTGCACGGCGCCAAGGCCGAGCTCGCGCTCGACGATCGCCAGCGCGTTGATCGCCACGCGGGTGTGGTATTGCAACCGACCATCGGTGACCGCCAACACGTCGCGCTGCAGCCATTCGCGGACCGCCTCGATCAGCTCAGCAGCGGACGGCGCATCGTGCGGGCTCACCAGTGACCTTCCAACGCCAGGAACAAGTCGTGCTCGTTCTCACACACCCGGCGACCGATGGCCGCCAGCTCGTGACTTCGCGTCGTCCCCGTGAGGTGGGCATTGGCCTGCATGATGCACATGATCCCCCACTTCATCGTTCCCAGCACCTCCCACCAGCGCACGGCACCGACATCGACAGGACCTCCCCCAGCGGCCTCATACGCCCCGAACAGTTCGTCATACGTACCGACCCCGGCGGCGGGTCTCGGCGACCCGAACCGCCACGCCTTCACGCACATCCAGCCGAGATCCTCCAACGGATCGCCGAGATGCACGAGCTCCCAATCGAGTACCGCCCGCAAGCCCTGTTCATCGAAGATCACGTTGCCGAGCCGGAAATCGCCGTGGACCACCACGTGCGGGCCGGCCGGCGGCCGGTGAGCATCGAGCCACCGCAACACCAGCTCGAACGTCGGGTGTGGCTCGACGAGCGTGTCGAGTACCTGGCGGTACTGATCGACCTGATCCGTGTTCGTCAGACCGGGAATCGTCGCCGGCTCGATCGAGTGGATCTTGACCAGCGCATCCGCAAGTTGCGCCGGCAGGGCCTCGCGAGCTTGGGCGTACTCGGCGTCGCGGAGCAGCTTGCGCGGTGTCGTCTCCCCCGCGACGCTCGTCACGATCGTGTAGGCGGCACCCAGGTCGGCGCGATCCGTCGATGCGGCGATGATCGTTGCCGTGCGGACGCCCGCCGCTGCGGCGGCGCGCACGGCGGCGGCCTCCACCGCCATGTCGTGCTCGTCACCGTCGCGCTGTCGCTGCAGGATCAGCGATCGACCGTCGGCTTCGAACCGCCACGTGTCGCGGGACGCGCCACCGGACAGTCGCGTCAGACCGGTGATCTTCCCGGCTCCGAGTACCGCTGCCAGCCGTTCGGCGAGCTCGTCGGCCATCAGCCAAACGATGGGCAGTGGGCCGCAACAGTTGGGTAGGGGTTGACGGCCGGGCCGCCGAACGGATGCACCTCGAAGTGGAGGTGCGGGATGCTGAACTGGGCGTTGCCGGACTGGCCCAGGAAGCCAATCGTGGTCCCTGCGGTCACCGAGCCGAGTTGGCCGTACCGGTCGAGGTGCGCGTAGTAGTACTTGTGCCCGTCGACCCCACTGAACCAGACGGTCGTGCCGCCCAGCGCGTTGGTCTTCGCCTCGGCGATGCCATCGACGACAGCGAGCACCGGGATGCCACGCTGCCCGATCATGTCGACACCCTGGTGCCGGCGCCCGCCACTGCGCGGCGCACCCCACGTGTCTGCGAACGGCGCCGGGGAGCTCCCGGTCGGACACGTCCAACCCGGCCAGGTGCCGTAGTCGTTGCCGCCACCACCGGGGAAGCTGCCGTTGCCGCCACCACCGGTCTGACCGCCGCCTGCGTCGGGCAGCGAAGGCCGCGTGGCAACGCCGGTCGGCGCTACTGCGTCACCCGAGTCGCCGCCGTTGTCGTCGGCCGGGGCCGCGTTCTTGCCGGACGCATCGGGCACGGAATCCACGGGCGTCGGGATCGTCGGCGTCGGCGCATTGAGCAGCTTCTTGCGATCGGTCTCGCGCTTGCGCCGTGCCTGTTCGGCGATCAGCGCGGTGCGCACCGACTCGTCCTTCAGACGATCAGCCTCGACATCCTTCAGCCGCTGCACTTCTGCCGACGCCGCGTCTTTGAGCGAAGCAAGGTTGACTCGTTCCTTCTCCGCCTGACCCTTCTTGTCGGTCAGCTTGAGGCGCTTGTCGGCGAGGTCGGCGTTGAGGGCGTCGAAGCGGTCGAAGTCGTTGGCCGACGAGTCGTAGATCACTTCCATGAGCGCGTCGATCTTGACCTGATCCTCGGGTGACTGGAACCCCGTCAGCAGCGGCACCCCGGTGCTGCCCGACCGGGTGTAGCGACCGATGGCCACGTTCTCGACGGAGAGCTGCAGGGCCTTGACATCGCCCTCCAGCGCGGTGATCTCGGACTGCAACTGATCCTGCTGCAAGGTGAGCTGATCGATGCGCGATTCGGAAGCGAAGTATGCGTCAGCTGCGGCGTTGGCCCGCTCGCGGGCGTCGGCGATCTCCTTCGCGGCCTGCTCGGCCGCGGTGTCCGCGGCGCGTCCGACCGTGGTCACTGACAGCGGTGCGAGAAAGCACACCGCCGACACCATCACCAGTATCCGACGCATCCCGCTGCGAGGGTACCAGTGGTTTGGGCGTTACGACCGGCATCTCTTACTCTGCGTGGCGATATCGTCACATCTCCATGTCTGAAGTGAGGCGGTCGGCACCATCGGGCTCCGAGGTCTTGCGCCTCGTCGACGTCAGCTTCGTGCGCGGCGAGCGCACGATCCTGGCCCCATTGACGTGGAAGGTGCTGGCCGATCAGCGGTGGGTGGTGCTGGGCGCCAACGGCTCGGGCAAGACGACGCTGTTGCGGATCGCGGCGATGTACGAGCACCCCTCCAGCGGCGATGTGCGGGTGCTGGGCGAACGCCTGGGACGGACCGACGTGCGGGTCTTGAGGCGGCGCATCGGCTACATGTCACCCTCGTTGGCCGTGCAGTTGCGTCAGGAACTGCGATGCCTCGACATCGTGATGACCGCGAAGTACGCCGCGCTCGAGCCGTGGTGGCACCGCTACGACGAGGCCGACGAGGCGCGGGCGCGAGCTTGCCTCGAGCGAATGGGCGTCGCTTGGCTGGCCGACCGGCCGATGTCGACCACCTCGTCGG
The DNA here is from genome assembly GCA_031373785.1 of Ilumatobacteraceae bacterium. Classification (GTDB taxonomy): domain Bacteria; phylum Actinomycetota; class Acidimicrobiia; order Acidimicrobiales; family Ilumatobacteraceae; genus JAENVT01. The sequence continues at coordinate 14,997 of JANMNE010000042.1, forward strand.
GTGAGCAGCAGCGCGTCCTGCTGGCCCGGACGTTGATGAACGAGCCGGCCGTGTTACTGCTCGACGAACCCAGCGCCCGTCTCGACCTCGGCGGTCGCGAGCAACTCGTTGGGGCCCTGGCCGAACTGACGACCGACGCGGCTGCGCCGCCGGTGATCCTCGTGACCCACCACCTCGACGAAGTACCGCCTGGCATGACCCACGTGTTGATGCTGCGCGATGGCAGGGTCGCGGCATCCGGCCCGATCGATCGAACCCTGACGTCAGCGAGTCTCAGTGAATGCTTCGGGATGTCACTGACGTTGGAGCGGCGCGACGACGGCCGCTTCAGCGCTTGGTTGCCACGAGTTCCAACAGCCGCTCCCGACCCGAGGTGATCTGCTCGGCGAGCACCCGTTCGAGTGCGCCGCCAGTCCACAGCGAACCGCCGTAGTGCAGGTGCATCGTCAACGTGCTGAGACCGCCGAGCTCGTCGATGGTGGCGGCCAGCACCCACGGCGAATGGTTCCGGCCGTCTGCCTGATCGCGTTCGAACGTGACGGAACACGTCTCCGCATCGCGGATGGTTCGGACCATTCGCAATCGCTTGCTGCGCGCCAACGGGCCGAGACGGGCCCGCAACTCGACATCCCATACTGGGTCGTCACCCGGCTCTGCCGTCGCGCTGTGCACCAGGCCGTTCCACTGCGGATAGGTCGACAGATCGTCGACCAGCTTGAACAACTGCTCGGCGGCGCACGGCGCCTCGAGCGATGCGGTGATGTCCATCGCCGACCTAGGTGGACGGGCGGGGCCGGCCCTGCCCGCCGAACGCTCGGGCCAGGAGCGGACCGCGGGCCTCGAGCAAGCCATCGAGGTCGTCGGTCTGGTCGAACGTCGGCTTCCACGGCAGCACCTCGGTCTCGACCGGGGTAGCGGGCTCACTGAAGTCGTCGTCCATCTCGCCGACGACCACGTCGGCGCCGAACTCCAACTGCCCAGTGTCGTCCTGATGATGCCGGACGACGCGTCGCTGCCGAGGCATCGCAGCGGTCGGTTGGGCCGGCGCCCTGAACAGCCGGGGCACGGGGTCGCGGCGGTCGTCGAGCATCCAACCGAGTGGCACAACCATGGCGTCCGCATGCCGACGGCACAACACACCGGCACGACCGGTGGTGACACGATCGTAGGAATCGATCCAGACCATCAGGTGCTCGGCGTCGAAGCCGTACGTCATCTCGGCGACTTGCGAACATCCAGGGCGTTCACACAGTCGCGTCATCTCCCATAACGTACCCGAGGAACGCCCCCTCGTCCGGCTTCATCAGTCCCGTTCGGTGCCGTCGGCCAACAAGGTGTTCGTCTCGAAGCCCGTTGGGCTCGCCAACCGCGTCCATCCCTGCTGCGTATGTCAGCCGTACGGCGTCGAACACCGATCCCGGACACCGCTGGCGGCAGCCCCACGGTGGCGTCGAAGGCGCCGGCACGACTGAGCCGGAGCCCACCGTGTCGTTCGGCGCGCTGGTGACGACATCGAACCCAGGCCGCGCCACGACCAGCGCAGCGTCGTGGTCATCGGGCCAGATGCGCATCCCTGTGAACTTCGACAGCCGGTTTGGTGTGGCTGAGTCGAGCTGTCGCGACCCCGAGAACCGCTGCGGATCCAAGCATCCAACTGACGAGTGGCGCGTCGACGCGATGTGCGGTCAACAAGGCAATGAGCGTCGAGATGACAAAGCCCTCAGCGGCGAGCGCGACGATGAATGCAGTGAAGCGGCTTCCTCGGCGGCCTCGCGTGCGGGCCCAGTGCGAGATCACCCACGTTGCGAGCGCCAGGACGATCGTGTTCGCCAGGAGAAGCGCAGCGACGATCGCAACAAGAGCTTGAACGATGCGTCAAATGCACCCGGATCATCGAACATGCTTCTTCAGTCGGCACGACCATCGGTCCGCTTGAGCCGCGCGTCGGAGAACCGGCGCGCCCACCCGTACGGTGACTGCGATGGAGACCAGCCAGCGGTGAGGGTTGCGACCGAGGGTGTACCGGGCTAGCCGAGGACGGAGCGCAGCGCGTCGAGACGCGACGGCACCAGGCGGTACCACACCCACAGGCCGCGCTTGTCGCGTTCGATCAGGCCGGCGTCGACGAGGATCTTCATGTGATGGCTGACCGTCGGCTGCGAACGGCCCGACGGCTCGAGCAGATCGCACGCGCACACCTCGTCGGCGCCCGATGCGGCGATGAAGCTCAACAACCGCAGGCGAATCGGGTCTGCCAGGGCAGCGAACGAGCTGGCCAACAGCGCGGCTTGCTCTTCGTCGAGCACGTCGGCGCGCACCGGGGAGCAGCAGGCGATCGGATCGAGCAACGAGATCTTGCGAACGGCCATGTGTCCTACTGTACAGAAAACTCGGCAATGTGCATTGACATCTGTCGATCTAATCGGTACCGTCACTGCATCGACTATCGTCAATGTAATGTTGACATCGCTTCCCCAGGAGGAATCCAGAATGTCCCGTGTGCAACTTGCCCTCAACGTGGCTGACCTCGACGCTTCGATCGAGTTCTACACCAAACTCTTCCAGACGCCCCCGGCCAAGATCCGCGACGGCTACGCAAACTTCGCGATCGCTGATCCCCCGCTGAAGTTGGTGCTCTTCACCGGCATGGGCGAGCCGGGCTCGCTGAACCACATCGGAGTCGAGGTCGAGACCACCGACGAGGTCTCTGCCGTCATCGCTCGCACCCAGGCAATCGGGATGGACCAGGACGTCCAGGAGAACACGACGTGCTGCTTCGCGGTGCAGGACAAGACCTGGATCAAAGGCCCGGAGAACGATTGGGAGTTCTACACCGTCCTCGGCGATGCCGCAGTGATGGCATGCGGCGTAGAAACCGAGCCGGCGGCAACTTCGCAGTGCTGCTGAGTCGACAAACCTGAGTGATCAGCCCGAGACGGGCGCGACTGACTGATGGGATGGCGGCGCTCATCAGCGACGCGTCAGTGCGACGTTCCACAGTGGCGCCATGCACTCGAGGCAATCCCCTGCTCAGGTCCTCGAACCGCCGTCACCAGCGTCCATCCCGGTTGTCCGGCGCGGCGCCCCGAACCAACGCAGCGCTGACACAGCGCTGGTCGTGGCCGTCGTGGGTCCCTCGGCCTTCATCGCCGTCCTGAGCTGGTTCGGGCTCTCGTTCGGGCTCTCCGTCTGCCTGGTCTTCGCCGCGGTGTTCGTCGTCACGACGGCAATCGATGCGAGGTGGATGTGGCGGCGCCGCCAAAGCCGGCGCCGTGAGGCGATCGAACGCTTGCGATCACTGGGGCTCGAGCCGATCCTGCTCACTGGTGACAACAAACGTGCCGCGCGAGCAGTCGCCGATCGCGTCGGGATCGACACGGTCTTCGCCGAGGTCTTGCCGTCCGACAAGGTCGACGTGGTGCGCGGCCTGTAACGCGACGGGAAGGTCGTCGCCATGATCGGCGACGGCGTGAACGACGCGGCGGCGCTCGCTCAGGCCGACCTCGGTATCGCCATGGGCACCGGAACCGACGTCGCCATCGAGGCGAGTGACCTCACGCTGATCCGAGGCGATCTCCTGGCCGCTGCCGGCCTGCTGAACCCGCTGATCGCCGGAGCATCGATGGGCCTCTCGAGCATCTTCGTGGTCTCCAACAGCCTCCGCCTGCGCCGCTGCCGCTGACGCTGACGGACGCAGGCGCTACGTCAGGGTGAAGAGCGACGCGATGCCGGGGCTCGGGTCGCCGATGATGCGGGTCCATGCCACGTAGCAGTTCCACGCCGGAGGAGCCGGCTTGGTCGGCACCTGTATGCCTTCGTTGAACTGGCCGCTCACGAACTTGACTACTGTCGTCTTGCCCGTGCCACCCGAGATCGGTACGACGACGCGTCCGGTGTCCGCGCACACGTTGCGATTCGGCAACGAAGCCGTGGCGCCGAACAACGAGGAGAACTTCGTCAGGAACTGCGCATACGTGATCAACTCGATCTCGACACGGGCCGGGTCGGTGACCAGGAGCCCGGTGGCGTTGTCGTAGGCCTCCCACTTGAATGGGACGTTGCGCCCCCCGTTGACGCTGTTGACGATCGAGCTCAACCCGAAGGAGTCTGCGACGCCCATGTTGACCGGCGAGAAGAAGCCGTTGTACCGGTAGGGCCGGGCGACCGTGACGGTAAAGGTCTTGGTGATGCCGTTGCCCTTGCCGTCGGTCGCGGCGCAACTCACGGTCGTCGTGCCGATCGGGAAGGTCGTCCCACTCCCCGGTGCGCAGACCGGCGTGATCGGCCCGCTGACAATGTCGGTGGCTGTGGCCGTGTAGGTCACGATTGCTCCCGCTGCTGAGGTGGCCGCCTTGGTGATGTTGGCGGGGACAGTGAGCGATGGTGGTGTGGTGTCGACCACCGTGACCGTGAACGTCGCCGTCGCTAGGTTGCCCTTGGCGTCGGACGCGGTACACGCGACGCTGGTGGTGCCGAGCGCGAACGTCGAGCCAGACGGCGGCGTGCACGTCGCCGTGACGGCCCCGCTCACCGTGTCGGTCGCGGACGGCTTCACATAGCTGACGATCGCGCCCCCGAGGGCGTTGCCCTCGATCGGGCCGATCGCCGGAGCCGGGCCGAACACGGGCGCGGTGGTGTCGACCACCGTCACCGTGAACACCTTCGTGGTGCTGTTGCCGCTGTGATCGGTGGCAGTGCAGGACACCGTCGTGGTGCCGAGCGCGAAGGTCGAGCCGGACGCGGGCGAACACGTGACCGACGGCGACGGGTCGGCGATGTCGGTGGCCGTGGCGCTGTACGTCACGATCGCTCCGCCGGGCCCTGTCGCTTCGATCCCCGTGATGTTGCCGGGCACCGTGAGGTTCGGTGCCGTGGTGTCGCTGACCGTCACGGTGAACGAAGCAGTCGACGTGTTGCCCGCAGTGTCGTGGGCGCTACAGGTGACCGTGGTGGTGCCGAGCGAGAACGTGGAACCTGATGCAGGCGTGCACGTGACCGTAACTGCTCCGTCGATGTTGTCGATGGCGGTTGCCGAGAAGGTCACAATCGCGCCTGCTGGACTGCTCGCCTCGACCGGGCCCGGTGCTGAAAGGCTGAGCACGGGCGGAACTGAGTCGTTGACGGTAACGGTGAAGGTCACCGTCACGTTTGCCGTCCCACCGCTCCCCGGGACGGTGACACCGATGGTGTACGTGTTCGGCACCGACAACGACAGGGAGTTCGTCTTGGCGGCGGCGTCGACCGTACCGGCCACCGGTGCTCCGTTGACGGTGAACGCAGCGCCGTTGAACAACTCGCCGCCGGCGACCACGGTCACGCTGTTGGCGGCGCTGAACGACCCGTCGAGGTTTCTCGTGCCGGAGACGATCACGGCAGTCTGTGAGGCAATCGTCGAGGTGTTGCCGGCGACGTCGGTGGCTTTGGCATTGGCAAGTGAATAGGCCTGACCGGCAACCGTGACGCTGGTCGGCGGCAGCGGGGTGCATCCGGAGACCCCGGATCCCGGCACCGGATCTGCTGCCACGCAGGTCGCCGTAGGAACCGGCTCGCCCGCAGCAACCACAGCCAAGGCCGGTGTCAGCGTTGCACTGGGCGTGCGCGTGTCCTTGCGCACCGCCAACGAGGGCGGTGCAGCCGCGCCACTGGTGGACGGCGGAGCGAACGTGATACTGGTGGCCCCCTCTGGCACGTCGAAGGGCCCTGAATAGAAGCCTTGCGAGATCCCGTCGAAGGAGTACGTGTAACCATCGGCAGACGAGGCCGGAGCTCCAGCGATGTACAGGGTGACCTGCACGGGCGAGACGTACCAGCCACTGCCGCCGAGTGTGCCGTTGGTGATGACGGCGACGGCCTGCGGTGACGTGCCGTCGGCGCGGTAGTAGATGCCCTTGAACTGGCTGACGCCTGCGTTGCCTGCGCCGTCGACCGCCTGGATGAAGTAGCGGCCGTCCGTGTGCGGCGTGACCAACGCGCCGACCCAGGTGCCAGTGGTGTCTTGATGCAGTTCGACGGGGCGCCATGTGTGGGATGTGTTGAACGCCGAAGGGGTCTCGTCGTATTGCACGAGCACTCGCTTGACCCCAGTCGGTGACCGGGTGTCGGCGACACCAGCTCGGTCGAGGGCCTTCACACGAAACAGCACGACACCCGGTGACGTTCCGATGAGACCGACCGACGCCGTGCTTTCCTGGATGAACGGCTTGGTGACGTCGCCGGCGGTGGTGGTCGAGTCCGCGTAGTAGACGGTGTACGACCCGTGGTCGATCAGCATCTGGGTGCCACCGGTCGCGCCAGGAGCCGGGTCGAGGTCGCTGAACTGGCCGGGGAAGATCACCAGCCGCTGCTTGTTGGCATTGCCGGCAACGGTTTGAAAGGCCGTCGGGAACACGGCCGTCGCCGGCTGCTGAGCACGCTCGCTGCTCGAGCGGTCGGCTGTCGCCCGTGCCATCTGCGGAACGACGCCAGCCACCTGGCTGGTCTGCATCGTCTCGAGGGTTGCGCCCCGGGCGGCGTAGCCCGCCGTCGTAGGAGTGACATCGATGCTGGTCTTCGGTTGGATCGGATACCCATTGATCACGAGCGTCTCACCGTCGACGGTGTACGCGGTGCGTCCGTCAGCGACACGCGACGTGAGGTTGAAGGCCGTGTTGGCGATCGATGCCGAAGCCGGGAGCCCGCCCGAACCCGCCTGAGGTGTCAGGCCACCGGACGACGGAGCGGCCGCGGCCGCTGTGGTGAGGCTCGACGACGCTGCTCCGACCGAGAGGTGGAACATCGGGATGCCGTAAAACACCACCTGCTGCAGCGCCTTCTCGTCGTACGAGCCGTACACGCCCTGCGTCGCGAAGTAGTCCTGCTTGGCCTTCACCAGCGCATCACCCGCGCTGGTCGTTGCCGGATCCACGAGATACTTCGCGTACAGCGCCATCAAGCGCTCCGACAGGGCGACATCGCCCGACGAGCCGTAGCCGTAGCCCGTGTTGGCCACCCACACCGATGCTTTGCGCGACGACAGGGCCTGGGCCCAGTCATACGGAACTCCAGAACTCGATCCGGCAAGGAGTGGATAGGTGGCATTGGCGGTGGCGTACGCGTCGGGCACGCTCATCCCGCCATGGCAGCCGGCACTGAACAAGACCGAATCGGCGAGGATCCCGCCAGGCAGATCGGGCGACGACCCGCCTGGTACGAGATCGAGGAGATCGGCGGTCTGGGTGACATCGCCCTTCGACGACAACAGCTGGTACTGCGAGAAATGGGAGTTCAACGCGACCACTCCGGGGTTCGCAGCGAGGGCTGACTGCACCGCCTGCGCCGTCCACGCCGCGGTCGTCGATACTCGCGGCTGGTCGATGAGTGCAGAGGTAGTGAGCCCGGCGCCGGCCAATGTGGTGCTCACCTGCTCGGAGCCGTCGGCGAGGAAGTCGTAGCCAGTCACGAGAGCGCTCGACGGTGACAGCCTGCCTGCGTTCGCCAGGTACTCGCCGATCTGACCTTGGATGTCGGCGTCGCTTTCCACCAGACGACCGACCGCCAGGTCGGGCACGTTGAAGCTGCGATCGAGCCACGTGATCGGGTTGAGCGTTCCGTACGGGTCATCGGAGAGGAAGTAGCGGTCGCGCTGCGACGCCGAGATCGGGTTGTCGGTGCCGACCTGATCACTGTGCTCGATCTCGTTGGAGAGCGTGGTGGTGTCGGGGAGCCGGTAGAAGGGGAGCTTGTCGTCGCCACCGACGAGGACGACCGACGACACGCCTGCGAGTGCGCCGGTCCGGCGTGCTTTGATCGCGTCGGCGATTGCCTGCACGACGGCGTTGGCCGCGACCGGTGCACAGTCGAACTGCGAGCCTGCCTGCGGCGTCGCCCAGTCGTCCGACGCCGACGGCGTGACAGGCAAGAGCCAGGAGCCGCTCGCCTTCGCCAGGCCGTACAGGGTCGGGGCCGAGATGTCGCCGTTCACCCCCAGCAACGCCGCGCTGGTCGTGAGGGTGTTGTAGACGATGAGCCCGTTCGGAGCAGCGACGCCGCTGACCGAGACCGGCGCACCGATCGTGCCGCCGAACGTCTTGTTCGGGCATGCGGAGATTCCAGAAGGGGTGGCCAGCACACGCACGGCGTAGTCACCCGAGGTGGTTCCGTAGGCGCTGACCTGGATCCGATACGACGTGGCGGTGGTGGTCGAGGCGTCGACGATCGACTGCATCTCGTCGACACTCCCCCGGTTCGCGGCGACTGCCTTCAGCAGAGGGTTGGCGATGTCGGTCGGTGCCGTGGGCACGTCTTGGAGCGTCTCAGGAGGGAGAATCGCGAGGGGGTCGGATCCCGGATCGCTGACCGGTTGCTCGCTCGACGAGAGCACCGCGGAGGATCGGAGCACCGGCGACGACCTGAGCGCGGGCGCAGCGCTCGGCGCATACAGTGCCAGATCGCCATCAAGGCCTGGAGAGATCGCAGTGAGGCGTACCGACAGCCAGGATCCGACCTGCGTGCTGGGCAGCGTCACGTCGTACGCGTTGATGCCGTCACGGACGAGAGCGCCGAAGTAGAACGAGTCGGGTACGAGGGTCGGAATCGTGTTGGCAGGCCATGGGTCGATCACGGTCGGACCCGGCGTCGATGCGGTCTGGGCGATGGTGCCAGATGTGAACGACACCGCCACTGGGCTCGTCGTCCGCGTCGGCTGGCCGGGTGCACCCGTGATCATGCCCTTCGGTGCGGCAAACAGGCTCAGTTGCACGAGCCCTGTCGGCAGGCCCGACGGGCCGAACGTCAGCACCTGTGGGTCGGCCAGGCCGATCGTCGACGGTGAGATCTTGGCGCACGTGCCGAGGACACAGGCCGTCGTGCCGGCTGCGGCGTCGTACACGAAGCCGGTCGGCAAGGTGATGGCGATCGTCGACGTTGCGGTCGCCGTGCCCAAGCCGTACTGCGCCGTGATCGGCAGGCGCTCGCCGAGTGCATATTGGGGAAGGTTCAACTGGCCGATGGGCAGGTCCTCCCAGGGGAAGTCCTGCGGGGTGATGATCTCGGCGAGGCAGCTGCCGAGCGTGACCGAGGTGGTGCACAGCGGCGCCGACTCGACGACGCCGTCGCCGTCGTAGTCACCGTTGAGGAGATACGCGAGCGGCGATTTCGGATCGGCGTGAGCAGCGAGGAGCGGCTTGAGCACGCTCGTGCGGATGCCCCAGACCGGCACGATGCTGGAAGGCACTCCGTACAAACCGAGTTCGAAGAGTGTCGCGTCCGGGTACACCTTGCCGGTCGACGGATCGCGCACGAGACATGCTCCGCCGGTGTAGGGCGAGGACAACGCGCACCAGTCGATCGGCTGCGACGCAGATGCGGACAGATCGTCGAGCGTGGCGTTGATGACGAGCAACGACAGCACGCTGAGGCGGCCGATCATTGCTCCAGTCGAATCGAGCTGGAAGAGCGTGGCATTGGCGATGAGGCCTGTCCCACCGGGATAGTCGATGATGCCGTCGCCCGTGGTATCCGTCGCCCCTTGGATGAGGCTGGCGACCTTGTCGAACGTTACGCTGTTCAGCGGCCACGCTTCGTACGCGGTGCCGGCGAGCACTCTCGGCCACGTGACGGCGTTGCCACTGCTATCCAGGAGATCGATGACGAGAGCGGAGAGCGGCGCATCGAACGGCGAGGAAGCCACGGCGCTCGAGCGCAGCACGGGTGAGGAGCGCAGCACGGGTGAGGAGCGCAGCACCGGCGACGACCTGAGCGCCGGGCTCGATCGCAGCGCGGGGCTGGAGCGCAGCGGCGGGCTCGATCGCAGCGCCGGGCTCGATCGCAGCGCCGGGCTCGACCTCAACGCCGGGCTCGACCTCAACGCCGGGCTCGACTTGACGACCGGACTGCCCGCCAGCTGTTGGTAGAGCTGCGCCAGCAGTGTCGGATCGCTGACGTTCAGCGTGCTGACGGGGATGTCGGCCAGGGCCACACCGCGCGCGCCTTTCACCGAGGTCTTGCCGGTCGTCACCGAGACATTCGTGAGACCGTCGTGGCAGAACCAGACGTGGCTGATGTCGGGGAGCTTCCCGCTCTTCACCGGTGCCGAAAGTTGCGAGTCGGCTGCCACGTTGGAGTACCGGTACACGTTCGCTGCTGCGCCACCGAACACGATCACGGTGTCGAGCGGGAACGTGGACGACCAATTGAAGGCCTTGTTGTTGTTCGGTGCAATCGTGACTGTTCCGCCCCCGGATCCGGGCAGAGGGTACGTGCCCGCGGGGGCGCCGGGCGTGGCGAGGTAGGCGTACGGCAGTGCCGGCGTGAGGTCGACACAACTGATGTTGCTGTTGACGACGGTCGGCTTGACCGACGCCGCGCTCGAGACGTTGGAGGTCGCTTCCGCCACGACCATCACCGCGGTGACGACCAGTGCAATGACTACCGACAATCGAACTCCAAGACGCGTCAGCCGACTCCGAGTACCAAACATTTACGCCCCTATCGATGGTTCACGTGCTGGCCAACAGCTCAACGCCCCTACAGCATTGGTGCTGGCGAGCGTCCCGTCAATACGGATCGGCGTAGGTGAGGCAATAATCACACCTGATGTCTGGCTCAATAACACCATTCGTGCCGAGGCTGCTACTCCGCGTTGAAGATCGCGCCGTGTGGCACTCGTCCGGCACCGTGGTGTTTGCCGACATCTCCGGTTTCACGCGACTGTCAGAGCAGCTTGCTGAGCTCGGTCGGGCCGGCGCGGAGGAGCTCACGCGCATCCTCAATGCGACGTTCGAGTCGCTCCTGGGGGTGGCTCACTCCGAAGGAGGCGATCTGGTGAAGTTCGGCGGTGACGCGCTGTTCTTGTTCTTCGAAGGCGACCGCCATGCCGAACGGGCGAGTCGCGCGGCCTACAGCATGCGCGCCGCGCTGAAGCAGCGAGGCGCCATCGTCACGGACCGCGGGCGCGTCGTACTGCGCATCTCGATGGGCGTGCACAGCGGCCCGTTCTTGTTCGTGCTCGCCGGTCGAGCGCAGCGCGAGCTGTTCGTGGCGGGCGAGCATGCAACGAAGGTGGCCGCGATGGAGTCGGCCGCCGACGCGGGAGAGATCCTGCTCAGCCGGGAGACGGCATCGCTCGTTCCCCCCTCATGGCTCGGCGCGGGGACGAGCGTCGGAGTCCTGCTGCGCAAGGTCGACGGGTCACCGGCGCTCCCCAGCGTGATCGATCGTCCCGAGGATGAAGGAGTGCGAGCGCTCACCGACTTCGTACCGCGGGCGGTCCGTCGGCGCCTGCTCGGCGATGCACACGACGCGGAGCACCGTCACGTGAGCATCGGATTCGTGCATGTCGGCGGCATCGACGAGTTGCTCCGAGATGCAGGTCCCGAAGTGGTTGGCGAGCGGCTGGACGACTTGATCGGCATCACGCTCGATCTGGCCGACCGCCATGAGGTGTGCCTCCTGGCCTCCGACGCCACGGCCGGAGGCGTCAAGATCATCCTCACCGCCGGCGCTCCCGAAGCGGTGGAGGACGGCGAGGGTCGCATGCTCGCGGTCGGGCGCGCTCTGCTCGACACTGATGTCGGGCTGCCGGTACGCATCGGCGTCAACACCGGGCACGTGTTCGCCGGAGAGGTCGGCTCGCCGTGGCGCCGCGTGTACACAGTGATGGGAGACGCAGTGAACCTCGCCGCGCGTCTCATGGCCAAAGCAGGGCCGGGCGAGCTGGTGGCCAGCAGGACGACGATCGAACGTTCTTCGACGCCATTCGAAACCACGCCGCTCGAGCCGTTCCTCGTGAAAGGCAAGCGCCAGCCGCAACTGGCATCGGTTGTCGGGCGTCGCATCGTCGGGCGGGGGCGATCGTCGATCACCGACGTGGACTTCGTCGGTCGCGTCGACGAACTCAACGGGCTCCGTGACGACATGTCCACGGCAGTCACCGGCTCGGGATCGTGCGTGGAGGTGGTTGGCGAGCCAGGCATCGGGAAGTCGCGACTCGTTCAGGAGCTGGTCCGCTCGGCCGCCCCCGCTCGCGTCGTGCGACTCGCCTGCGAGCCGTTCGCCGCCGACCGCCCGTACTTCGTCGCTCGCTTGATCCTGCGAACCGCGCTCGGTATCGGGCTCGATGCGACATCGGCGGAGGCTGGTTCGCTGCTCTCGGCGTGGCTGGAGGCGCACACCCCGGAGTGGGTGCCGTTCGCCCCGCTCCTCGCGGCAACCATCGATGCCGAGGTTGCGAGCTCGACGACGGTCGACGAGCTCGGCGCTGCGTACCGCGTCGGTGTGCTCCGCGACGCGGCATCGGCCGTGTTGCACGCGGCGTTCTCCGACCCGCTCGTCCTTGTCGTCGAAGACGCGATGTGGATGGACGAGGCGTCGGCTCAGTTGATCGCTCGAACGTTGCAAGAAGTCGATCGCCTGCCGTGGTTCGTCTGTCTCACGACGAGAGACCGCGCGCTCGGGCTCGCCGCCCGGCTCGGCTTCGAAGCACGGGTGCTCGACCTTGCTCCGCTCGACGGTGAGCTCGCGGAGCATCTCGCGGCGGCATTGACCGACGACGCTCAGATCGGGCAGAGCGAACTCCAGGAGCTCTGCACCAGAGCACGGGGAAACCCGCTGTTCCTGCTCGAACTCGCCCATGCTCGACTCGAGCTCGGATCCCTCGACGCCATACCAGCCGCACTCGAGGACCTCGTAGCAGCGCGCATCGACCGACTTGCACCATCTGACCGCACACTGCTCCGCTACGCGGCGGTGCTCGGCGATCGATTTTCGCCGGCGCTGTTCGAGCAGACACTCGCCGACCTCATCGATACGTCGCCACGGTGGACTCGACTCTCGGATTTTGTCGTCATCGACCAGGGGGACCTCCGTTTCACGCACGACCTCGTGCGGCGCGTGGCATACGAGGGTTTGCCGTTCGCTCGGCGACGTGACCTACACCTGCGCGTCGGTCGAGCCCTCGTTCCCCAAGGCGAACCCGACGACGCTCGCCTTGGTCTGCTCGCCCTCCACTTCGATGGCTCGGGTGACCGCGAACTCGCGTGGCGCTACAACTTGCTGGCCGGTGAACGCGCGTCCGAGACCTACGCAACCGTCGAGGCCACGTCGTTCTACAGCCGCGCCATTGCCAATGCACGAGCTGCCGGAACTTCGGTCGCGCAAGAGGACCTGGCCTCGGCCTACGAGGCAATGGCCGACGTGGCATTGTTGGCCGGCCGATACGACCTCGCTCGCGAAGGTCTACGGGGGGCGCGCAGGCTGTGCGGCCGCGACATCGCGCAGTCGCTGGCTCGGTTGTGTCGGAAAGAGGGCACGCTCCGCGAGAAGCTCGGAAGGCATGCTGCCGCACTCACCTGGTATCGCAAGGGGCTTGCGTCACTGGCCGACCTACCCGGAGAACCGGCGATCGCAATGGAGCGATCCAGACTGAGCGTCGCCTGCGCGAGCACGCTGATCTGGCGGCAGCGGTACCGGCCCTGCGTTCAGTGGTGCCGAAGAGCATTGCCCGACGCACTCGCTTCCGGTGATCGCGCCACCGAGGCCCACGCCTACTACCTGCTTGCCTGGGCGTTGAATGAGCTCGGTGACGACGAGTCGCTCGAATATCGCAGCCTGGCGCAGCCGATCTACGAGGAGCTCGGGGACTTTGCGGGCCTTGCATCCGTGCTCAACAATCGAGGCGTCGACGCGCTGGAGGCCGGACGGTGGGACGAGGCCTGCGCGTGTTTCGAGGAGAGCATGACAGCGCGACGCCGCGCCGGGGACATCGTCGGAATGGCGCAGTGCGCGCACAACATCGCCGAGGTTCGCACCGAGCAAGGCCGCTTCGAAGAAGCAGAGCGTCGACTGCGAGAAGCACGCCGGATATGGCGGGCAAGTGGATACGCGATGGGAGTGGCCGCGGCCACGAACGCCCTCGGTCGAACGCTGGCCCGTACAGGCCGGATCGAGGAGGGCATCGCCTTTCTGCTCGAAGCTCGTGAGCGCTTCGAGAGCCTTGCACACGCCCCGTTCCTAGCGGAGACCGAGGCAAGGCTGGCCGAGGCGCTGGTCTTCGGCGGCCGGTTGACGGAAGCCACGGACATCTTGGAGCACCTCGGTGATCGCGCTGCCGATGGAGGCCCACCGGTCGTCGCACTGGCCCGACGAATGCAGGGAACCGTTGCAGCGGCAGCAGGCGACCAGGTCTCGGCGAGGGTGCTCCTGCAACAGGCCAGAGATGTCGCCGACAAGGCGGGTGTCGAATGGGAATCCGCCTTGTCCGCATTGGAGATGGCGCGCCTCGCGGGCGCCGCAGATGACGAACGCGAGCATCTCCGGCGCCAGGCCGAAATCGTTCTCGAGCGCATGGGAATCGACGCAACCAGGGTGATGCCTCCCGATCCACGAAACAGTCAGGGCTGTCGCACGGTCTGACGTCGACCAATTCCCGCCATCGTCTCACGCACGATCTGCGTGTGGTCATCGACGTCGTCAGCCGACGATTCGTGCATCGCGGCTCGCGCCAACTCCTCGACGTCGAGCACCGGCACGGCGGCAGCGGCGAGCAGTGCACACGCCGCGAACCACGGGCGTCGCCATCGGTCGTCGGGATCCGCAGCGAGCTCCGCGAGCACCGCGTGAGGCGTCGACGGCGAGATGGTGAACCATCGGGCCAGCGCTCCGAGCCGCTGGTCGGCGGTCAACGCTGGCGCGAGCAACGCCACGACTGCGCGGTCGGTCCCGATGAGGGTGACATCGAGCCATTCCAACGCAATCGCGTGGAAGCGTGTGTTCTGTTGAGCCAGCTGAAAGGCAACCTTGCTCAGCTCGTCTCCGCCGTGGCGGATCGCCAAGCCGGCCAGAGCACGCCGCCGCAGCAGTTCGAGCTCATCGACCAGCGCGGAGCGTAGGACTTCTGCCGATGCGGTGTGCTCCAAGACCACGAGCGCCCGCAACACGTGTGTTGCGTATTCGAGATCTGCACGCCGCACCATGTCGGTGTCACCACGATCAGCTACGCCGATGGAAGCGAGCGCGGTCATCACGGCAAGACCGACTTCACGATCTCGGTGTTCAGCGTGTCTCCACAACACCGCTGCAGCTGCGGGGCCACCGATCATGCGACACACGCGGGTGAGTTGTTCTTGGCCGTATTGCCCGACATGCAATCGACCTCGGAGACCCTCGTCGACCAGAGCGAGCGCGACATCACCGCTCCGGACCAACGCTTCCACCGCCGCTCCGGCGGTCGACCGATTGTCGAGATGTGCCACGACATCGCCGCGCAGTTCGTAGTCGTCCGGCAGTCGGATCGCAGCGAGTGCCGCGTTGACGACATCGCGATCGCCCGCCGCGAGCATCGCCCGAAGTGGACGACGATCGACCCAATCACAGGGTTCGCTCCCGGCTAACATGCGGGCAGCCAGGATGAGGCCGTCGGGAGATTCGGCACGCGCCAGCGTCTCGATCTGGAACCCGACCTGTCGACGAGCAGGTTCGTCCCCCATTCGAGACAGTGCTGCCACCGCAGCGACCTGTACCTCCACGTTGGGATCGCACAGGCACGGTGAGATCGCCGAAACGTCGGAGGAGCCACCCGCGATCGCGAGCGTGCGGATGCTCGTGGCTCGAATCTCCGGACTGGCGTGACTCAGACCGTCGCGCGCTGCGGTCGCGGCTGCGGCGGCATCGATGTGCACCAGTCGATCGAGCACGTCACAACGCACGCTCACTCGCTCGTCACTCGTCAGGGATTGCAAGCGGGTGGACAGATCTGGGTGCCCAGCGGCGGTCAAAGTATCGAGGCCGAGCCTGACATCGCGCTCGTCGATGCTGTCGACCAGTCGATGGATCGCGGCCAGCGTGCTGGCCCCTTCGATGGCGAGCTCCGCTGGATCGAGCGTTCGGTGGCGGAGATTGGAGAGAAGGTTGACGCGGTAGCCGCGGTAGACGAAGAGCGCGACGATGGTCCACGCGATGAGAACGACAGTCGTCAGAACAGGGAGCACCAAACCGTCGGTCCCCACGGTGGAACGCAACACCATCAGCACCAATCCGCTCACCCCGATCGCAACGGGGACGGCGAGACCCTCGACCGTCGCTTGTGTCGCCAATCGCACGTGGCTCGGCACCGCCTGGTACGCCGCACCGAGAGATGTCCGCGAGGTGCCGTCGCTCAGCACCAGGTCGCTCACCCGCGACGCGACCACCAGCACGAAGACGACCGTGGTGCCCGAGCCCTGCAGCGTCGCCGTCGCGATCATCGAGACAACCAGTGCCAGGACCGTCACGGGGTTGGCACTCAAGCCGTAGCGCAGCCCGAACCGGCGCATCAACGCGCCGGCCACGATGAGGAGGAACAAGATGTCTGCGCCGTAGGCGATCGCCAAGAACCGGCTGATGAACTCGGCCAGCTCCTTGGTGTCGGTGTAGCGCTTCCCCGCGCGGTCGAAGACGAGGTAGTCGAGCCATTGGCTCTCCACCGCCGACAACATCTGGAACCCGACGATCAGCACGACGTAGCGGTGTCGCAGCAGTGAGCGGAGTGTCGGCCGCTCGACGTCGTGGCCGCCCCCGTCATCGACGACCGACAACTCTGTCGAGAAGTTTCGGCGAGTCATCGACACGAGGAACACGAACAGCCCCGCAGTGGCGGCGGCACCAAAAAGGAGATGCTCTGTCTGGCCAAGCACCGTGAGCAGCGGTGGCCCCACCACACCACCCGTGACGAATCCGAGTGCGAAACCGGCGATCACTCGGGCATACAGCGACTTGAGCGTCCGAACGTCGAGGAGCATCCCGGCCTGGGCAACGACGAGCATGAAGCCGACCGGTACAACGATCGGTACCAGCACCAGCAGAGCGAACGACGGCCATTCGGCACTCAGCCTCCACAGCAGCAGCCACGACACCACGAGCCCGACCGCGAGCACCGCCAACACCCGCATCGCTACATACACCAGTGGACGTCGCCGCAAGGCGACGGCGAGCGACGCGCTGGTCGCGGCACCGGCTGCTGCTGCACCGATGTAGGTCAGCGGAAGAAGACCCGAGCCATAGACCTCCAGGAAGATCGCGCTTGCGGGGATCGCGATCCATGCCGTCATCAAGCCGAGGCAGAACGCCTGCCCCGCGAGCAACGCGATCCGCCGAGTCGACGACGAATCGGTCGAACCCGACACTGACGTCACGGCTGCGCCACTCCAGCTCGTTCATCCGCCACGGCCTGAAGCAGGTTCGCCAACGTCGAGATGACGACTCGGGCGATCTCCGGCCGATCATCGAGAAGTTCCTCGAACGGGCCGCGCCGAAGGCGCAACAGCAGCGTGGGTTCCAGCGCGGTGACCGACGCCGATCTTGGGGCCGGCGCCAACACGGCGAGTTCGCCAACTACCGCACCCGGGCCGCTCTCGACGAGCGTCTGCGCATCGACATGCACCCGCACCTTGCCGTCGGCGACGATGAAGAGCCAGTCCTCCACCGCGCCGCGCTCGATGACCGTGGTACCCGGTGCGACCCGAATCTCCTCGAGCAATCGTGCGACAGCGATCAGCTTGTGCCCCGGGACGCCGCTGAGCAGCCCGACGCGTTGCAAAACGGCCACTCGCTCGATCGTGAGCAGTTCATCCCCGTCGGACATGGCTCCTTCCGAGGACCGCTCCGTGCCGGCGAGCACGACCGCGCGCACACTCGTCAGTCACCATGTGCGACAGTCTTCAGGCGGGGCGTGTCTCGCCGATTCCGGCTCTGTTACGGCTGTGTGAATGCTGGAGGAACGACGCCGCAGTCGCCCCTTAGGTCACCGGCGGCGCGCTGTGAGTGGCGATCATCGTTTCCGTCCCCTGCCAGGCGATGCCATATGCAGCGGTGCAACTCGTCAACGCATCGAGAAGATCGGGCGCGCCGAGCACTGCAAGGCGCACGTTCGAGACAGCAACTACGGTTGCCAGGCGGTTGGTGTTGCGAATCAGGGCAATCTCGCCGAAGTGGTCTCCGGGACCCAAGGTGGCGCATTGGACACCGCCTCGGTGCACCTCGAGGTGTCCTTCGAGAACGCCATAGAAGAGATCACCGTGATCGCCTTCGGCGACGATCACGCAACCGGAGGCCACTTCAGCCATCGTGCACTTCGCCGCGACCTTCTCCAGCGTCGTCGACGGCAGTGGTGCCAGCAGTGCAATGCTCGAGAGCATCGACAGCAACTCTGTCGGAGGCTCCGAGTTGTGGTCGATCCTCTTGAACCGCGGCAACAGCGTGATGGCGAGTCCCGGCAAGATTGCTCCTACCAGGACGAGCACCGGCCGCAACCCGAGCAACGACACGAGTGCGGGTGCCACCAGCGCTCCCAAGCCGCCCATTGCGATGCCGACCGTGAACAAGACCCCGAACACCCGACCCAGGTTGCGGTCCGCGCCGAGTCGTTGGATCAGCGTGAAGCCCGATACGTCGAGCATCGCGTTCCCAATTCCGACCGTCAGCAATGCCGCGAGAACAACCGCGATGTTGGGAAAGACACCGACGATGGCGATCGGCATCCCCCACAGAACGAGGGCGAGAGCGAACGGGCCCGCGAGTCGCCGACGTGCCGTCAGTACAACCGCACAGGTACCGCCCACGATGCCGCCCACACCGATCGTCGCAGCCAACCACCCGACGCCGCTGCTCCCCAGATCGACGAGCTCGAACGAAATCGAGACGAGGAGCACGGTGAGCAACCCACGGACCAGGAGCTGCGCGACGAAGCAGCCCACGATCACTGCCGTGTCGGGGTTCGAGCGCAGCTCTTTGAAACCTCCCAGCAACTCGTCGACCGGACGGTCGCGCGCGCGACGAACGGCCTTCGAAGGATCGACATCGACCCGGACGCCCGAGACGGCTATCAATCCAGCCGCCGACGCGGCCGAGGCGACGGCCACAACCAGCCACGGGTCAGTTCGGAGCAGCAGCAATGCCGCGAGAGCCGGTCCGGCAAACGTCGCCAGACCTTCGAGCGTTCCGGCGGTCACGTTCATCGCCACGAGCTGAGCCGGAGACCTCGCCACCAGAGGCGCAAGTGCCAGGTGCGCCGAGCGATACGGCGTCGCCGCAATGCTGCTCGCAGCGACGAGGAGGTAGATCACGACGGCCGGGGCGCGTGAGGCCAACGCAACGGCGATTGCTGCCTGGGTGACCGAGATCGCGATGAACACGCTCGTCACGACCCGACGGCGCGAGAACCGATCAGCCGCCCAGGCTCCGAACGGGAGCGCTATCGCACCGGGCAGCAACCGCGCCAGACCGACGACCCCGACCGCCGAGCTACCTCCACGACCGAAGGCCCAGACGGACAACGCAACCATCGAAATGCCGTCGACCAGGAAGAAAGCCGCCCACCCGAGCTGCAGTCGGCGCAGATCGCGCTGACGCATCACGTCGACGACCGCACCGAGTCGCCCCCGGAGCGCGGTCGTCGTCTGGTGCATGCCACATCCTGGCTCATCGACAGGACACGCTGTCCCCGAACACGAGCGGTCGGCCCTGCGAGGCGATTCGGTCCTTCGCCGGACCGGTGGTAGGTTCGCCAGTCGTCCTGTCCGAGCGACGAAGGAGACAACTCATACTGGTCGCAGCGCTACGAGATCTGCAATGGCGTCGCAAGAGGTTCGCCATCACTGTGGCCGGTACCGCGCTGGTGTTCTCGATGAGTCTGGTGATGTCGGGGCTGTCGAACGCGTTCTCGGTCGAAGTCGATCGCACGTTGGAACAGTCCGGCGGTGATCGGTGGGTCGCTCCTTCGGCTGCTGCGGGACCGTTCAGCGCCGGCATCAACATTCCGCTGAACGGCCTGGATGCAGCCCGAGGCGAGGCTGGTGTCGAGCAAGCCGATCCCGTGCTGTTCACCACCACCGTGGCCGATGTCGGAGGTGACGCCATCGACGTCACCCTGTTCGGAATCGTGCCCGGAGGCCTCGGTTCACCGAGACCGACGCAGGGTCGCGGGCCAGCACGCAGCGGCGAGGTGATGGTGGCACGACGACTCGCCGACGTCGGTGACCAGATGTCGTTCTACGGGCACTCGTTCACGGTCGTCGGCACGGTCGACAAAGCGAGCCTCATTGCCGGCACGCCGTCGGCGTTCCTCATCCTCAGCGATGCGCAGGCGCTCGTCAAGAACGGGCAGAACGTCGCGTCGATGATCGTCACGAGGGGCGTACCCACATCGCTGCCGGATGGGCTGACTGCTTTCGACCTTGGGCAGGCCAGAGCGGACCTTTCTCGTCCATTGCAGAACGCGACCCGGTCGATCGAGCTCGTCCGCGTGTTGTTGTGGATCGTCGCCGCGCTCATCGTGGCATCGGTCATCCATCTCACGGCTCTCGAACGGACCCGGGATTTCGCGATCTTCAAAGCAACCGGCGTGCCGACCATCGCGATCGGCGCCGGTCTGGCGCTGCAGGCCGTCGTGTTGGCGTTGGTGGCGTCGACGGTCGGCGCCGCAGTGGCGCTGTTGATCGCCCCCCGGTTCCCGATGGACGTCGTCATCTCCCCTGGCTCGCTCGCGCTCCTTCCAGTGTTCGCGATTGCTGTGGGGCTCGTGGCGAGCCTGGTCGGGCTGCGCCGGATCGCACAAGTTCAGCCAGCCGTTGCGTTCGGAGGCCCGTGAATGGACGGAGTCGTCGTCGATGATCTGACGGTCGAGTTCACCCGCGGTGCCCACGCCGTCCGGCCGCTGGTCGACTTCGGCTTTACGGCCCCCGCCGGCTCGCTGACGCTGCTGCTGGGTCCCTCCGGCTGCGGCAAGACGACCCTGCTCTCGTGCCTGGCCGGGATCCTCGCCCCTCGGAGCGGACGCATCGACGTTCACGGCACCAACATCACCGAACTGCGCGGGAGTGCGCTCGCCGACTACCGCCGTGCGGGTGTCGGCATCGTGTTCCAGGCGTTCAACCTGGTCCCCAGCCTCGACGCCAGGGAGAACGTGATGGTGCCGCTGCGGGCGGCCAAGGTCGGGCGCCGAGAGGCGACGAATCGGGCCGCCGAACTGCTGGCCCGATTCGGTCTCGGTGATCGGCTACGCAGCAAACCGGCACAACTCTCTGGTGGCCAGCAGCAGCGAGTCGGCATCGCCCGAGCGCTCGCCCTGGATCCGCCGCTCCTCCTGGCCGATGAGCCGACCGCATCGCTCGACCACGTACAGGTGGAAACGGTGTTGCGCATCCTGCGAGCGCTCGCTGACCAGGGCAGGACGGTGATCGTGTCCACCCACGACCCACGCATGCTCGGACTGGCTGATCACGTCGTCGAGATGGTGCCGCTGCACGCTGCCTCGTCGAAGGGCCCGGAGGACCGACACCTCGCGATCGGCGAGGTGCTATTCACTCAAGGGTCACGCGGGGATCGGATCTACCGGGTTGTCGATGGCGAGGTGGATCTCATCGATGTCGCGCCCGACGCCACCGAGACGCTGATCGGCGTCATGCGAGCCGGCGACGAGTTCGGCGAGATGGGTGCAGTGTTCGACCTCCAGCGGGCCGCGACTGCGCGGGCGCGCACCCAAGCCCACGTCGTCGGGTACTCGGTTGCCGACTTCAAGAAGCAGTTCGGAGTACCGCACCTGATGACGCTGATCGCCCGCTACGCACCCGACGGCGCAGTGCACTGAGGTTCCATCAGTCGCACCGGCGTGAAGTCACGGTGGTGCTGATGATCGGGTCGAGCGAAGCTGGTCTGGTGATTGGTCACGGGGTTGAGGATCAACGAGAAGATTCGTCGATCCCACGGCGACATGTTCGGCGGCGAGCTGTGGACCATCGTGTCGCCGAAGATCAGCACCGTGCCGGGCGGACCCTTCGGGCAGTACAGGCCGCCTCGAGCGGCGAGGGGCTTGACGACCTCCGGCGCGACCGTCCACAGCGGATAGCTCGTCGTAGTCGTGTCGAGCGCCGTCGGCGGCGGTCCGTCGCGGTGCGAGCCGGGAATGAAGATCAGCGGGCCGTTGAACTCGGTCACCTCATCGAGGAAGATGTGCAGGTTCAACGCCAGTGGCTCGGGCACGCCATCCTCGTGGTGATGCGTGGCGAAGTCGTAGTGCCACTGCCACTGCTCGCCGGTGAACGCTTCTTTGGCATTGACCTTGACCTGCTGGATGTACAGGTCGTCGTCGTCGAGGATCTGCTGGGCGGCGGTGACGAGCCGCGTGTCGCGCACCAGCCGGGCGAACAGTTCGTCGCGGCGGTGCAACCCCATCGCGGTGCGCACGACATCGCTGGATCGTTCGCGAAAGTTCTCCGGACAGCGTTCGGCAAACAGTTGCGGAAGTCGGTCAATGATGAGATCGACCTCGTCCAGCGAGAACAGGCCAGGCAGTGCGATCACGCCTGCCTCGTGGAATGCAGCGAGCTGATCAGTATCGAGGATCACGTCGCCAGATTAGTGAACGTGGCGGTTGTTACGCCCACCCGGCGATCAGGTTGCGATCACCCAGATAGCAGCGAAGTGGGCGGCGGCCGCGGCGACCGTGAACACATGCCACACCTCGTGGTAGGAGAACACCGCCGGGCGCAGCCGCGGCCACGTCTTGGCGAACCAGCGCGCGCCGAAGATGTACAGCCCGCCCGACACGACGTACAAGAGTGCCGGTGCCACACCACCGCGCACCCACAGGGCAGGCAGGGCCAGTGCACCGAGCCCGCTGACGGCGGGGATCAGGGCTGTGCCAATGGTGTTGCCGCGGTGCCAATGGCCGAACTTGAAGACAGCACCCGCGATCGAGACCGCCCACACGACCGAGAGCAGCCCGATACCCCATCCGGATGGCATGACGATCAGCACGACCGGCGTCGCCGATCCGCCCATCGCCGCGAAGATCATGGCGTGGTCCGCGCGGCGCCACGCGGCCCGGGAACGGAGCTCATCGACCCAACGGTGGTACGTGGTCGACGCGGTCAACATTGCACACATGCCGACGGCGTAGATCGAGACGCCGACCTTGGCCCGCGCTCCGTCGGCGAACACGATCAGCAACGCCAGTGCCGGGATCGCCGCGAACAGCCCGAGCATGTGGACGCGACCTCGCCACGACGGCCGCGCATCACAGCCGAGGGGATCGTCGCGACCATCGGCAGGACCGAATCGAGTATGTAACGCCCAGTCGCGGCCATAGTCGTTCGAGGGCGGAGGTTGGGAAGTCACCAGTGGTGCCATGACGGTCTGCTTCGAGGTGATGGACGACTTCGAGTGCCGCGAACAGGGTCTGGGTCGAGCGGGCGCCCGTATCGTCGAACGAACCCCCATCATACCGAAATCACCGCCGGGCGTGGGTCGGGCTCAGGCGCCTCGCTTCGCTAGTCTCCGCTCGTGAGCACGACTCGCGTGGCACGACACATCCGGGCTCCTCGGTCTCGCATCTATCGCGCGCTGCTCGATCCGGCAGCCGTTCAGCAGTGGATGGTGCCTGAGCAGATGACGAGCCACATCCACTCGTTCGAACCACGTCGAGGTGGGGCGTTTCGGATCTCGCTGACATACGACGTCCCGACAACCGCGGGCAAGACGAACGACCGGACCGATACGTTCCACGGCCGGTTCGTCGAGCTCGTGCCCGACACCAAGGTCGTTCAAGCAGTCGAGTTCGAGAGTGACGACCCGTCGATGGCCGGTGAGATGACGATCACGTACACGTTGTCCGACGCGGAGGGCGGCACGGATCTGGTCGGTGTCCACGAGAACCTGCCACCCGGTGTGCCTCCTGCCGACAACGAGCTGGGCTGGCGGATGTCGATCGACAAGCTCGCCGCGCTCGTCGAGATCGAGACCGAGACACGCCCGCCGGGGCAATGAAGGTATTCGGACCCTGTTCAGAGCCAACCACCCCAGTCGACGATTGCGGGATGAACATGTCTGATGGAACAGGAGTCGCGCCGCTGCCGGTTCCTCGTGGTTCGGCTGACGTCATCGTCATCGGCGGCGGGATCATGGGGTGTTCGATCGCGCTCGAACTGGCTCGGAATGGTCGTTCACCGCTGGTGCTGGACAAAGGCCCTGGCCCCGGGGCTGGTTCGACCAGCGCGTCGTCGGCGATCATCCGGTTCAACTACTCGACACCGGATGCGGTGAAGCTGTCGTGGGAGTCGGCGCACATGTGGACTCGGTGGCGCGACCATCTCGGCGTGACCGACGAGTTGGGCACGGCGCAGTTCGTCCGCACGGGCCTACTGGTGCTCGACTCGCCGGCGACTCCGTTGTCCACCGTCCGCGCCCTGTTCGAGGAAGCCGGGGTGCCATACGAGTCGCTCGACCCGGCGAAACTGCACGTCAGGTACCCGGACCTCGATCTCGGGCGCTACTTCCCGCCCAAATCAATCGACGATGACGCGTTCTGGGCCGACAACGAGGGAGAGCTGGGCGCCTACCTCACGCCCGATGCTGGTTTCATCGACGACCCCGCCCTTGCGGCCCACAACCTGATGACTGCCGCAATCGCGGCCGGTGCCACCTTCCACTTCCGCACCGAAGTGACACGCATCGACCACGCGGGTGGCAAGGTGACCGGCGTAGAGCTGGCCAGTGGCGAGGCTCTCGAATGCAGCACCGTCGTCAATGCCGCCGGGCCGCACTCGTCGAAGGTCAATGTGCTCGCCGGCCTCCGTTCCGACATCGGAGTGACCACACGTCCGCTTCGTCAGGAGGTCGATGTGATGCCTGCGCCACCCGGCTTCGCCATCGGCGGCGGCGGCGTGATCGTGACCGACGCCGACCTGGGCACCTATTTCCGACCACACCTGGGCGGCACATTGATCGTCGGCGGGGTCGAGCCGGATTGCGATCGTCTCGAGTGGATCGACGATCCCGACCACTTCAACG
Source organism: Ilumatobacteraceae bacterium (assembly GCA_031373785.1). GTDB lineage: Bacteria > Actinomycetota > Acidimicrobiia > Acidimicrobiales > Ilumatobacteraceae > JAENVT01. The sequence goes on from JANMNE010000042.1 coordinate 39,792, forward strand.
AGATGCCCACGGTGGCGGTGTGGGAGGCGCAGACGACGCGCGTTGCTCGCCGATTGCCGACGGTCGGTGTCCCAGTGCGACCGACCGGCATCGCTGCGCTCTACGACGTGTCGTCGGACTGGCTGCCGATCTATGACCGCAGCGATCTCGACGGTTTCTACCTCGCCATCGGCACCAGCGGGAACCAGTTCAAGAACGCGCCGATGGTCGGACCCATCGTCTCCGCGATCATCGAAGCCTGCGAGGCCGGCCACGATCACGATGCGGCGCCGATCACGATCGAGTGCCCGTTGACCGGAAACACCCTCGACGCGGGAACGTTCTCGCGTCGCCGACGCGTGCAGAAGACCACCAACAGCGTGCTCGGCTAGCCGCGACCGGTGCTGAGGGGAGATACCACGGATACAGATCGCCGGCTCTGAGCGCTGCTCGCCTGGAGTTCCGTTGGGCGCGATTTCGGTAGTGGACATACCGAAATCGAACCCGTTGCGCCTGGTCGGGATCGCTGTGAGTACCCGCACTACCGAAATCGCGCCCGACCGGCCTCAGCGCGCCGACTGAGCGCCGAGCGGCGCAACTGCGTACCAGACATCACGCCGGACGTGAACTCACGCGACGCAGGGCGAACGTTGCCGGACGCGGCACTGGCCGTGACGAGTTGGTGCGAACCGATCGTCCTCGGCCGCCGTAGATGTTCATGAAACCCCCCAACGATTGCCCCGAGGAGGAGCAACATGAACATCACACGCAAGTTGATCGCCGGCGTATTGGTCACCGCCACTGCAATCGGCGCAGCCACCTCGATCGCCGGCGCCAGCAGGTCGGACCGCGAGGCGCAGATCAAGGTCTGGGTGCCACGGTCAGGCGACGTCGCTGGAGTCGGCAACAAGGCGTTCTTCATCGACATGTCGATCCGCTACAAGCACAGTGATCTGCTGGGCGCCGGCTTCACCTCGCCGCAACTCACCGGACCCGGAGCGCATCAGAACATTCCACCGTTCCCGAAGCCGGGCACGATCGGCCACGACGAGAGCATCCCCAACCTGGTGGTGTTGCTCGACGGCACGACGGTCGGAGCACAGCAGGGCCAGAACCTGGCTGGCTTGTTCAACCTCACTGGCGTGACCAACCGTGAGGGCGACGAAGTGGAGCTGTGGGACACGTGGATCGTCGGCGCCCCCGCCTTCGGCACCGGTCGTTCGGCGCTGCGCGTCGCCGTGGTCGATGACCTCGACCACAACGGCATCCTCGACGACGCCCCCGACACCGTGGCGGACAGTGACGGCGACGGCGACGTCGATAGCAAAGACCTCGAGGCGCTCGGTCTCGCCTCGGGCGTTCGTGAAGTCAGCTTCACGATCAACCCAACAGCTGAGTCAACGGCGACGACAGCTGACTGCAGAGATGGGCCGCCGCCGAGAGGTGGCGGCCCGACAGCGCGGCGAGCTGAGCCCTGTGGAGTCTTTCGAGGTACCCGGGTGGGTGCCAGGAACTCCACAGGACCGGGCCAGGCGACGATGCAGTTCGCTCGGGACGTTCGACTCTGTGCGTCGAGGTCGACGAGGGCGACGACGGCAAACGTGTCGCGAGCCGCTTCGGCCACGATTCAGGTTGGGACGGCCTCGGCACGGTTGGGGATTGCGAGCTACGCACACGAGGGACGGAGGAATTGCAATGAAATCACTGAAGAGTTCGATCATGGTCGTCGCGCTTGCCGCGGCCACCGTCGGAGTGGCAGCCCCGCCGGCATCGGCTGCCAAAGCTCAGTTGCTCTTTGGCACGACCGGGGCCTGCAACAACGTCGTGCGGGGCGGACCTTGCACGCAGACGAGCACGCTCGTGCAGCTCGATCCGAATACCGGTGCGCTCATTCGCGAGATCGGTCCGGTCGGCTTCACCGTCAACGGGCTGGCTTGGGACCGGCACTCCAAGCGGCTGTACGCCTCGACGGCGATTGGAGACGTCGTCTTCCACGGCTTGATCACCATCGACCCAAACACCGGTGCAGGCAGCCCGGTGGATCCCAGCGTCAGCAACTTCGGACTTGACGGTGCCGATTCACCGATCCACTCCATCACGATCGATTCCCGCGGGCACATGGTGGCGTGGTACGACGAGTCGCCGCCACCCGTCGGAGTGACCGATACGTTCGTCCAGATCGACAAGCGGACGGGAGTCGCGACGGAGTTCGTGAACACCGGTATCAACACCTCGCAGAACGGGCTGTCGTTCGACAACGACGACCGACTGTGGAACATCGACGCTTCCCGCATCGTCGGCGCTGGAACCCACGCTGACTCAAACAGCGTTCCGTCTCGATCCCCGCAACGGGCACGCGCTGCGATCCGTGCAGTTGTCACCGCCGCTCGACGCCGCGCTCGGCGACTTCGACCCGGACAACGGGCTGTACTACGGACTCAACTTCGTGGCCAGCTTCACCCAGTTTCCGACGCTCATCGAGGTGGTCAACGTTCGCACCGGAACGGTGAGCACCCTTGGGCAAACCATCGACGGCCTGCACACGTTGGCGTTCGCCAAGAAGGTGAAGTAACGCACGAATGCTGCAGCCGGTGCTCGCCGCGAGTCTGGTGCCCTACCTAGGACGCGACGGCGACGCCAAGTGAATCAGCGACCAGGAACTTCGGCGCACCCTTCTCGTAGAACACGTCGACCTCGGTGATCTCGAAGCCCGCGTCCGATAGCAGGTCTGCGATCGACCGGGTGAGGTGGCACCCACCGAAGAGGCGTTTCTGCATCGGTTCCAAACGATGTTGCCAGCGCTGCACATTCTCGTCGGGGGCCAGGCCGTGCTCAACAAAGTGCAGTGTTCCACCGGGTTTGAGAACCCGCCGAACTTCACCGAGCGCGGCCACGGCGTCGGGGATGGTGCACAAGGTCCACGTCGAAAGCGCCGTGTCGCAACTATCGTCGGGCAATGGCAGGGCCTGCCCATCCAGTCCGGAGCGCTCAACAGCAACCGTCGACGCCGCGAGGCGTTTGCCGGCGAGTTTCCAACCGAGGTCTGCCGGCTCGATCGCGGCAACGCCGGTAACCGCGGCCGGGTAGAACGGAACGTTGTGCCCCGAGCCGAAGCCGATCTCGACCACCTGACCGTGAAGGCCTTCGCACACCCGCCTTCGCAACGGATTCGATGACCTCGCACCGCAGGCAATGTTCATGATCCGGGGCAGTACTTGATCGGCGTAGATTCCCATCGCCACCTCCCGATCGCCGCTGTCGTGGCGACCATCGGCGACTGTAGCAACGAGCACGGGAGTTCTCGCAAAGGGTTCCGCTACGTTCACCGACACCGACCAACACGAGACCGAAGACCCCGACACAGCTGGCAGGTGGTCCGTATCGTGCCCAGGGCGCGGGATGTGCAGTCGCAGCCGTTTGCAGCTGATGAAACCACCATTGCTTTTGCCGGAACACACCCAGTGGCACCCGAGTCAGCGCGGATTGCTGACACACCGCTACCGAGGCACGTCGAACTCGCCCGTTCCCAACGATCACACCGGACCCAACGACCCCCAGGCCAGATGGCCGGCACTGGAATCGGGCCCGTTGTCGTCGCAGTCAGCTCGTGATGGAGATGTGGAGGACCTGCACCGGCAGGTTGGGAGCGCCTGCCATCTTCCGATCCCCAGTCAACAACGGGACGTTGAGGTGTTTGGCCAACACGACGTAGACGGCGTCCTGGACGATGAGGTTCCGTCGGTAGGTCCAAGCCTCGGCAATGAGTGGATGGCTGCGGTTCACGGTGACAGGCAGCGCCGGCAGCCTCTCCAGGGCGCTGCCGGCACGCTGGTCGTCGATGAGACCCCGGAGGAGCATTCGACGCACTGCAGCGGCGGTTTCGACGTGGAAGTGGTCTGGCACCCACCAAGTTCGATCACGGGGAGCGAGGGCGAGAAGGCTTCGACCCAGGAAGGTACGAGCGACGATCTCTGCGCCCGCAGACGCGTCGAGAACGACTGGGCTCACAGATCGCGCGCGGTGCGGTCTTCAGCGATCAGTGCGGCTGCAGTCGTCGGAAGGTCGACCCAGTCGTCATCTCGCTCGAGTTCGGCGATCCACGCCGCGAGCGCTTCTACCGAGGTGTCGTCATCCGGATTGACGACGTCGATCGACGAGTCATTTCCAAAGCCATCAGCGCGCCGGGCCACGACCAGATCGTATCCCCAAGAATCACGTCGGAATGGTTCACCAGACCGCGGATCCCGACCGGCACGAGTGCTCGGGCCGACCTCATGCGGACTGGACTCGATCCGTCTCATCCACTCTCTGCTTCCCCGTACCGCTCTGTCCACCCAGATCGGTCGCGTTTCGATCCGTGTTGGCACAACCTCTGCAACTGGTGTGCACCTGGAAGAACGAAGCCCCGGGCGGAGATCACACGTAGGTGTTCTGGCCAGGGGCTATGGGGTGGGCGATGGGGGTCTCGATCCCCCGACCTCCACGGTGTGAACGTGGTCCAGGGGCTGCAGACGGCAACACACGGCGACAGACAGCAGGTCACAGCAACTCACGACACACCACTGTTGCCCGCTGTCGCCACGTTTCGTCTCACAGCCGTCTCACGGACCTGACGGATTTGGCGCATCCGTGCCCCAGTTCGGCACGGGCACTGCCACCTCCTCGTCTGACGCCAATGCGGTCACCTGGTGACAATCGGTCACGGATCTCGTATCACAGATCTCGAGGCTCAATTACTCGCAGTGCTGGCGCAGTCGTAAGAGTGACCGCACCTGTTCGTTTCAGTGTTGTCAGCGGCGTTGATTGTGCCGAGTCATGCGCAAGGAGGCCTCCTGAAGGGCCAGGGCCAGAGTTGACCCGACGGCAGCAATCGCAAACGCCTCCACATTGGTTCCGCGACCCAGCGGGGCGAGCGATACGAACAACACGACCAACGAGCCGTAGTGCGACCATGCCGGAAGCGAGTGGTCGACGATCGTGCGTCGTGTGACGATTGCGAGCGAGAACAAGACGGCAACCGCAAGGCACAATTCAAGTGCCAGAGTCATCGGTTCATCTCGGTCGGGCAGCTAGGGGCACGGGCCAGAACAATGGCCGAACCGTCAACGCTTGTCCACCGATCCTCACTGGCAGTTATGCACCCTCACGCCGACGACGCATGACCTCGGCGTCGTGAGTGGGTCGCCAGTCGGCCCCGGACTCATCGAGCGCATCGGTGATCGCTGTGCTGTGACAGCCGAGCGCGCTCAGTTGTTCGAGAACCTCGGTCGGGGTCAACGGGTGGCGTGACTTCCAGCTGCCCTCTGGTGGCGTGACCTCGACGTCGAAGCCCGCGCCGGACCGGGTGACTTGAATCGCCATGCTGCCAGCGTACGGTCGTCCGGCCACGCGGGCCGACAACGCCGATCGGCAGTTCGGAGCTACTTGCTCGGCTCTTTCAAATGTGAGTTGCATCAGTGGTTGCCGGGGGGCATTTCCGGGAGTGACGGGTCCGCACATGTCCGCAGCACAAGCGCGGCGGGGGAAGCGGTGACAATCTTCACCGTCACATCATCAAGTGTGATCGTGCCGACCCATGCCGGATCACCCTCGATACGCATGCCGGGCACGGTGTATAAATCGCCATCAACGGTGATGACTCGATCGTCAGCTTCGATCATGACGGAGTAGGGCAGAGCCAGCGCATTGTCATCCCGCAAGACATGTCGCCACAGCATTTCGCCGATCGTTAGGCGGCGTCGGTCGATCTCGCGCATGGGGCTTTCGAGTCGAGAACTCTCCACCGACACTTCGTTTCCATCGACGAGGCTGATCACCTCGACAAGGCTCCCGTCGCCAGAGAATCCGCCCGCCCAGCGATCGCTGCCGTTGCTTGCCTCGTAGAACTCGAACGACGCGAGCGCGGCAGCATCGTGCCATCTGGACGCATACTCATGGTTTTGGGCCACAGCGTCAGATTGCCCGGTCCGGCGCGCCAGCGCAAGCACGATCGCAGCCGCAGAACGACGCGCGCGGATAAACTACAGATAGGGCGCGCCGACCGGAGGTCGCCTCCAATCTGTCGTGGTTGGGTCACGAGCCGGCATCGATCGTGGCCTCGCCGGTGCCCCTGTCGACTTCGAATAGGACCCATGCATCGGTTGAAAGCTTGTGAACGGTGCACCCGATGACGGCATGGCCTTCGCCGCTGACGGCAATAGTGGGCACCACCAGCAGAGCCCCACCTTCGAGGCCGAGCTGCTTCGCCCCTGCCTCGCATACTGCAAGATCGGTGTTTGCAGGGGAAGGATCACCGTCCGAGGCGCCGCAGCCGTGTAACCCTGCGAGAACTACCGCGCCCGCTAAGCAGAGACCACCAGGCCTCATCGTGGACATTTCAAATCGTGCCCGCTCACCCGAGCAGATTGCCCTGATAGGGAGCGGGTCGCGCCAGTGTCTTTGTGGGACCTGGCGTCCGTTGCGATGGCGTGCAAGAGTCTCGAGATGGTGGCCGGCCGGGATCCGACAGCAGAGAATCTCGAGGTCTACGCCACCGACGATGGGCTGTGGCATCCCGAGCTCGGCGAGCTCACTCAACCGGATGGCTGGGACTTTCTGCCGGCGGGTGATGCGTTCGTGACGCGACGGGTGAAAGCCGCTGGTACTTACTGGGTGTTGTTCCGACCGAAGGGACGACGCGAGCACCGCCGCCAGCTCGGCGTGCTCGCCCCGTCTGGCGCGATCGCATCCGCTCGAATCGAAGCTGATACCACGGCATCGCGTCGCGAGCGTGGACGTGTTGCCGGAAGCCGCCAGCGCGACAAGAACGAAGCCACGTACCGCGCCCACTTCGAAGAGGCAGTGATGCAATGGTTGAACTTCGCTCCCGAGCATTCGGCGACGGCGAGCGAGATCGCTCACGGAGCGGTCGATCGGGCGGCTGTTGTCGGCAGTGGACGAGTTGGTCGAACCAAGACCTTGACGCTCGAGGATCGTGCGGCGTTGGCGGCGCGGGCGTTCATCCGTCACCGATACACCGACTACGACGATCAGCTGTTTGCGCTCGAACTCAGCGCGTTCGAACAAGAGATCGACTCCGACATCGTCGAAGTCGGCGACTACCGAGAAATCAAACAGGCCGCACATCGCGCCGTCGACGCATTCCTCGACGGCCACCGCACACCTGACTGACACGCTGCCCAACTTCGTCCATCTTTCCCTCGACTACCCGGAACAGCACTGGCGCGACCCGCTCCATATCGGGCAATCGGCGCTAACGGGGCGAGCCGCATTCGCATCAACCCGCGCCGCTCTGACCATTCGTCGCGAAACGGATTCTGGGCGTAGCAGTTTGCTGGAGCCAGTCCGCAGCGGCGGACTTACTTGGCCGCGGGCCCGAACGTGCTAACCCAGGTTCGCGCAGTGAACGAACGCCGGGAACGTCGAACCGTCGATCGTTGGCAACGGGCTCAGGACGAGATCCACCCCTGGAGCAGCGCCATCCGGAATCCTCAAATCGAATCCTGCGGACACGAACTTCGCGTTCGGCCGGCTCAGATCGAAGTTGATCGTCACCTGAGTCGGGGTAGCGACGATCGACGAGATCACCCCCGTGGCCTGCAGTGCACGAATGAACGAGTTGCCGCTCGACGCACCCACCTGGCCTGGTGGTTCCACATCCTGGCCACCGAAGCGGCACGACGCACCGATCATTTCGTGGATGAACGCACTGCTAGGTGTGGCGCTCGCAAGCACCACCATCGCCGTCACCGCGAGCACCGATACGCCCTTCGCGATTCGCTTCCCCATGTCCCTCTCCTTCTTGTCTTTCCCCCTATGAGCAGAATACACCTCCCGACAAGGTGGCCTGACAGGCGCGAGAGGCTGTGCCAACTGGTTTGCGTACTCACCGGATTTGTTCTTGGACCGCTTCGTCAGCCCCCATATCTGCCAGTGAGATCTCGCGCACCTGGCTCCTGGACAGCGATCACCGGAGTAACCCGGCGGAATGATCCTCGATTACCGGAATATCCGCGGATATTCCGGTGATCGGCGTGGCTCCCCGTCGACGGGCACAATTGCTGCATGCGTGGTTGTCTGGGTGTGGTCCTCCTTGTCGCTCTCGCTGGAACATCAGCGTGTGATGACGACCTGTCCCGCACCACCGGAACGGTGACGGATCTGCGACCCGGCACGATCTGTTTCACACCCGAGGATCCAGAGCAGACGGATCTGCTCGGCTGCTTTCCGATCTCGGACGCGGATTCGGCTCGCCTGCACGTCGACGATTGCATCGAACTTCGAATCCCCAATTACCTCGACGCTGCGAACGCCAAGACCCCCGTCAAGTCCGTGCGGGTTCTCAGCAGAACCTGTCGGAAGCCATAGCCGCGCCGCACGCAGAACTGCCGTTATACGGGTGATCGTTGTCAAGCGCATGTTTGGGCTCGGTTGATGAGGTTGTTGAAGAGGTCGGCTCGTTCGGTCTGGTGGTGGTTGCGGGCGTGGTCTCGTTGGCGGAGTAGGACGGGGATGAACTCGGGTCC
>JANMNE010000057.1:0-12415 GCA_031373785.1 Ilumatobacteraceae bacterium
CGCATCACCCGATTGGTGAAGAGCGACGATGGTGCGTCGTTCCAGACGATCGACAGCCCGAGCGAAGTCCTCAAGCTCGCCGCCCGCGCCGGCGAGTTCGATCTCACGGCCGAGTTCGGGGTCGACGCCGACCGGGTGGCCGCGTACGGCCGTAACTCACAACTCGCGATCGCAGCAGGTTTCGACGCGCTGCGCGACGCCGGGATCCCCTTGATGATGCGGTACAAGACGACCCACATCGGCACCCACTTGCCCGAGCGCTGGGGACTGCCGGACGAGCTGCGCGACGACACTGGCGTGATCTTCGCCTCCGCCTTCCCGGGGATCGAGGAGTTCGCCACGGATGCCCACGACTTTGCCACCGACCAGACCCGTCGCGAAGAACGCGCCGAACTGGAAGCCATCCGTGTCCGCCTGGTCGAGGTCGAGGGAGCCTCTGTGGCTCTCGACGAGATCGACCGCCGGCTTCACGACCTCGGCAAGTTGATCGATGACGAGCCGTACCACTTCAACCGCCGCTTCCTTCTCCGCGTCCTGTCGATGGGGCACTCCCAATTCGCCGACCTGATCGGCGCCCGCGGACCCAACACACAAATCAACTCGGCGTGCGCCAGCACCACCCAGGCCGTCGCCGTGGCCGAGGACTGGATTCGCGCCGGTCGTTGCCGTCGCGTCGTCGTGATCGCCGCCGACGACATCACCTCCGACGCCCTCCTCGGATGGTTCGGCTCCGGGTTCCTTGCAACCGGGGCAGCGGCCACCGACGACGAGGTTGCCGAAGCGGCCCTGCCGTTCGACCGCCGGCGCCACGGAATGATCCTCGGGATGGGCGCCGCCTCCATCGTGATCGAGTCTGCCGAGGCGGCGCGCGAACGCGGCTTGCAGCCGATCTGCGAAGTTCTCGGCACCGTCACCGCCAACAGCGCGTTCCATGGCACTCGGCTCGACGTCGACCACATCGGCGACGTGATGGAGCGATTGGTCGCCGGGGCCGAGGCGCGCAGCGGCATCGACCGCCATGCAATCGCTCCGGCGACAGTGTTCATGTCGCACGAGACCTACACCCCGGCGCGAGGCGGCAGCGCGTCGGCCGAGATCTTTGCGCTGCGGCGGGTGTTCGGCGCTGATGCGGATCGTGTGGTCATCGCCAATACCAAAGGGTTCACCGGCCACGCGATGGCTGTCGGTCTGGAAGACGTCGTCGCCGTGAAGGCACTGGAGACCGGGATCATCCCACCGGTCGCCAACTATCGCGACCCCGATCCAGAGCTCGGCCCGCTCAATTTGTCGAAGGGCGGCTCACACCAGGTCGAATACGCCCTGCGACTCGCCGCCGGCTTCGGCTCCCAGATCTCGATGCTGCTGCTGCGGCGAATCCCACCGCCAGATGGTCGACGACGCAGCCCCGATGAACTCGGCGCGACCTACCGCGTCACCGATCACGCGCAACGAGACAGCTGGTTGGCGCGCATCAGCGGCGACGCCGCCGCCGAGCTTCAGGTTGTACAGCGTCGGCTGCGGCTCATCGATCACGGCCCAGTCTCGATTGCGCCCGTCGCCATCGCGCCCGTCATCGACACGCCAGCCGTCGTCGAAGCGCCTGCCGTCGTTGCCGCACCACCACCACCAGCTGTCTCGATCGACGCCATCGCCGCCCGCATCGTCGCCCTCGTCGCCGAACAAACCGGCTACCCAGCCGAGATGCTCGCCCCCGACCTCGACCTCGAAGCAGACCTCGGCATCGACACCGTCAAACAAGCCGAACTGTTCGCCACCATCCGCGAGGAATACTCCATCCCCCGCGACGACAAACTCCAACTCCGCGACTACCCAACCATCAACCACATCCTCGGCTTCGTCCGCGACCGCACCCAACCCACCACACCACCCATCATCGACACGCCCGTCAACGACACGCCAGCCGTCATCGAAGCGCCTGCCGTCGACACGCCCGTCGTCGACACGCCCGTCGTCGACACGCCTGCCGTGGAGACTGCGATCGCCGATGCCTTCCCGCGTCGCGTTCCACGCGTGGTGCTGAGGCCACCGATCGAGCACTGCGCGCCGACTGGGGTCACCCTCGATGCAGCGAGCCGTGTGATCGTGATGGCCGACACCGGTGAGGTGGGTGCCGCGCTCATCGAATGCCTGCATCAGCGCGGCGTCGAGACGCTCCTGGTCGACGACGCCCCGAACACCGAGGATCTCGTTGGACGGCTGGCGTCATGGCGCGAGGCGGGTTCGATCACGGGCATGTACTGGCTGGCCGCCGTCGACGACGAGGGACCGCACGCCGCGCTCGACGCCGACACGTGGCGCGAGAGCCTTCGACTACGGGTCAAGTTGTTGGCGGGAGCCATGCGCGAGCTGTACAACGACGTCGCCGCGCCAGGCACGTTCCTGGTCACTGCCACACGATTGGGTGGGCAGCACGGCTACGGCCCGGAAGGTGCTTCTGCGCCGATGGGCGGAGCGGTGACCGGCTTCACCAAGGCCTACGCCCGCGAGCGCGCCGATGCGCTGGTCAAGACGGTCGACTTCGCCGTCGGCGACGACGCCACCATGATCGCCGAGCAGCTGGTCGCCGAGACCCTCAACGATCCCGGCACGATCGAGATCGGTCACGCCGGCGGATGGCGTTGGACCATTGCACTTGCCGATCGACCCGCAGTCGACGGCGGGCCGGAACGGTCGCTCACACCCGAGAGCGTTTTCGTGATCACCGGCGCGGCCGGCAGCATCGTGTCGGCCATCACCGTCGACCTGGCCACACATGGCGGCACGTTCCACCTCCTCGACCTCATCGCCGAACCCGACCCGGCCGATCCCGATCTGGCGAGGTCTGTCATCGATCGCGATGGTCTCAAGCGCGACCTGGCCGAGCGCATCGCGGCGCGCGGCGAACGAGCAACACCCGCTCTCATCGAGCGCGAACTGGCACGCCTCGAGCGAGCAAAAGCCGCGGCCGACACGATTGACGCGATCCGGCGAGCCGGAGGTACTGCGCGTTGGCACCAGGTCGATCTCACCGACAGCGAAGCCGTGGCAGCCGTACTCGGCGAAGTGCGCGATGGTCACGCCCGCGTCGACGTCTTGCTGCACGCTGCAGGTCTCGAGATCAGCCACACGCTCGACACCAAGCCGGCGAGAGAGTTCGACCTCGTTTTCGATGTCAAGAGCGACGGCTGGTTCAACCTGCTTCACGGGCTGGGCGATACGCCGCTCGGGACCGCTGTCGTCTTCAGCTCGATTGCCGGCCGCTTCGGGAACGGCGGCCAGACGGACTACAGCGCGGCCAATGACCTGCTGTGCAAGAGCATCGCCAACTTCCGCAACACTCGGCCCGGCACACGTGGCGTCGCCATCGACTGGACTGCATGGGCGAACATCGGAATGGCGAGCCGCGGCTCGATCCCCAAGATGATGGCGCTTGCGGGGATCGACATGCTGCCGCCGGAGATCGGCGTGCCGGTCGTGAAGCGCGAGATCACCGCCGCGGGCGAGGGCGGAGAGGTTGTCGTGGCCGGCAGTCTCGGCCTGCTCGTGGCCGAGCGCGACGGGTTCGACCCCGTCGCCGCCAGCGCAGGGCTCGCCGCCCCGGCGGGGCCGATGCTCGGTGCGTTCACCGAGTGGACGCTGGCGGGTGGACTGACCATGCACACCGACCTCGATCCGACCGAACAGAGCTTCCTCGACCATCACCGCATCGACGGCACACCGGTTCTCCCGGGCGTGATGGGCATCGAAGGCTTTGCCGAGGTGGCGTCGGCTTCGGCCGCCGGCTGGACGCCGGTCGCGGTCGAGGATGTCGCCTTCTTGGCGCCGTGCAAGTTCTTCCGCGACGAGCCTCGCAGGCTCGAGTTCGTGGCTCAACCGTGGCGCGACGGCGAGGCGCTGATCGCTGACTGCCGACTGATCGCCAGCCGGTCGCTGGCCAACCAACCCGAGCAGGTGACCAATCATTTCACCGGACGGGTGCGACTTTCGCGTACCCCGGCTCCACCGCGCACCTCCGATCCCGCGGCAGCGGCCAGCGGGCCGATCGTCGGCGCGGACGACATCTACGGCATCTACTTCCACGGCCCGGCCTACCGGGTGGTCGACGCCGCCTGGCGAGACGGCGACCGTGTTGTCGGCCGCCTCGCACCACACCTTCCTCCAAACCACCGGCCCGACGATGCCCCACTGCTCGTCGAGCCGCGATTGATCGAGTTGTGCTTCCAGACGGCCGGCATCCTCGAACTGGGAACGACCGGCCGCCTGGCGCTTCCGCTGCGGGTCGGAAAGGTGTCGTTGTATCCGGTGACCGACCAAGTGGGGCCTTGGAAGGCTGTCGTGACGCCACGAGCGGATGGTTGCGGGGTCGACGCCGTTGTGGTCGACGACCCCGGGCATGTCCGCGTCGCCGTGGAGGCATACGAGACGATTGCCCTGCCCGGCGGTGCCGACGAGTCGGCCCTCGAGCCCCTGCGACGGGCCATGCAATGACCGGCCACAGCGACGCAGGGTCGACTGCCCGGCTCGCTGTCGTCGACGCCGGCGAGCCCGCACTGCGCATGATCGGTGCTGCACGCGAGTACTGCCTCGAGCGCGGGCGGGATCTTGCGGTCATCGCCCTGCACACGCACGACGATGCCGGCAGTCTGTGGGTCCGCGAAGCGGATGATGCCATGCTTGTCGCCGGCGACGACTGGACCGACGTGGCGTCCATCGAGCAGGCTCTCTCGGCGGCGGGCATCGACGCCGTGTGGGACGGTGGAGGCTCGGTGCAAGCGCGCCCTGTGCTCGCCAGTTGCTGCGAGCGCCTGAGGATCCGAAGCATCGGGGCGACGTCGGTTGCATTGCCCGCAGACCAGATCGACAGTTTGCGACCCGCCGTCCCGGCCGCAGGTACGCACCTCATCGAGGTTCACGCCGTCACCGATCGCGACGGCACCACGGTGGTAGTCGGCTTGTGTGAGCGCACTTCGCTGGTCGAATCGGCTCGGCTCACGCCAAGGATGGATCGAGTCCTTCGCGACGAAGCTCGTCGAGTCCTTGCCGCAGCAACCGGCCCGGGCGCGTGCTCGGTTCTGTTTCTCGTCGAGGAGGGCGACGCCTGGTCGCTCGTCGGTGTGCGACCGGGACTCGACGATGGGCACGCCGTCACCGAGATGACTACCGGGATCGATCTGATGAAGCTCCAGCTCCACGTTGCCGACGGAGGTCGCCTCGACGAATCCCCTACGGTTGCGACCGGCCATGCGATCACAGTGCACGTGCGTGCTGAGGACGCCGACCGACACATGCCGCTCGCTCAGGGAACTGTCGCGTTGCTGCGCCTGCCCGGTGGGCCCGGCGTGCGAGTTGATCGGAGTGTCACCGAGGGCGACAGCCTGACGCACCACGGCCACGGCGCGATCATCACCATCACCGTGTGGGGGCGCGATCGGGATGAAGCGGTTGTGCGGCTACGACGAGCACTGAACCAGACCGTTGTGGTGGTCGAGGGTGGCGCCACGAACCGGGGGTTTCTGCTTGGACAGCTGTCACCTCCGCTGACCGACTCGGTGGGCGATGAGTCGCCGGGGCGGCCCGACGCGGTGCTCGCCCTGTTGGTGGCGGCGATCGACTGCTACGACATCGAGTTGATGGCCGCCCACGTCAACTTCTATTCCTGGAGCCGACGCGGACGCCCGCAAACGGCCGGCGACATGTCGCGACGGGTCGAGCTCCGCCATCGCGGCGGTCGATTCGTGCTCGATGTGTCGCGCACCGGACCCCTCCGATACCGCGTACGCCTCGGCGACGGGTACGCCGACATTGACCTCCGCCGCATGGGCAAGTTCGAGAGCCGAATGATAGTCGACGGGCGCGAATACCGCGTCGTGTCCACGACCACAGGAACGCATCACGACGTCGAGGTCGACGGCGCCGCCCATCTATTCGTAGCGGATGACGGCAGCGTCATCCGTTCCCCGATGCCGGGGGTCGTGGTGTCAGTATGCGTGGCTCCCGGCGACCAAGTCGAGGCTGGCGATGCTGTGGTAGTCGTCGAGAGCATGAAGCTCGAAACCGTCGTGACCGCGCAAACTGCTGGCCGAGTGCGCCAAGTGTCGGCAAGCCCCAACGTTCACGTTCCTGCCGGGGCGGTCCTCGTCCGACTCGAAGCAAACCAAGACGCTCCGACCGCGGCCGCTCCGATTGCGGCTGCGTCGACAACGACGCTCCAGCTGCCCGGACCGGTCGCCCGTCCGCGCAGCGCTCCCATCGAGCGCTGCGACTCCAACCTGCTCACACTCAGCAACCTGCTGCTCGGATACGACGTCGACCCGGCCGATGCCCGTGCCGCTGTGGACGATTGGGCCGACGTTTGTTTCTCGCTCGGCGCTGACTCAGAGGTCGTGCAGCGCGAGATCCGCCTGGTGACACTGTTCGCCGATTTGCGGTTGCTCTTCCGCAGCCAGCACGACGAGGGCGATGACGAGATTCGAGTGCGCAGCCCCCAAGAGCACTTCTTCGCCTACCTCCGCTCACTCGACGCCGAGCGCGAAGGCTTGCCCCGAAGGTTCGCCACGGATCTCCGGCGGGCGCTCGCTCACTACGGGGTGCGATCGCTCGAGCGTCGGCCCGCGCTGCAGGACGCGCTGTACTGGATCTTCCAGTCGCAGCAGCGCGTGACAACCCAGTTGCCGGTCATCGTCGCTGTGCTGGAGCGTTGGCTGCACGAAATCGAACCACTTTCCGAGACGTCGGCTGACGCCTTGCGCGAGTGCCTCGGGCATCTCATCGCTGCCACCGTGCACGGCTATCCAGTGATCGCCGACCTCGCCCGCGATGTGCAGTTCCACCAATTCGACGAGCCCGTGCTGGAGCGCGCTCGACTCGTCGAACTCGCCGCCATGGAACACCATTTGGCCGCGCTCGGGGACAATCCCGCAGCCACTGCGCACACCGAACACGTCCAATCCCTGGTCGAATGCCCGCTGTCGCTGGCGCCGCTCCTGCTCGGCCGCATGTCGGGGGTGAGCGAGGCTGAACGCTGGATCGCCCTCGAAGTAATGACACGCCGCTACTACCGCATGCGGGCCCTCGGCGACCTCGATGCCGTCGCCGGTGGTGGGAACCCGATGCTGCACGGCGCCTACGACGACGACAAGGGCGGCCGCGTGCAGGTTCTCACCGCCAGCGGCCCGATCGACGAACTGGGCCGCATGGTGAAGACCGCGGCGACGTCGGCAGCAAACATGGCGAGCGACGACACCGTCGTGCTCGATGTCTACGCGTGGTCGGCCGAGCCACTCGGCGATTCCGATGCACTCGCCGAACGACTTCGGGGTGTGCTCGACGCCTCGTCGCTGCCGGCGAACGTGCGGCGGGTCGTTGTCGTCGTGGCCGGGGCTGGACCGGGATCGGATCGCATGAGCTCGATGCGGCACCACACGTTCCGTTGGTCGCCCGACGGGTTCCGCGAGGACGACTTCCTCCGCGGCATGCACCCACTGATGGCCACCCGGTTGCGGCTTTCGCGATTGCGGAACTTCTCGATCGAGCGGCTGCCCGCAGGCGAAGATGTCTACCTGTTCCGAGCCCGGGCGCGCGCCAATCCGGATGACGAGCGGCTCTTCGCCCTCGCCGAGGTTCGCGACCTGACCACCCTGCGCGACAGCGAGAACCGAACGGTGGCGTTGCCCCAGCTCGAGCGAGTGCTGCTCGGGGCGATCGCCGGCATCCGCCGCTTCCAAGCACCACTGCCACCGGAGCGGCGCCTGTACTGGAACCGCATCTTGTTGCACGTCTGGCCGCCGGTGTTGCTCCGCATCAGCGACATCAAGGCCCTCGCCCGCCGGCTCGCGCCGACCATCAGCGGGCTCGGTCTCGAACACATCGACGTGCAATGCCGGCGCCCCGATCCCGTCAACGGCGAGCTTCGCGACCGGGTGTTGCGCATCTCCAACCCGATCGGTGCCGGATTCGTGCTGACCGAGAGCGACCCGCAGCACGAGCCGCTTCAACCGCTGGACGAGTACACGCGAAAGGTCGTGCAAACCAGGCGCCGCGGCACAGCGTATCCCTACGAGATCGTCGACATGGTCACGGCGCCGCAGGCGGGTGGGCAGGCCGAGATCGCCGGAGGCTCGTTCAGCGAGTACGACCTCGAGGGCGACTGCTTGGTGCCGGTCACCCGTCCCTACGGCAGCAACACGGCAGCGATCGTCGTGGGCCTCGTGCGCAACGTCACCGAGCGATACCCGGAGGGCATGACGCGGGTGACCCTGCTGAGCGACCCGACGCGCCTTCTCGGGTCATTGGCCGAGCCGGAGTGCCGGCGGATCATTGCCGCCCTCGACCTGGCCGAGTCGCTCGGTGTTCCCGTCGACTGGTTCGCTCTCTCCGCTGGAGCCAAGATCTCCATGGACAGCGGAACCGAGAGCATGGACTGGATCGCGGTAGTACTGCGTCAGATCATCCACTTCACCCAGCGAGGTGGTGCCATCAACGTGGTGGTGACCGGCATCAACGTCGGCGGCCAGCCCTACTGGAACGCCGAGGCGACGATGCTGATGCACACGCAGGGCATTCTGGTGATGACCCCCGACTCGGCGATGGTGCTGACCGGCAAACAGGCGCTCGACTATTCGGGCGGCGTGTCCGCCGACGACAACTTCGGCATCGGCGGCTACGAGCGCGTCATGGGGCCGAACGGTCAGGCTCAGTACTGGGCACCCGACCTCAACGGGGCGATCGGCGTGCTTCTTGCCCATCACGCCCACACCTACATCGCCCCAGGCGAGCGATTCCCGCGGCCGGCGGCGACGACCGATCCGACCGATCGCGATGTGTGCCTGCATCCCCACCATGCCGACGGCAGCCCGTTCGCCACGGTGGGCGACATCTTCTCGGAACGAACGAACCCCGACCGCAAGCTTCCATTCGACATCCGCACGGTGATGGCGGCGGTCGCCGACCAGGACCATGAGCCGCTCGAACGCTGGCCGGCCATGCGCAATGCCGATACCGCGGTCGTGTGGGACGCTCACCTCGGCGGTCAGCCCATCGCTCTCTTGGGCATCGAGTCGCGGCCCCTGCCGCGCCGTGGCCTGGTGCCCGCTGATGGACCCGAGAACTGGTCCTCGGGCACGCTCTTCCCGCTATCTGCGAAGAAGCTCGCCCGAGCGATCAACGGCGCCAGCGGCAACCGACCGCTTGTCGTGCTGGCCAACCTGTCGGGCTTCGACGGCTCGCCCGACTCGATGCGCTCGCTGCAGCTCGAATACGGCGCGGAGGTCGGCCGGGCCGTGGTGAACTTCCGGGGGCCGATCGTGTTCTGCGTGATCTCCCGCTACCACGGCGGCGCGTTCGTGGTGTTCTCCCAGGCGTTGAACGAGGGGCTCGAAACGCTCGCCGTCGAGGGTTCGCGAGCGTCGGTCATCGGTGGCGCTCCCGCGGCGGCAGTGGTGTTCGCCGGTGAGGTGAACAAACGGGCTCGCGCCGACATCCGAGTCGTCGAGCTCGAGGAGCTGGCGGCCAAGGCCGAGGGAGCCGAGCGGGCCCGTCACCGCGCCCGCCTTGCCGACGTCACCGCCGCCGTACGTTCGGAGAAGTTGGGCCAGGTCGCCTCGGAATTCGACCAAGTGCACAGCGTCGAGCGAGCGCTGCGGGTCGGTTCGGTCCGTCAGCTCGTCCCGGCGACGCGATTGCGCTCGGCACTGATCGACGCAGTCGAGCGCGGCATCCGCCGCGAGCTATCACTGCCCTGATGCCGAAGACGCCCGAGAAGCAAGCCAAGGACCTGGGCTCGCCGTCGACCTTGGCGATGCCGAGTCTATGCAGGATGGATCGGCAACCGACGGACCCGTATTCGGTTGTCTTCGACGACCACGATCGCCCCAGCTTCCAGGTCCGAGGAAACATCAATCAGCGCGGCCAGAACGACACCAACCTGATCAGTCGCGGTGTGGGATTGCCGCCGCAACAGAATGACGCTTGGCATCGAATCACCGCTTCGAGCCAGTAACTCCCCGAAATCGGTGTCAGCGCTGAGCAGGACCCGTCGATCGCTTCGGGCCACCGACATCACTTCCTCGTCTGTGTGTCCGAGCAAGTCGAACTCAGCTGCATGCGCTGCGTCATGACCAGCTTCAACGAGCAATCTCGCCACTTGCGGGCTCAGACACTCGTCAAGCAGGAATCTCACGCAATCGCGCGGAGTGGCAGCGCTCGTTCCCTCACCGCGTCGGCTGCGAACTGCAACGCCTGGCGAATAGCCTCGGCATCAAGCTGTGGGAATTCAGTGACAATGGCGTCGACAGCCATGCCTTCAGCAACCAGCGAGACGACCGTTGCAACCGGGATGCGGGTACCTGCGATGCACGGCGCACCTCCCATGATCTGGTGATCCACGGTGATGCGATCGAGTGACATGACGTGGGCGTGACGGGGCTCGAACCCGGGACCTCTACCGTGTCATGGTAGCACTCTAACCAACTGAGCTACACGCCCGTGTAGGCCTCTGAGACTATCAGTCAGCGCAACCGCAGCGACACTTCATTGGCCAGCAGGCGACCGTGTCGGGTCAGGCGAACACGCTCGCCGTCGGTCACGATCAGGCCGTCCAGACCATCCGGATCGAGTGCCGAGGCAGGCACGCCATCCTTCATCCGCAGTGCCAACTGCAGGCCCTCGATGCGTCGGGTCTCGTCGTCGAGGTTCTCCCCCGCGGCCTCCGTCGACTCGCCGTCGCGCACGGCGCCGACGTACCGCTCCGGTGTGCGCACGTTCCACCAGCGGTGGCCATCGCGATGCGAGTGCGCTGCCGAGCCGAAGCCGAGGTAGTTGCCCTGCCGCCAGTACAGCACGTTGTGACGACACTCGTGGCCGGGTTCGGCCCAGTTGCTGACCTCGTAGTTCTCCAGACCAGCAGCCGTCAGCAGGTCGTCGGCCAACTCGTACTTGTCGGCCAGATCGTCGTCGTCGGGATGTCGTGACGGGTCCTCGGCCAACGGTGTGCCGGCCTCGATCGTCAGTGCGTACGCAGACACGTGCGGTGGATCGAGGGCGAGCACACCCTGCAGCGTGGTTCGCCAATCGTCGAGGCTCTCGCCAGCGCCGCCGTAGATGAGGTCGAGGTTGAAGGTGGGCAGACCTGCCGCCCGCACGGCGGCGACCGCTCGCTCGACGTTGGCCGGGACGTGGGTGCGCCCGAGCGAGGCGAGCACCGACGGCACCATCGACTGCACGCCGAGGCTCACGCGATTCACGCCGGACGCGGCGTAGACCCGAATCATCTCGACTGTCACGTCGTCGGGATTGCACTCGACCGTGACCTCGGCACCCGGCGCCAACGGAACGACGGCCAAGACCGAAGCGAGATCCTCGGCAGGGACCCGCGTCGGCGTGCCGCCGCCGACGAAGACACTGGTGACCGGGGCAAGCGCGGCACGCGAGATGTCGCGACGCAAGGCGTCGAGGTAGTCGTCGATCACATGGTCGCGATCCGTCCAGGTCGCGAACGCGCAATAGTCACAACGATGCCTGCAGAACGGGATGTGGATATAGACGCCGAACGGCCGAGATCGCGGAAGAGTCACTACATCGGACGGTACAGCAGGTCGAGCGCATCGAGGCGCTGACCCACCTGGTCGACCGGCACGTCGAGCATCGCCGAGATCGCTCGAGTGTCGTCGCCACGAACCGTGATGACCTTGCCGTTGAAGTCCTGGCGTTGCACCTGGATCATCTTCAAGAAGCGCACCAGCATCTCGAACGGTTGCCCGCGCAGCTGGCTCAGCTTCAACAGATCGACGGCCAGCTTCTTGCCGGCAGTGTCACCCTCGACCGGAGCCGTGATGTCTTCCCGTGGCAACAACTGGTCGACCGGCACGTTGTAGAACTTCGCCAGGCGCTCGAGCCGGGGCACCGAGATGGCCCGCTCGCCGCGCTCGTACGCACCCAACACCGATGCCTTGAACTCCTCACTCGAGGTCGCTTCGACCTCTTGGAGGGACAGGCGCTTCTGCCTGCGGATCACCCGCAGGCGTTCGCCCACCTTCCTGCTGTAAGGAGACGCCGAAACATCATCTTCATCGAACTCGCGCATTCGCCCCGCTCTCCTCCGCTTGATTCCCGCCTAGCCGCAACTACATCGGCAACTGTGCCAGATTTGTTGAGAAAATACAACTCTCCGTGGCAAATTAGGTACGTTCGTGACGCTGAGTCAGCAAGATAGCCGCAGTGAGCGCCGCTGTTTCCACTCTCAGCACGTTCCCGGAAAATGCCACCCGACGGGCGGCCGCACCGAGTTCACCCTCAGTGAACCCACCCTCCGGACCGACCAGCACGGTGTCGATGTCGGCGGTCATCGCGTCGCCGTCGGGATCGGCGATCGCACAACTGATCGACTTGATCGCTTCGTCGAATGGCTGCACGTCGCGAA
>JANMNE010000097.1:0-33072 GCA_031373785.1 Ilumatobacteraceae bacterium
GTACCCCTTCTCCATGCGCAGGCTCCCCAGTGCTTTCAGACCGGCGTGACGAAGGCCGAACGCCTCGCCGGCGGCGACGATGCGGTCGTAGACGTGCACCGCCTGCTCCGCCGACACGTACAACTCGTACCCCAACTCGCCAAGGTAGGTGATCCGCACGCACAGCACCTGGGCGAACCCGATGTCGATGTACCGCGCCGTGCGGAACGGGAACGTTGCATTCGACAGGTCCGCCGAGGTGATCGATTGCAGCAACTCGCGCGATCGCGGGCCCTGCACGTTCAGTTGCGCGTACCCCGCGGTGACGTCGGTGACGATCGCGTGCTGATCGCCGAAGTGACGCCGCATGCGGGTCTCGACGTGCCGGTGCGCCGTGTCGGTGGCGACGACCCAATACCGATCGTCGTCGAGCTTGGTGACCGTGAGATCCGCTTCGATCGTGCCCGCCTCGTTCAGCCACTGGGTGTACGTGATCACTCCTCGGTCGGCATCGACGTTGTTGGCCGAGAGTTGGTTGAGCAACCGGCCGGCGTCGCGGCCCTGCACGAGGAACTTCGACATGAACGACATGTCCATCACGATCACGTCGTTGCGCGCCGCCTCGTGCTCGGCACGCCAGTAGTCGAACCAGTTCTGCCGACCCCACGACAACCGCTCGACCTTCGGCTGGACGCCCTCTGGCGCGTACCAGTCCGCGCCTTCCCATCCGCTGACGTCCTTGAAGTAGGCGCGCTGCGCCTGCAACCGCTGATGGATCGGCGACACCTTCGCATTTCTCGCCGTGGTCATCGACTTGCCCGGATAGTGGCATTGGTAGACCATGCCGAGTGACTCGACGGTGCGGGTGGCGCGGTACTCCGGATTCGACTGGTACCGGTGCAAGCGATCGATGTTGAACCCGGTCACATCGACGTCGGGCCGGCCGGTCAAGATCCAATGGGCCAGCATGCGGCCCATCCCACCACCGGTGAGGATGCCGACCGAGTTCATACCGGCGGCGACGAAGTAGTTCTTCAACTCCGGTGCTTCGCCGACGACCGGCAACAGGTCGGGCGTGAAGCTTTCCGGTCCGCAGAAGAACAGACGGACCCCGGTCTCCATGGAGACCGGCACGCGGCCCATCGCCCGCTCGACGTAGGGGCCCATGCGGTCCCAGTCGGGCTGGATCACGCCGAACGAGAAGTCGTTCGGGATTCCGCCGACGTTCCACGGCGCGCACACCGCCTCGAACAGCCCGATCATCAACCCGCCGCCCTCCTCGCGGTAGTAGCCATAGTTGGCGGGGTCCTCGATCACCGGCCAGGTGTTCGACAGGCCGTCGATCGGCTCGGTGATCAGGTAGTAGTGCTCGGCGGCCTGCAGCGGAATGTTGATGCCGGCCGCCTCGCCGAGCTGGCGGGCCCACATCCCGGCGCAGTTGACGACGACCTCGGCCTCGATGTCGCCGTGGTCGGTGCGCACCCCGGTGACCACGCCATCCCGCCGGAGGACGTCGATCGCCGAGACACCCTCGACGATCGTCGCACCCTGCAGACGCGCTCCCTTGGCCAGCGCCATGGTCACGTCGACCGGGTTGGCGCGGCCGTCTTCTTTCACATAGAACCCGGCGAGCACGTCGTCGGTCTTCGCCAGCGGGAACAGGTCGCCGACTTCGTTGGCGGAGATCTCGTGCACGTCGACCCCGCAGTAGCGGTTGAAGGCGCTGACCCGGCGATACTCCTCGAGCCGGTCGGGCTCGGTCGCCAGTTCGATGAAGCCGACGGGGTTGAACCCGGTCGATTGGCCGGTCTCGGCTTCCAGCCGGGAGTAGAGATCGCTGGTGTACTTGCGCATCTCCGTCGAGGTCGCCGACAGCGAGCCGAACGTGACCATCAGGCCGGCGGCGTGCCACGTCGTACCCGACGTCAGCTTGTCGCGCTCGAGCACGACGACGTCGCTGCATCCCATCTGGGCGAGGTGGTAGGCCACCGAGCAGCCGATCACTCCCCCGCCGATCACGACGACGCGAGCGCGATCTGGCAACGACGGTGGCATGAGGGCCGAGTGTATTCACCCTCGCTAACCTCGCTCATCAGTGCCTGCATCCGAGACCGCTGTGCCGCCCGCAGACCGGCCGTTGGGATACCGGCCGAGCCTCGACGGCGTTCGCGCGCTGGCGGTCCTGCTCGTTGCCGGTGTGCACACCCATCCTCGCCTGGTCCCCGCCGGTTCGATCGGCGTCGACATGTTCTTCGTGCTCAGCGGCTTCCTCATCACCACATTGCTGGTCGAGGAGATGGACAGTCGAGGCCGCGTGTCGATCGGGCGCTTCTACATCCGGCGCGCCCTTCGCCTGTTGCCCGCGTTGTTCGGGCTCCTGGCGTTCGTCGCCGCGTGGGCGCTGCTGGTTGCCGCGCCCGACACCCGGCACAACGCGTTGCGCGAGATCGTCGCCGCCGCGTCGTACACCCGCAACCTCACGTGGTGGGCGCACGTGCCGGGCACCTTGCTGGGGCACACGTGGTCGCTGGCCCTCGAGGAGCAGTTCTATCTGGTCTGGCCGGCGCTGTTGACCATGTGCCTGCGGCCGCGCCGCCGCGGCACGTCGCTCGCCATGGGCTTCGTTGCCGTTGCCGTGTTGATCAGTGTGCTGCGCATGTCGCGCGTTGTCGGCCCGGCGGCGCTGTTCATCGGCCGGCCCGACGCGTTGTTGCTCGGCGCGGCATTGGCGCTGTTGCGCCGCGACCACGGCGGTTGGTGGTCGGGCGCGGCGGCGTTGCACCGCGCGACGCCGGCGGTCGTGGCCGGCACGATCGCACTGCTGGCGATCGCGGCGTGGGATGCAGGCGACGACTTGTTCGGGATCGGCTACAGCCTGGCCGCGGTGGCCGTGGTGGTGCTGATCTACGGGCTTGTCGTGCTCGACGAGCGCGGGCGGTGGAAGGTGTTCGCCTGGCCGCCTGCTGTCGCCTTCGGCCGGGTGTCGTACGGGTTCTACCTGTGGCACCTGCCCGTGCTGCGCTGGACCGACGATCGCCTGATCGGCCAACCGGCCATCGTGCGAATCGGGCTCGGCATGAGCCTGGCCCTGGTGGCGACGCTGCTGTCGTACCGCCTGCTCGAGCAGCCCGCGCTTCGGCTCAAGCGACGATTCGCTCCACCGATCGCGTCGGCCGCTGCGCCGACGTCCGACCAATCCACATCCGTGTCGGCAACGAACGAGTTACATGACTGACTGGGCGTTGTCGCTTGCTGCGTAACGCATTGCGTCGGCGCGGGCTGGAGCACCCCGGTCAGGACGACTCGAGCGATCCGCTCGGGACCCTGCTGAGCCGGGCCGGCCGGGGCGACCAATCGGCCTTCGCCGAGCTCTACGACCAGCTGGCACCGCTGCTCTACGGCGTCGTGTTGAAGGTGGTGCGTGATCCGTCGCAGAGCGAAGAGGTCACGCAAGAGGCCTTCATCGAGCTGTGGAGGTTGGCGCCGCGCTACGACTCGTCGCGAGGGTCGGTCAGGTCGTGGGCGGCCACCCTCGCCCACCGCCGGGCGATCGATCGGGTTCGCTCCGAGCAGGCGAGCAGGGACCGCACCGAGCGCGAGGCACACAAGCGACCCATCCAATCGAGCGACGTTGCCGAACAGGTGGTGGCCAACATCGACGGAACTCGGGTGCGCAAAGCACTCGAGCGCTTGACCGAGATACAACGACAAGCGGTGGAGCTGGCCTACTTTGGAGGACACAGCTACCGCGAGGTCGCACTGCTCCTCGATGTTGCAGAAGGAACGATCAAGACGAGGATTCGTGACGGAATGATTCGATTGCGCGATGAACTGGGGGTTGCCACATGAGCGGCGCCGACATTCATCAACTCGCCGCGGCGTATGCGCTCGACGCCGTCGACGAGCGCGAGCGCGCCGAGTTCGAGGCTCACTACCCGTCCTGCCCAGTGTGCCGCCCCGAGGTCGCCGGCTTCCGCGAGACGCTGTCACAGGTCGCCGCTGCCGCTGCGATCGCGCCCCCCGCCTCGCTGAAGGCCAACGTGATGGCCGAGATCAGCGCCACCCGCCAACTCTCCCCGCTGCTGCCTGGGGTGGTCGTCGACCTGGCGACACACCGGCAGCGCCGTCAACGAATGATGCGGACGATGTCGGTCGCCGCGGCCTTGATCCTCATCGCCCTCGGCGCATTCGTGGTCGGGCGACGGTCCGGCGATTCCAACGACTACGCCGATGCCGCGGCACGGGTCTTCGCCGAGCCCGACGTGAAGATCGCGACACTCGCCGGAACCGGAACGGGCTCGTTCAAGGTCGCCTGGTCGCCCACACTCGAGCAGGCCGTGGTGATGGGTGACGGCCTGGTCGACCCGGGAACCGGCAAGGCCTATGAGCTGTGGATGATCGACGACACCGGCCCACACGCCATGCACATGCTCGACCGAGCCGATGGCGGCCGGGTGCGCAAGCCCGTCGCCGTCAACGGTTCCCCCACGCAATGGGCCGTCACGGTCGAGCCCGAGGCCGGCGTCGAAGCCCCGACCACCGACCCGATCTTCGCCGGCGCCGTGTGACCCGAGTGGAGTGTTTCAAGGCACCCACGTGGGCGTCGAACACTCGACTCAGGGTTTGAAGGTGGAGCGGAGGGCGGCGATGTGGGAGGGGCCGATACCGCAACACCCACCGATCATCGCCAGGTCGACCGACTCGGCCCAGTGCTTGGCCAGGTCGACGTACTCGGCCTCCGGGATGATGTCGACGAACTGCCATTCGGGCATCGTGAAGTAACCCGACTCGGCGTAGGCCCCCAGCGAGCCGCGCCAGTGGCGGCGCACGACCTCCAGCGCGGGCGTCGTCAGATGCGGCGCAGTGTGCATGATCGAGACCATTGCCGGGGCCGACCGCAGCAATGAGTCGACGAAGTCGTCGAGCAACCAGTTGGGACGACCGAACCCGACCAGCGAACCTTCATCGTCTTGCTCGACGGAGATCCCGACCCACACCGGCAGGCCGGCGGCCGCCGCGGCCTCCGTCGCCCAGACCGAGTAGTCGCCGTCGCGCATCATCTCCATGGCGATCATGTCGGCACCGGCCTTCACGAAGCCGTCCGCCTTGGCGGCGAAGAGCCGCCGCGCCTCGGACTCCGGCCAGTGGCGCAACATCTCGCTGCGGTCGCTGCCGGGTATGCCCGGGCGCATCACCGAGAACGAACCGGCGACTGGCACCGATCCTCCGCTGGCTTCCCGGGCCAACTGCACCGCCGCGGCATCGATGAGGGCGACATCGTCGTCGCGGCCGAGGTGGTTGAACAGCAGCGGGCTGGTCGCGTACGTATTGGCAATCAGCACCTCGGCGCCGGCATCGAGGTACTGCCGATGCGCCTCACGGACGATCTCGGGGTCGGTGAGGTTGGCGTCGGCGCACCACGTGTCGCTGTGCATCGGCGCGCCGAGCGCCTGGATCAAGGTGCCGGTGCCACCGTCGAGGATGATCATCGCTGGCAAGCTATCGGCTCGGCGTGCGCCGGATCCATCGACCTACAGTGGCCCGATGCGCGCAGCCCGACTTCACTCCATCGGCGGAACTCTCCAGCTCGACGAGCTCCCCGATCCCCAGCCCGGCCCCGGCGAACAACTCGTCGACGTCGCCTACGCGTCGGTCAACCCGCTCGACGTGTGGATCACCCAGGGCTCGATCGGCGCTGCCGGCGCCAACCTGCCCTGGACGCCGGGCACCGAGGCCACCGGCCACGTCGGCGGCCGGCCAGTGCTGGTGCGCGGCGGTGGTATGGGCGTGATCCGCCAAGGCCTGTACTGCAGCCGGATCGCCGTGCCCGACGCGTGGCTCCTACCCCTCGCCGACGGGGTCGATCTCGCCCAGGCCGCAGCCATCCCCGTGGCCGGCATCACTGCATGGCAGGCCTTGCACGCCCGGGCCCACGTCGAGGCCGGCGACAAGGTGCTCGTGCTGGGTGCCAGCGGCGGGGTCGGCGCCATCGCCGTGCAGTTGGCGAAGGCCGCCGGGGCGACGGTGTGGGGCCAGACCGGTTCGGCGGGCAAGGTCGACGGCATCACGGCCAACGGCGCCGACCACGTCGTCGTGACCGGCGCCGACGGATTGGAAGCTGCGGTCGAGTCGTACCAGCCGACCGTGATCCTCGATTCGCTGGGCGGGCCGTTCACCGACGCCGCCATCGCTGCCATCGCTGTCCAGGGTCGGCTCGTGGTCTACGGCACCTCGAACGACGAGCAGGTCTCGATCAACCTCCGGCGCCTGTACCGCAAGAGCGTCAACCTGCTCGGCTACGGCGGCATGGTCGATACACCCGACGAGCAGCGCATCGCCCTCGAGACGCTGATGTCGATGCTCGCTGCAGGCACACTGCGCGTACCGATCAGTGAGCTGCTTCCTCTGGCAGGTGCCGCCGAGGCCCACGCTCGCATCCTCGGGCGCGGCGTAGAAGGCAAGATCCTGCTGGATTGCCAGCAGTAACTACAGGTGCGGTGGCGGTAGCTGGTCGGTTGCGTTGACGAGTTGAGCGACCGTCGGGATCAGCACCGGCAGCGGTACTTCGACGCGGCCGGTCATGCGATGAGCCAGTAGCGCCTCGTTGTGGTAGCGGTCGGCGACCTCGAGGAACGACGGGTGGTGGTAGTCGCGGCCGTTGATCTTGGGGCCTTGGCGACCTTCGAAGATCGCCGTCACGTCCTCGCCGGAGATCGTCTTGTGGGTCTCCAGGGCATGGGCGATCGCCAACACCATCAGCCGGTTCTCGTGCAGCAGTTGCGACGCCTCGTCGAGGATCTGGGCAAGGCGCAGCTCGATGCGATTGCCCATGTTGGAGCGGTGCCGGGCCTCGGAGTCGTCCTTGTCGGCAGGGTTGGCGTAGCCGCCTCCACCGCCGATCAACTCCTGGATCACCGACTGGGCGGCGATCGTGTCACCCATGCCGTAGGCGCTCTCCATGACGGTCGCGAAATACGTTGCCGTACGGAGGTCTCCGTTGACACCCGCCGAGCTGTCACCGTCGAAGAACATCCGCTCGCCGGCCAACGACGCCAGTGACACCAGGATGTCGATCTCGTACATCGACCGCCAGTTGACGAACGTGTCGTCGCTCTTGTTGCTCATGACGACGCCGTAGTAGCCGGCACCGGGCTCGATGCTGACGAAGTCGATCTCGTAGTGACGCCGCTTGAGATACGCGGTGACCGCGTGGCACGCCTCGTGGATCGCGATCGCGTGGCGCTCGCGCTCCACGAACTCGACCTGCTCGTGCTCGCCAACGCGGCGCAGGTAGCGAGCCTGCAACACATCGGCCCACGTGACCACGTCGCGCCCCTCTCGCAGCGCGACGAGCACCGCCTCGTTGACGAGGTCCTTGATGCTCGCGCCGGTTGCACCGGGGGTCATCGTCGACAGACGCTCGATCTCCGGTGAACCGACCGTGTGGCGGATCTTGTCGAAGTACCCCTGGAACGTGCGTGCCCGCCCGTCCTTCATCGGGTACCCGACCTTGTACATGCGGTCGATTCGACCGGGCCGCAGCAGCGCCGCGTCGAGCGCGTTGGGCAGGTTGGTCGCGAACATGTGCAGGATGCGATAGCGAGGCGGGGGCTTCGGCTTCATGGTGAGGAAGCTGCGGAAGCGCCGTGAGAAGAAGCCACGCGGCTTGTTCAACCCGTTCATCTCGGTCAACAGCGCCTGCAGCGTGCCGGCGCCGCCCCCGCCGCCGCCCATCATGCCGCCCATGATGATGCCGTCACGCCACGAATGCGTCTTGGTCGGTGTGGCCGGCTCTGCGGTCCCATGCTGCTGTTGCAGCCACCCCGTGATCTCGCGCTGGCCGTGTGGGCTGAGCCACTTCGCCGACTCGTACTGCTCGATCGTCGCCTTCTCGTCGAAGCCTCCTCCGCCGCCACCGCCACGACTACCGAGCACGTCGGCTTCGTCGAAGAAGACCACGACGCCGCCGTAGCGAAGCGCCAGCTTGCGCAACTTGCGGTAGAGGTGCTTGATCTTCATCGGAGCAACACCGATGAAGGTCTGCACGAAAGCGGACGGGTCGACGAACACGTACGGCTTGCCGGTTTCGCCCGCGGAGGCCTCGGCCATCAACGTCTTACCGGTGCCCGGTGGGCCCCACAGCAAGATGCCGCCCGGCACGTAGCCGCCGCGGTCCTCGATCTCCTTCGGCCGTTCCAAGAAGTCGAGGTTCTCCTTCACACGCCGAACGACATGGTCCTGTCCCCAGATGTCGCTGAAGCGGGTCTTGATCTCACCCGGCTTGAACGTCTCGACACCACCGATGAAGAAGATGCCGAAGAAGAACACGATGTAGACCAGGCCACCCAAGGTGCTGAGGGCGATGGTCAACCCGACCGGCAGGCCGAGTGCCGGGTTGATGAAGACGTTGCGGAAGATCCGGGCCGGCGCCTCGGCCAACGCCTGCAGCAGGTTGACGCCCCACATCCACGAGAAGATCGTGCCGACGATCGCCAGGAAGATCAGTCGCTTGACGAGCTTCGTCACGCGGAACCGGGTGTACGGCTTCATCCGGCTCATCAGCGACTCCCAGCCACCGAACACCTTCTTCTGCCAGAACTGGTGCCATCGCTTCGAGTGCTCGGAGATGATGTTGTGGATCTGGCGGAGGACCTCGAGACCGGCGAGGATCAGCACCCACCACTTGGCGTGCAGCTGATCTCTGAACGCATCGCCCCACGACATCAGGGGGATGTCGGTCTTTTGCTGCGACGTGACCAGGCCCAAGAAGACGGCGAGCAGCACGAAGACCTTCAAGCGGTCGAAGAAGAACATCTTGCGGCGTACCGGTGGGTCGCGGTCGTCGATGACCGGCTGGTGCACCGATGTGTCGATCGGGGAGAGGGCAGAACCGTTCGTGCTCATCATCCGATCCTCCATGAGTTGACGATCTTGTCGATCTCCGCCGCCGACTTGTCGTAGCAGGCCGGGCTACAGACGACCTCGAGGGCGTAGAGACGCGATTGCGATGGGTTGAAGAAGGTCGACAGGTTGATCGTGAGCACCCAGTCGCTGGCCTTGTCGCTGCGTATCCGGTAGACGACGTGCGAGCCGCTGACCTTGGCATTGGTCGGCTTGGCGTTGAAGTCGATCACTTCCGACAAGCCGTCGTCCTCGGCGGCCGGAAGAAGTGGGTCGAACGACACCAGGCCGACGACGCGCCGCGCCAACGAGGCGGAGAGCTGTTGGTTGAACACACCGGTGGTCTCGTAGACCGTCATGGTGGCGAACGGCGAGTCGCCGGTCAGATCCGACTGCTGGAGGGCATCCGTCTGCGTCGTGATGACGGTCTTGGACAGCACCTTGGCGTCGCTGGTGGCCGACAGCACGGGATCCTTCAGCGAGTCGGACAACTTCACGTCGTGCCACGAGTTCGGCACGCGGAGGTAGACCTTCTCGTCGCGGTTGGCGAGGAAGCGATGCCCAGATGACCCACAAGCCGTCAGGACCAAGAGCGCCGCCACAGCCGAACCCCAGCGCCGTCGGTTGCAAACGATCTGCAAAGTCTCCCTCATTCCCGATTGGATGCACAACCGTTCGGAGACCTAAATGGGCCGTATTGCCCACTATTTTGTCGCGGAATTCGTCGCAGATGACGTCAGGGCGCCCCATGCAACAATTCGTAACCTTGTCGCACGTCGACGAGGTGATGCACGAGGTCGTGCAGGACGTATCGGCCGAACGAGTCGACGGTGAACGGCGACCCGTCGCTGCGCATCCCGGGGCGCTGCCACTGGTCGCTCCCCACGGTGTCGTACAGGTCGGCCAGCTTCGTCGCCGCGGCCGTCAACTCGTCGGTGACCTGCCCCGGATCCTGCAAGTCGTAGCGCTCGGCGACCGCCGCCTCGTCCTGGTCCCAATTGGCGAAGCGGGGATCGTCTTCGGCCAGCATGCGCCCCAGGCGATAGGACCCCATGCGGTACACATCGCGAACGTGGCACCCGTATTCGAGCGCCGACCAGGTGTCTTCCTGCGGCCGAACACCGGCCTTCGGGTCGGCGAGGAAACCCGGCCACGGCGCGACGGCATCACGGAGCCGATCGGCGATCTCGTCCGCTGCGAATGCACGGGTGTCGAACCCGCACTCCTCGCATTCGCGCTCGAGCACCCACGTCCAACTCTTGGTCTCCGGTTCGATCGTCATGTGCCAAACGTATTCGACAGGGTCTCCGGCCGACACGCGAAATACTGAGCGATCACAGCTCGTGTTCGGCGAGCTCTCGGAACTCGTCGGGCACCGAGGCGTGCGTCGACAACACGACGCCCGCGTAGCCGACAGCCGAGCGGCCGAATCGCCGGCGAACCGCGTCGACGGAGTGGTCGACGGCCCATCGCGCCGCCCCGATGCGCGAGCCCGGGCGGGCAGCTTCGTCGGGCAGGATCGGCAGTTCGAGCTGCAGCACCGGCTGGTCGACCAGGTTGGAGACGGAGATCGCCAGCAGCGAGATCTGGTACTGGTCGGGGTGATCGGCCAGCGCTTTGTAGACCAGTTGTTCGGCCAATTCGGTCAACGTCAGGGTGGTCGAGATCGGATGCGAGCCGGTGTGCGAACGGGTCACGGCACGCATGCTGGCGAATCGCACGCGCACGGTCACGGTGCGACCGGCGCGGTGCTTGGCACGCAGCCGGCCGGCCACCCGATCGGCGAGATGACCGAGCACCGAACGCACGAGCTCCGGCGACACGTCGCGGCGCCCGAATGCCGACTGGGCCCCGACCGATCCGGCCCGACCCTGGGGCTGCACACGTCGATGGTCGTTGTTGGCAGCCAACGCACTGACCTTGCCGCCGAGGGCTCGGCCCAACAGCGACTCGAGGGCGCCGTCGGGTGATGCAGCCAGCTGCCCGATGGTGTGGATGCCACGGTCGGCGAGGTGCTGGCGGGTGACCGGACCGATCCCCCACACCAGCCCGACCGGCAGCGGGTCGAGGAAGGCTCGCTCGTCGGCCGGCTGCACCACCACCAGACCGTCAGGCTTGGCGACCTGCGATGCGATCTTGGCCAGGTGCTTGGTGCGCGCCGCGCCGACCGAGATCGGCAGGCCGATCTCGGTGCGCACCCGCCGTCGCAACGCCTCGCCGATCACCTCGGGCGGCCCGAACAGGTGCACGGAGCCCGACACATCGAGAAAGGCTTCGTCGATCGACATCCGCTGCACCAGCGGCGTGAAGTCGCCGAGCACCACCATGACCCGGTCGGCAAGGCGTTGGTACTCCGAGAAGTGGCCGTGCACGAAGGTCAGGTCAGGGCACAGGCGCTTCGCCCTCCACCCCGACATACCGCCTTGCACGCCGAACTTCTTGGCCTCGTACGACGCTGCCAACACCACACCGCCCCCGACGGCGATCGGACGGCCGAGCAACGACGGGTCGAGCAGTTGCTCGACCGACGCGTAGAACGCATCGAGATCGGCGTGAAGGATCGTGGCACCGGCAGGCACGCGGTGGAGTCTAGTCGAACACCTGTTCGCTCTGTCTAGTGTGAGCGCGACAGTCAGGCGAAGTGCGTACTGTGAATGGCCACAGGTGCCGGCGAAAGTGCGCACTTCGGGTCCGCAAGTCCGACGCGCTTCATCCGCGCAACGCGACGAGTTCGGCGACGACTCGTTTGGTGCTGACCGATCGGCTCGTCCCGAGCGATGGGGCGAACACGCTGACGCGCAGTTCCTCCAACGTCCAACCGAGCTCGACCACCTCGTGGCCGACGTCGCCGGCCGGCAACGATTCGAGCAACGACGAATACTCCTGTTCGACCTTGCGCACTTCCGACAACTTGTGGAGGTCCTTGGCCGGGCTCTCCGGCAGCTTGTCGAGGCGCCGGCTGATGCCGTTGACGTAGCGCAGCACATCGGCGAGGCGATGCTCGCCGTGGGCGATGGCGAACCGGTCGCGGACGAGCCGGGCGACGTGGCGCCGCACGTCGGCGACGTTCGGCGCGACCGACGCGCTGATCAGTTTGGACAGGTGCTCCTCGATGTCGGCCGCGACGGCGATGATCTCGGCCGCCGTGCGCAAGGCGATCGCGGAGCGCGACGGCAGTTGTCGACGGGCGGTGGCGACCAGCGCGTCGAACTGATCAGCGGTCCACACCTCGCCATGCTCGACGACCAACCGTTCGGCCACAGCGGCAACGCAATCGGAGGCGATGGCATTGGCGGTCTGGGGCGCGAAGCGGGCAAGCATCAACTTGTCGCGATTGGCGAGATGTGCTTCCACCGCTCGCTTGCCGACGGGCACGGTCAACAGCAACAGCCGGGTCACCCCGCCGCGCATCACTCGCTGCTGCAGTTCGGCCGTGGTGAAGACTCGCAGCGAGACGCTGTTGCCGTCGTCGAGCAACGCCGGGTAGCCGTGCACGGTGTGGCCGCCGCGCACCGTGTCGACGCGTCGCGGCAGATCTCCCACATCCCAACTGGTGATGGCACGGCGCTCGTCGACGGGAGTCGCCCGCGCCACGGCAGCGCGCAGCGTTGCCCGCAGCCGGCGTTTGATCTCGCCGAGGTTCTTGCCGATGGCGACCACGGCATCGGTCTCGTCGTGCACGGCGAACGTGACTCGCAGGTGATCGGGCACGCGGGTGGCATCGAAGGCGCGGGGCGGCACGCGCACCGACGGAACGACGAACTCGACCGCGCGGGCCAAGGCCACCGCCAACGGTTCGTCGGCCATCTCCAACATCCCATACGCCGCGGCGGTCGTCTCGGCAGCGGGGATCAGCTGGCGGCGGATGTCTTTGGGCAGGGTCTGCATCAACGCCCCGACGAGGTCCGCCCTGAAGCCCGGGACCTGCCAGTCGAACCCGTCGACAGTCAGGCGACCCAACACCGCCAGCGGCACATGCACGGTGACCCCGTCGTCGGCTGCACCTGGGTCGAAGCGGTACGTGACCGGGAAGACCATGTCGGCGTGGGCCCACGTGGTGGGGTACTGAGTGGGATCGCTGTCCGTCGTCCGCCCCAACGCCTCGGCGGTCATGGTCAGCAGTTCCGGTTCGACGCGGCGAGCGTCCTTCCACCAGCGATCGAAGTGGCGACTCGACACCACCGCGGAGTCGACACGCTGGTCGTAGAAGGCGATCACCGAATCGTCGTCGATCGCGTCGAGCTTGCGGGTGCGGTCCTCGCGGGAGCGCAGGTCGTCGAGGAACTCGGCGTTGTGCTTGATGAAGTCGTGTCTCGACGTCCAATCGCCCTCGACCAGCGCGTGGCGGATGAACATCGCCCGCGCCTCTGCTGCATCGACGCGGTCGTAGCCGATCGTGCGGTTGCTGACGATCGGCAGGCCGTACAGCGACACCCGCTCACCGACCACGGCGCGACCGCTGCGGGCATCCCAGCGCGGTTCGCCGTAGCTGTACTTGGTCAGGTGTGTGGCGATGGCCTCGGCCCACTCGGGCTGCACGCTGGCGACCGTGCGGGCCCACAACCGGTTGGTCTCGACCAGTTCGGCGGCGATGACCCACTTCGGCTGCTTGCGCGACAGCACCGACCCGCTGCCAATGGCGAACTTCGAGCCGTGCGCGCCGTTGTACTCCCTCCCCTTCGTGTCGGCCGTGCCGTCGCGCATCCCGAGGTG
Organism: Ilumatobacteraceae bacterium; assembly: GCA_031373785.1. Lineage (GTDB taxonomy): Bacteria > Actinomycetota > Acidimicrobiia > Acidimicrobiales > Ilumatobacteraceae > JAENVT01. Next base: position 13,594 of record JANMNE010000097.1, read on the forward strand.
GCTGAGCAGGCCAGCCAGCAGCGCTTGATGGATGCGGTCGGGATGGGACGCCTCGCTGCCGGGGCGGATGCCCAGCTGACCCGTGACCTGGCGCAGTTGGCTGAACACGTCTTGCCACTCGCGCACCCGGAGGTAGTTGAGGAACTCACTGCGACACAGCCGCCGGAACTGGTTGCCGGTCAGTTCCTGCTGCCGTGCCCGGAGGTAGTCCCACAGTTTGACGAACGCGAGGAAGTCGCTGCTCGCTGCCTCGTCGACGGCGAACCGGCGGTGCATCTCATCGGCAGCCTGACGGTGCTCGGCCGGTCGCTCGCGCGGATCTTGGATGCTCAGGGCCGCGGCGATGACCATCACCTCGCGCACACAACCGTGCCGGTCGGCTTCCACCACCATCCGGGCCATGCGCGGGTCGATCGGGAGGCGGGCCAGTTGCCGGCCGACCTTGGTCAGCCGCCGATCAGTCACCGTTGCTGCTGTCTCCTTTGCCGCCGGCAGCAGTGCGCCGAGCTCGTCGAGCAGCATGTAGCCGTCGCGGATCGAACGGCCGTCGGGCGGCTCGATGAACGGAAAGGCGGCGACGTCGCCGAGGCCGAGGTTCGTCATCTGCAAGATGACCGAGGCCAGGCTGGTACGCAGGATCTCGGGCTCGGTGAACGCCGGGCGATCGGCGAAGCCTTCCTCGTCGTAGAGGCGGATGCAGATGCCCGGCGCGACGCGACCGCAACGGCCGGCGCGCTGGTCGGCCGATGCCCGCGACACCGGCTCGATCGGCAACCGCTGCACCTTCAACCGATGGCTGTAGCGCGAGATTCGCGCGGTGCCGGTATCGACCACGTATCGCACTCCCGGAACGGTCAGCGACGTCTCGGCGACGTTGGTCGACAGCACGATGCGACGGCCGCGGTGCGACTGGAAGATGCGGTGCTGCTCGACGCTCGACAGCCGGGCGTACAGCGGCAGCACCTCGGTGTCGCGCAGGTTCAAGCGGCGCAGGGCGTCGGCGGTGTCGTGGATCTCGCGTTCGCCCGACAGGAACACCAACACGTCGCCGGGCCCCTCGTGGCTCAACTCGTCGACGGCCGCGCACACCGCCTGCACCTGATCGCTCCCGGTCTCGCTGTCGTCGCCGAGCGGTCGATAGCGAACGTCGACCGGATAAGTGCGTCCCTCGACGGTGATGATCGGGGCGTTGTCGAAGTGCTCGCTGAATCGCTGCGTGTCGATCGTCGCCGAGGTGACGATCAGCTTCAGGTCGGGTCGTCGCGGGAGCAGCTGGCGGATGTAGCCGAGCAGGAAGTCGATGTTGAGGCTGCGCTCGTGGGCCTCGTCGATGATCAAGGTGTCGTAGCGACGCAACATGCGATCGCGTTGGATCTCGGCCAGCAAGATGCCGTCGGTCATCACCTTGATCCGGGTCTGGGGGCCGACCCGATCGGTGAACCGCACCGCGTACCCCACTGTGGTGCCCAATTCGCAGCCCATCTCCTCGGCGATGCGATCGGCGATCGTGCGCGCCGCGATGCGCCGTGGCTGGGTGTGGCCGATCATCCCGTCGACGCCCCGGCCGGCTCGTAGGCAGAACTGCGGCAACTGCGTGCTCTTGCCCGACCCCGTCTCGCCGGCGACGATCACCACCTGATGCGCGGCGATGGCTGCGACCAGCTCATCGGCGCGTTCCAGAATCGGCAGTTCCACGGCTGTCAGTCTGCTCGGCCGTGCTGTCGTTCGTCGTCCGGATTGTCGGCTGCACGACGTCGTTGCCGTCGCTCCAGGGCTCAACGGGTTCGATTTCGGTACCGCCTGCCTACCGGAATCTCGCCCGACAACGCTGTGCAGCGATCGCGCCGATTCCGAGCGCCGTTCGTAGGCTGCCTCTCATGCGCCCCCGAGACGTTCTCGTCGTGACATCTGCGTTGCTGGCGTTCCTGGGCGGATGCTCGAGCGACGACACGCCCGCCGCGGCGAATCCCGCCGCGACGACGACCGCGACGCCGGGCGTGTCTGCAGCGCCGAACGACGGTGCGGTGCCGACTGTGTGCCAGGCAGACACGACCGACGGTCGGCCAACGGTGACCATCGACGTCGACGATGCGTCCGACGGTTTCGGACGCTTCGGGCTGAAGACGCCCAGCCCGTTGCCGGCAGGAACGATCCGGCTGATGGTGAACGCAGTCGACGACAACCCCGACCCGGTCAACATCACCGTAGGCAGTGCCGGTACGCCCGTCTTCCAGTTCGTGCAGGTTGAATCCGGCGTCCTCTGTTCCGCTGATCTCGAGCTCGCCGCCGGCGACTACACGGTGATGTTCGGCGACAAGTCCAAGACGTTCACGGTCGACCCTCAGTCCTGAGACGCGCCCCCGAGGCGCGAAACAACGAGCGCCTGTCGTGCTCTCCACCTCGGAGTCGATCAGCCCGGCGCGATCGTGGTGGTCATCACGCAGTTGCCCTTTCCCTTCGGCCGCTGATACGTGAAGCCGGCTTCCTCATAGACGCGCCGAGTCAGGTTGTACAGGAACGAGTTCGAGATCTTCTTGCCCTCCGGGATGTCGTGCGGATACCCCTCGACGACGCCACCGCCCGCCTTGGCGATCAGGTCGAGAGCGCCGCGCAGCGCGGCCAGTGCAACGCCCCTGTGGCGGCAAGCCTTGTCGACGAAGATGCAGGTCAGCCGATACTCCGGGAGTTTGACCAGACCCGCCTCATAGCCCTTGCGGTGATGGATGCCCGGTAGCTCCTCCGGGCTGCCGTACTGGCACCAGCCGACGGCGACATCACCGTCGAAGACCAGTGCCGCGTGCGCTCGCCCCAGCTTCACCAGTCGTTCCTTGCGGGCGCGGCCGTTCTCACCATCAGGCTCTCGGGCGGCATCGTCGGGGTGGAACCACAGGCACCAGCAACCGGGCGCGCCGAACGAGGCGTTCCCCTGTCGCTCGATGAGCCGAGCGAAGTCGTCCCACGTGTCGGGCCCGAGCGGTTTGATCACGAACTCGTGCATCTCGGCAACCGTAGACCCAGATCCGGACGACCTCCGCCGCAAGTCGGGCGAACAGCGGATATCAGGCGGCAGGGTCCGGGTGTGGTCGGTACCATCGCCTGGTGGGTCTGGTCTTGGCGGGAATCGGCGTGTTGGTCTTCAGCTTCAGCTTGCCGATGACGAAGATCGCGGTGCGCGGGCTGGACCCGACCGTGGCGGCGGTCGGCCGTGCCGCTGTCGCCAGCATCTTCGCCATGATCGTGCTGCTGATCGCCAAGCCGCCGCGTCCGGACCGGGCTCAGCTGGGGCGCTTGGTGCTGGTCGTCGGCGGAGTGATCTTCGGGTTTCCGATCCTCATCGCCTACGCCCTCCGGCACACGGCGAGCCTGCATGGCTCGGTCGTCAACGGGCTGCTGCCGCTCGCAACCGCGGGTCTCGCCGTGCTGCGCGCCGGCGAGCGCCCGTCCGGCGCGTACTGGACCTGCAGCGCAATCGGATTCGCTGCCGTCGTCGCCTACGTCGTGCACGAGGGCGGAGGCACGTTGCACGCCGCCGACGCGCTGCTCATCCTGGCGGTCCTGGCGGCAGCAGTCGGGTATGCCGAGGGCGCCCTGCTGTCGCGGAAACTCGGCGGTTGGCAGGTGATCTGCTGGGCGTTGGTCCTCGGCGCACCATTGACGTGGGCCGTCACGATCGTCACCGCCAGCCGCTCAGGCCTCCATGCCACCGGAGGGCAGTGGGCGGCGTTCGGGTACACCGCGTTGTTCTCGATGTTCCTCGGCTTCTTCGCCTGGTATGCGGGCATGGCTCGGGCCGGGATCGCCAAAGCCAGTCAGGTGCAGTTGGCGCAACCGGCGCTGTCGATGGTGTGGGGCTGGCCGCTGCTCGGCGAGCACCTCTCGCTGGCGGCAGTGGCGACGATCGTGGTCGTGTTGAGCGCGGTGGTGATCGGCCGCACTGCTGTCGTACGCACAGCACAACCAATCCCCGCACCGGTACGGGATGCCACACTGACGTGATGCCGTACAACTCCACCGGGCTCGTCGTGCACGACGCCGACGCCCACGTCATGGAGACCCCGAACTGGCTCCGTGACCATGCCGATCCGGCGATCCGCGACCGCATCCCCGCACTCACGTACTCCGGCGGCAACGAGTTGCGCCAGACCGGCGATCCCACCGAGCAGCTCCGCGATGTCGATGAAGCGTTCAACCGCCTCGTCGCCCGGCATCGGTCGGCGGAGTACCTCGACGACGAGGCAGCCGAGATCATGGCCCGCAAAAACTTCGCAGCGACCGGTGGCTTCCTCGCCGAGGACCGTGGCCGGGCCCTCGATCTCCTCGGGTTCGCCAGCCAACTGATCTTCAACACCTTCCACAACTCCCGCTTGCGGAACTGGGAGCACTCCGGCGATCTCGAACTGGCCGTTGGTGCAGCCCGAGCCCACAACCGGGCGATGATCGAGTTCTGCTCGGGTGACCCGCGCCTGCTGCCGACGCTGTACGTCCCGCTGGCCGATCTCGAGCACGCCGGCGAACTCGCCACGGAAGCCATCTCGATGGGCGCCGCGGCGCTGCTCGTCGCGTCAGGCTGCCCACCCACGCATTCACCGAGCCACCTCGCGCTCGACGCCGTGTGGGCCGCGGCCAGTGAGGCGCGCATCCCGATCGTGTTTCACGTCGGGGGCACCGGCGAGCTGATCGACCCGAACTACTTCTGCAACGGCTTGCCCATCCCGCCCGACTTCCACGGCGGCGAGGAGAACTTCCGCTCGGTCGACTACATGGGCATCCCCGGCCCACCCGCGCAGACGTTGGCGACGATGATCTTCGACGGCGTGTTCGAACGGTTCCCCTCGTTGCGTGTCGGCGTGATCGAGCAGGGCGCGGTGTGGGTTCCATCGTGGATGCGCCAGATGGAAGCCGCCTTCGACGCGTTCTCCCGGCACGAGGAACGACTGCGGACGCTATCGCTGCGACCCAGCGAGTTCGTCCGCCGGCAGATGCGCTTCACCCCGTATCCCACCGAAGACGTCGGTTGGATCATCGAACAGGCCGGGCCGGAGGTGTGCATGTTCTCGTCCGACTACCCACATGTCGAAGGCGGGCGGCGGCCCATCGAGCGATTCGAAGCCAGCCTGGCCGGCACATCGGCCGACGCTCGCCAGGCCTTCTACCACGACAACTTCGTCGACGTGATGGGCGCCGGGCTCGGCGCCGTCAACGCCTGAGGCTCACGTCTCGATCGGGTCGCCCAGCAAATAGCGGGCACCTGCCCCACGTCGAGCGGCGCGGTCGCCGAGGTTGTACAGCTCGCACGTGTCGAGCGACAGGCACCCGCACCCGATGCAGCCGTCGAGCCGGTCGCGCAACATCTCCAGCGCTGCGATCTGCTCGTCGATGCGCGGCAGCCACCGGGTCGACAAGGTGTTCCAGTCGTGGCGCGTCGGGGTGCGCTGCGACGGGAGCGAGGCGAGCGCAGCGGCGATCTCCTCGAGCGACAGACCGATGCGTTGAGCGACCCGGATGAAGGCGACACGGCGCAACGCATCGGGCTTGTACCGCCGGTGACCAGAACTGTTGCGCTCGGACTGGATCAAGCCGTTGGTCTCGTAGAACCGCAACGCCGACGTGGCAACGCCCGCGCGAGCCGCCAACTCGCCCACCGAGAATCGTCTGAGTTCGACCCCCTTGACTTCAAGCACGGTTGAAGTTCTACCGTGACGACCCATGAATGCCTCCGCTGCCACTGTGACCGCGCCCGCAACCAACACACCAACCGAAGTGGCCCACATCGACGACCTCCCGGTCGGGTCGATGAAGATGGTCCGGGTCGACGATCACCGGCTGTGCCTGGTCCACACCTCCGACGGCGTGTTCGCCCTCGACCATGCATGCCCGCACGAGGGCTATGGCATGACCCAAGGCTCCCTCGACGGCAACCTGATCACCTGCGCCTGGCACAACTGGAAGTTTCGCGTCGACGACGGAACGTGCGTGGTCGGCGAGGAGAACATCACCACCCATCCGGCGACCGTCGACGACGACGGCACGGTGCGGGTCACGGTGCGCCGCCCGGACCCCGACGCGATGCGACCCCACCTCCTGGCCAGCCTGCGCCGCGGGATCGCTCACAACTACATTGGCCAGGTCAGCCGCGACGTCGTGCGGTTGCTGCAGGCCGACACCAACCCGGGCGAACTGGTGTGGGAGGCCGTGCAACACGGCGCACCGCGGGCCGACTTCGGATGGGGTCACTCGATCGCCTCGGCCACCGACTGCTTGGCAATGGTCGACCTCCACGAGGGCGACCAGCGCGCCTTGCCGATCGTGCAGGCGATCGCCGGCATCGCCGAGACCGAGCGCGACCGGCCGGTCAACCCGCTGCCGGAGCCCGTACGCGACCTTCCCGCCGACGCGCTCGCTGCCTTTCGTGCCGCGGTCGAATCAGAGCAACTGGAGCTGGCCCAAGCGCTGGTGCGCGGCGCAATCCACGACGGCCGCGCTGCCACCGAACTGCGGCCGTGGTTCACGTCCGTCGCCAGCGACCACCTGCTGTCGTACGGGCACGGTGCGATCTACTGCCAGAAGGCGTTCGAACTGCTCGACCTGATCGGCTGGGACCGCGCCGACACCGTGTTGCCACACCTCGTGCCGACCATCGTCTACGGCACCCGCGAAGATGTGCTTCCGTACACCCGGCCGTTCATGAAGGGTCTCGCCGGTACCGACCTCGACGCCCTCGCCGGCCTTCCCGTCGACGATCGCTGGCACGACGACGGCACGCTGCTGACCACGCTGCTCGGGAGCGACCGCAAGGCGATCGTCCCGGCCGTCACCGACGCCTTGCACCACGGGGCTGGTGTCGATGGTGTGCTCGACGTCGTGGTGCAGACCGTCGCCGAGCGGATGATGCGCTACGACCCGGCAGGCGAACGCGACCTGCTCGACGACTTCGGCTGGCTCGACATCACCCACGGCCTCACGTACGCGAACGCAGCGCGCTGGCACCACGGCATGGCGATCGCCGGGGCCGACGCCGGGCCCGACACCGTGCGCCTGGCCATGTTCACGGCGTTCCTGGCACAGTGGACCGGTCGTCACGAGTGGCATACCACGGTGGCCGAGCGCGATACCGGCCGCCAGTTCTCCGGCACGGTCGCCGAGGCCGGCGACGCCCTGCAACGCGAGGCGCTGCTCGACAACGCCTCGGCATTCATCGTGTACGCACACGGCATCAAGACCAGCCGGGCTGCCGCAAGGGAGGCAGCCCGCAGCGGATCCATGCTGCCGCTCCAAGCGGTTGCTCGGTTGCTGGATTCGCCCAGGTTGGAGCGGTTCGTGGCCGCCAACGTTGCCCGCTCGATCGAGTTCCTGGCAGGCCGCGCACCACGCGACGACTGACGCCGAACAGGCCTCGATCTCCCCTTTAGGGTGAGAGTAATGACAGGGGTCGCGTGGACAGTCAACCTCACGTGCAGGTAGATTGCAGAAATTGTCAAGAGATCGTAAAGCTCCTGCCGTGCCCTGCCGAAAGATAGGTATGTCTCGGATTCAACGAGCGGTCATGGCTGCGTCCCTTTCAGCCATCTCGCTCAGCACCCTGACCCTGTCCACAGCTACGTTCGCGTCCGGCTCCGTCGTTTCGGCGCCGACCCAGTACGTGGTCAAGGCCGGTGACTTCCTCGCCGGGATCGCCGCCAAAGCCGGCGTCACGCTGCCCGATCTGTTGACCGCCAACAGCCTGACTCCCAAGAGCCTGATCCTGCCCGGCGACAAGCTGACCGTGCCGGCGGGCGCCGCCAAACCGGCCATCGCCCCGGCCGCATCGTCGGCCCCGGTCGCGGGCAGCCTGGTCTACACAGTGAAATCTGGCGATTTCTTGCTGGGGATCGCCACGCTGTACAAGGTCACCCTGGCCGACCTGCTCGCCGTCAACAAGATCACGGTCAAGAGCGTGATCAGCCCAGGACGGCAGTTGGCCCTCCCTTCCACTGCCCTCGCACCACAGGCCCAAGCGCAGACCCTTGTGACGCCGCAGGGCTCCGCTGCCGGCGGTGTGACCTACACCGTTCAGAACGGCGACTTCCTGGCAGGCATTGCCTCGAAGTACAAGGTCACCCTCCCCGATCTGCTGGCCGTCAACAAACTCAAGGCCAGCAGCCTGATCCTGCCCGGCGCCACGTTGGCCATGCCGGTCGGGGCCGTCGTGCCGCCAGTCGTCTCGGCGGTCGTGCCGGTGACGCCCGCCGCGTCGGCTGTGGTGCAGTCTTCTGCCGGGCCTGCCGGCGTGGTCGTCGCCTATGCGTACGCCCAACTCGGCAAGCCGTACCGCTTCTTCACCGCAGGGCCCGACACGTTCGACTGCTCCGGTCTCGTCAAGGCGGCGTACGCCCGGATCGGGATCGAGATGGTCCATCACAGCGCGTCGCAGGCCGGGTACGGCACCGCTGTCGATACCTGGAGCGAGCCGATCAAGGCGGGCGACCTGGTCTTCATGTCGACCCACGGCACCGGCGAGATCGGCCACGTCGGCATCGCCGTCGATGCCACACACTGGATCCACGCCCCGGCACCCGGCGACGTGGTCAGGCTGGGGCCGATCCCTCCCAAGGGCATCCTGGCGACCGTGCGCCGAATCGTTCCCTGAGGAACCTCACATCCGCGCCGTCTGCGGCGCGTTGGCGTCATCGACGATCGCCGGGTCGAACGGCGGGCGCCCGAAGATCTCGCGCAGCATCGGCTCGAACGTCTCGATCGGCTCCGTCGGGTAGTCGGGATCGAACGATTCCTGATCCCACCGCTCACAGAACTGCACGCAGCTCTCGTACCACGGATGATCGCGGTACGCATCGCGCAGGTCGGGGTCGAGGTCGATGTGCTCGGCGTAGTACTTCATCTGGAAGATGCCGTGCATGTTGACCACCCACGTCACCTCGGCGCGCACGTAGGGGCGAATGATCGAGGCCGCGACCTGGGAGTGGTTCTCCGGCGACAGGTCGTCGCCGATGTCGTGCAACAGCGCGCCCACGATCATCTCGGTATCGGCGCCATCGCGCATCGCCCTGGTGGCCGTTTGCAGGGAGTGTTGATAGCGGCTGATCTGGTAGCCGGCGAGGCCGTCGTCGAGCCGGCGCAGCGCCTCGATCAGCCGACTCGGCAGTTCGGAGATGTACTCACGCTCGAGACCGTGCAGGTACTGGTACTCGTCGCGGGTTCCGTTGATCATTCGGGTGAACTGGACAGTGGACCCTGCCGCGATGTTGCTCGTCATGCGCTCATCGTAGAACGTCGCGTGTGCCGACCAGCACGACGAAGCGACTGGGTTGGCGACGTCTGCGAAGTCGTGCCCGCCACGGTCGCATCGCCCACGACCACCCGTACCAGGTTCGGTGGTAGTGCCAACGCACGCCGAGTTGGCGACCAACGTCGGCCAGCATCGCATCGGTGAGGTACTCGACCGATGCCACGCTGTCGCTGCGGGTGCCGAACCGGCGCTCGAAGTCGGCATGGCGCTCGGCGACCATCTGCCGCCCAGCCGCATCTCGTGAATACACCGGCGAGTCCATGATCACGATCCGGCCGTCGGGGCGCAGCACTCTCAACGCCTCGCCGATGGTGCGTGCGTAATCGGTGGAGTAGTGCACGCTCGCGTTGAACACCACGAGGTCGGCCTGAGCGCGGGCAAACGGCAGGGCGTCCATCTCGGCCTGGTATCGCGGCCACGGTGGGTCGTAGTGGCGGGCGGCGCCCAGCCCGTCGATGTCATCGATCGTGAGGTCGACGGCGTGGGGTTGATGGCCGAGCTCGTGCAGCCGGTTCGACAGCCACCCGACGCCCGCCCCGACATCGACCACCACGAGACCTGTTCCAGCGGGGCGCAGCACACGCTCGCGCACCGTCGCCCAGGTGCGGCTTCGGAGCTTCCACTGCGCTTCCAGCGGGTCGCCGGGGGTCGGCTCCGGCAGGCGACGGAAGGCAGCAGCGTCGCCTGCCCACCGACCTTCGGCACGACGGATTGCGGTGTAGTCGTGCAAGAACGACTGGAAGTGAGCCAGCCGGTCGGCAGTCAGAAAGCGGTGGATGCCATCGACCACCGGGTAGAGCCCGCCGCACGCGTCGCACGCTGTGCCGGCCTCGCCGAGATTGCGCAGTGGCAGCCGACATGTCGGGCACGCCAGTTCGATCGTCCGAGGCTCCATCTGCGGCGACAGAGTATCCGTCCACCCTGGGGAACCGAACGGGCCGTCCCGTTCCGTTCCGTTCCCCAGGTGGGGGATCCTTACGAAGCGATGATGCTTCAAAGTATCGGCCGCCCGTCCCGTTGGCCTGGCAGCTAGTAGAGCACCGAACCAGCGAGGTTGATACCCCGACAGGGGTCAATGAGTCATACGGCCTACGCGATACCGTCCGGTCATGACGATGCCCGACTTTCCGCAACCGCTCGGTGGGAACGACATGCCACGGTTCGGTGGAATCGCCACCTTCATGCGCCTTCCAGGGACCACCCCGCCCAACCAACTCGACGCCGGCGTGATCGGTGTGCCCTTCGACATCGGCACCTCGAATCGGCCCGGAGCCCGCTTCGGCCCGCGCGGGATCCGCAACGAGTCCGTGCTGCTCCGGCCGTACAACATGGCCACGCGTGCGGCGCCGTTCGACAGTCTGCGCATCGACGATCTCGGTGACGTCGCCACCAACCCGTACAACCTCGGAGACTCGATCGAGCGGATCCAGAACCACTACGATGCGCTGCTCGCTGGCGGTCTGATCACGGCGACGATGGGGGGCGACCACACGATCGTCCTGCCGATCCTGCGAGCGATGGCGAAGCGCTACGGGCCCGTCGGTCTCGTCCACGTAGATGCTCACACCGACATCAACGATTCGATGTTCGGAGAACGGATCGCTCACGGCACTCCGTTCCGCCGAGCGGTCGAGGAGGGCCTGCTCGATTGCACCCGGGTGGCCCAGATCGGTGTACGCGGCACCGGCTATCAGGCCGACGACTTCGACTGGTCACGCCAGCAAGGCTTCCGTGTCGTGCAGGTCGAGGAGTGCTGGCACCGAAGTCTGGACCCGTTGATGGCCGAAGTCCGAACCCAGGTCGGCGACGGCCCGGTGTACCTCAGCTTCGACATCGACGGCCTCGACCCGTCGTTCGCACCCGGTACTGGCACACCGGAGATCGGCGGGCTGACGATCTGGCAGGGCATCGAGATCATCCGTGGCTGTCGGGGCATGCGCTTGGTCGGTTGCGACGTCGTTGAAGTCGCCCCGATCTACGACGTGTCGGGCACGACGTCGCTGGTGGCCGCCAACTTGCTCTACGAGATGCTGTGCGTGCTGCCGGGCGTGGAGTACCGCGAGTAGTTGCTCGGGGGCGAGGGACCCTCCCAGGACCTCGCCCCCGAGCATGGGGGTACCACGGCGAGTCAGGGTCGCCGTGTGCGCAGTTCGCGGACTGGGCACATCACCAAGAGCCCCCGGCTGGCCTGTCTGATACCGCGCCGCGCAGATTCTTCTCAGCCGAGGCGAACGGTCAGCCGGCTCCAGGCACCGAGATAGACCCGGTCTCCGTCGTGCAGGGGTATCGACAGGCCGGCCTCCACCGCAGGCGTCTCGTCGGTGGGATCGCTGCCTGCGGCGACGACGTAGGTGCCGTTGGTCGACGACAGGTCGATCACCACGAGATCGTCACCGTCGCGCACGAACTGGGCATGACGCCGCGACACACCGGTGTCGCCATCGAGTGCGACCTCGGGATGGATGTCGCGTGATTGACTCGATCGCCCGATCAGCGCGGTCTTCTGGGTCAATGCCACAGTCGACGACGACGCCGGCGGGCAGGCCTGGTCGGCCAACGAGCCTTTCAACGTGAACCAGACCGGGTCGACCTCGACGACGACGACCCACTTCACGTTCGAGTCGAGAATCGGGGCCGGTTTGACGGACGGTTCGACGACCGGTGCCTGCGGCGGTGCTTGGCCGGTGGTGAAATCGAAGCCGCATTGCTCGCAGAACAAGTTGTCCGCATCATTCGACGAGCCGCAGTTGGGGCAACTGGTCCGCGGCCCCCCATCCGACGCTGGTGCGGGCGCCGCAGGCGGCACTGCCGGCATGGCAGGGGACGCTGCGGCGACGGGAGCGCCCCCGATCGGCGCACCACACGTGTCGCACCATTCGGTGTCGGTGCTCTGATGTCCGTTCGGGCAGGCGACGGTCACGGCTCTTTCCGAATCCGCGTGGTCTTCGTGCTGCGTGTATCGAGTGCCATCTCGTCGGTGCGCTCGATGTTGGCCTTCAGGCGAACGGTGCCGGCCTCGGCATCAACGACATCGACCACCTTGGACAGCAGTCGGGTCGTGTCTTCATTGCCGCTGTCGTGGGCGATCTTGGCGGCTTCGCCGAGCAGCACGGTGGCCGTGCGATCGTCGCCGGCAGCCTTCGCGGCGAGGCCCTTCTGGATCGCATCTGCCAGCTGCGCTTGGCCGGTGTAGTGGGCGACGGCGGGGTCGATCCGCGTCGTGAGGTTGGCGTCGGGGCTCCAGGTCGCCTTCACCAGGCTCTTGGCCATCACCTCGTCGTTGACGATGACCTCGACTCTCGCGGCCAATCGCTCGTTACCCAGTGGCGCGACCGGTACTCGCACGGCCACGTGGTAGTCGCGGCTCTCGTCGCTCCACGCCCCGGTGGGGTACTCGCGGATCAGCGGACCGACCTGCACCGCTTTGGCGGACAGGTCTTCGACCGATGGCGCGACCTGGCGCACGAACAGCACCTCGCTCCCCTGCGGCGCCCACACTCGGAGCCTGGCATCGGCGACACCGCGGCTCATCGATGTGCGGATCATCGACTCGAAGTCGGCCTCGAGATCGTCGGGCTTGGCGATGATGTCGACCGTGCCCAACAGCGCATTGGCGATCTCGCGAAGCTCGTCGACGACCCAGTCCGAGCCGATGCCGCGGCAGTCGCATTGGAACTGGCCCTCGGCAGCACGCAGCGCTTGGGGCAGCGCTGAAGGCGGCTCGCCCTCGATCTTGCCGTCGGTCAACAGGATCGCATGACGCTGCGCTGTCGGCACCTGCGAGAACAACTCGGTCGCGGCCGAGATCCACGCGCCGATCGCCGTGGCGCCGCCGGCCCGCAACGCGTCGATCGTGTGCACCGCCTCGCGCCGGGTGACGTCGGTCATCTTGGCCATGCCCGGGTGCGAGGGGTACACCATCTGGGCGACGCTGTGCCCGCTGATGACGGCGAACCATGTGCCGTCGACGATCTCGCCGAGGGCGACCTTGGCGGCGCGCCGAGCAGCGACGATCTTCGAGGCGGGCATGTCCATCGAACCCGACGTGTCGACGATGATGATCTCCGCGGCCTCGCCGTGGCCCGACTGCCCGGCCGTGCCGGCACCAGCACATGCCACGGACACGACGGCGTGAACGTCGGTGGCGCCCTCCGCAAGGAACTCGTTCTGAAAGACCTCTGCCTTGAACTCAGCCACCTGACGTCCTCTCTTGTTGGAAGCGTAGCGATGGGACACAGCGCGCCAGGGCGGCCGTGACGTTGTCGTGTCCACCCGCTGCATTGGCCCACTCGACCAACGCCGCGGCCAGCGGCAGTGGATCGGAGTCCGTGGTCGAGGAGAGCTGCGCGACCCGCGCGGCCATCTCGTCGACCGCCGAGGCGTAGTTCCACAGCCCGTCGCTGCACACGAGGAGCCAACCCGGCCCGTCGATCGGTTGTGAGGCGACCTCCGGTGTGTGGTCGACCGAGTCGTTGCCGAGCCATCGGGTGATGGTGTGGAATGCGGGGTCGGCTTCGGCTTCCGCACGCGACTTTCCCGACGCCATCAGCTCAGTGCCCAGCGAGTGATCGACGGTCAGTTGGCGGGGCGTGCCTGCATCCGGCAGCCAGTACGCACGCGAGTCGCCACACCACGCAACCGTGATCAACGAGTCCGCCACGATGGCGGCCACGAACGTGCACGACGGTGGTTCGGGCGGATCCCCCATGGTGTGCGCCACACCGACCGCCGCCGAGTTGGCTTCGTTGGCCGCGCTCTCCAACGCCTCGGTCCAGTAGTTGACGGAGGCAGCGACGCTCGTCGCACTCAGGGTCGGCACGGCGGTGAGTTGGCCGCATGCCGCCAACGCAGCCGCCAGCGCAGCTCGGTCGCTGTGCGGGGCACTGGTGACGCCATCGCACACCACGAGGATCGCCAGCGAACCGTCGGCCGTGGCAGCCAGTGCCATCGCATCCTCGTTGGCCGCGTGCACGATGCCCCGATCGCACACCCCGCCGACCCACGGGGCCGGCTGCTCGCTCCAGTGATCGCGGGGCGAGCGGGCCTTCTGCCCACAGGTGCCGCAGAAGCCGTCGTCGAGGATTCGTCCGCCACACTGTGCGCAGACCGCCGAGCTCTTCACGGTTCGTGGGATCGGTGCCGTCGTGTCGACCGCCGGCGCACCCGCCACCGGGACATCTTGCGGCTCGGCAACAGGCAACTGGGCATCGGGCGACGAGTCACCGGACAGCGGTGCACCGGACAACTGGGCACCGGACAACTGGGCACCGCACGCCTCGCAGAACGTGTCGCCGACCGCGATGGGTGCGGCGCACGCTGGGCAGGTCAGTTCTTCAGCCGTCATGTCAGCGAGCGGACCCGAACAGCGTTGGCCTGGTCGACCAGGCGCGTGCGTTCCGCAGGATCATCGGCCAGGCGAGCTGCCTCTCGGTATGCCTGCTCGAGCCCTGAACGCAACGCCGGAACCGTCGCCCGTGCTCCGGCGATCGAACGTTGCGGCGCAGCGCCGTGGTCACGCACGTGGCCGAGCGCGGACGTGAGGATCTGGATGCGCAACGCCGTGCGTCCCGCGGGGTCGAGCGCCGCCTGCTCGAGCTCGGCGGCGGAGGCGGCCAGGTCGTCGAGCGGATCCGCAGACCCCTCGATCGACGCCAGCAGCAAGGCACGTTGCCGACGAGCGTCCCCGTAGGCGCGGCTCGTGACCGGGATGCGATCGAACGCGGCCAGCGCCTCGTCGCGGCGACCGGCCGCTACGGCGAGCCGGGCCAGGCCGAACTGCGCGGGTGCCACGTATGCGGCATCGGTCCTGGCGCACTGCGCGTACATCTGTGCAGCGACCTCCGATTCGCCGCCGAGCTCGCATGCCCTGGCAAGCGCCAACTTCGGCGCCAGCTCGCCGGGCAGTTGGCCGTACACGCTGTTGAACGCCGAGATCGCCCCGGGGTAGTCGGCAGCGTCGAGGGCCACCAAGCCGTGCAGCCAGACGCCGCGCCACTCCCACGGGTCGTTCGCCAACATCGAGTCCGAGACCGTCGCGGCCTGCTGCAACTGACCGGCCGCCATCGCCGCATACCCGCTGGACATCGCCACGCCGACCGTCTGCTCGGGCGCAGAGCGCAGAGCCTGCAGCCGGTCAGCTGGGTTGTCGGCAGTCACCGAGGCGAGCCACGAGGCCATCGGGTCGAGCGGGTCGACCGCGACCGTGGGGAGGTCGGGCCAATCGAGCCGATCCCCTGCGACCGCTGGCGTTTCGAACAGACGCGACGGCGTGCTGCGCGTCACTGCGCCGCCCGACGTCGCCGCGGTGACTTCACGCAGCACTCCGAGCAACTGGTCGCGCATCTCGTCGGCGCTCTGGAAGCGATCCTCGGGTTGGGGGGACGTGCCCTTCAGCAGCCAGCGGTACAGCGAGTCGTGCTGGGCGAACACCGGCACGTCGGTCGGCGACGGCAGCGTGGTCTCGAACGCGCTCTGGTAGCCCTTGAACTCGAAGATCAGCACCGCCAAGGTGCGGGCCACGGTGTACAGGTCGCTGGCGATGGAGGTGCCTTCCTTGGCAACCTCCGGCGCCTGGAAGCCCACCGTGCCGTAGATCGGCGACTGGTCGTCGTCGATCCGGCGGACACCACCGAGATCGATCAACTTCAGGCCGTCGCCGACCTGGATGACGTTGGCCGGTTTGAAGTCGCAGTACAGCAGGCCGAGCAGGTGGAGGTACGAGAACGCGGGAAGGATCTCGACCACGTAGGCGATCGCCTGGTCGACGGGGATCGGCGAGAACCTGCCGGTCGCCTTCATCCGGTCCTTCAACAAGATGTTCAACGAACGCCCGCCGACGTATTCCATGACGATGTACGAAGCGCCGTCAGCGGCGGTGACGAAGTTGTAGATCTCGACGATCAGCGGGTGCTCGACCTCGGCGAGGTACTGCTTCTCGGCGACGGCGGCCCGAGCCGCATCGGGGTCACCGCTGTTCAGCAGGCCCTTCAGCACTACCCAGCGATCGTTGACGTTGCGGTCGTTGGCGAGGTAGATCCACCCCATGCCGCCATGGGCGAGTCCACCGACGACCTCGTACTGGCCGCCGATCAGGGCACCGGGTTGCAACTTCGGGTCGAAGTCGAACGGCGTGCGGCATTTCGGGCAGAACCCCTTCGATCGACCCGGTGCACCGTCGCGCGACCGGCCCACCGGCGCCTGACAGACCGAGCAGTACCGCTTGTCCTCGGCCACCGTCGGCGGGTTCATCAACGCCTGCCGAGGATCGGTGTCGGGCACAGACGGGACCTGCGTCAGGCCCGCGCCAAGACGCGATGTCTGCGTCGTTGCGGTCAGCCGCCGCGTCGGCCTGCTGGTACCGCTCGATCGCGCCGAACCCAGCGGCACCTGACCGAGCCGCGTCGTGCCCGACTGCGACGTGGCTGCACTCGGCCCATCGCCATGCGCACTACTGACCGGCGCGCTCGTACCGGACTCGACCGGCGCCAACCCGCAGACGTCGCAGTAGCCGTCGACAACGGTGCCGGTGCAACCGGGCTGCGCGCACTTCACGAGCCGACACCTCCCGGCGAGACCGAGGCCACGATCTTGGTGTTCACCGCGGAGACAAAGCGATCGACCAGCGGGCGGGCCGCGGCAACATCGCACGGAGCCGCCCACAGCAGCGACTCTGCCTGGCGATACAGCGGGTCGAGGTCGGGGTGCTCGGCCAAACCGTGCGCGGCTGCCTTGTCACGAAACGACTGCAGCAGACCGCGGAGATCGTCGCGGTCATCGATCGGTTGTTGGAACCTGCGCTGGGCCTCCGCCAACGCCGCCTCCAGACGCTGCACCTTGGTGACGGCCGGCGCCATCATGGCGCGCGCCGCCGACCAGGGCATCGATTGCATCTCGCCGACGGTCGCGAACGGGCCGACGGCGGCCACGGATGGGACGGCCAGCGTCGGCGCCTGCACGATCTTGTCGCGGCAGCGTTGTGCCAGTGCTCGAACTGCCGCCTCGGTCTGGCCGAGAGCGGCCAACCGGTCGTCGAGGGTCGCCCATTCCGCGAACAGTTGTCGCCGTTCGGAATCGGCCAGTTCCAGTTCGTTGCGCAACTCAGATGCGCGAGCCGCGACGCCGGCGAGATCGCGACGGGCGGCCAGATCGCCGCGCAGTTGCGCGGCACGGTTGATGTGGCTGCCGAGTTGCATCGCCAGGCGCTCGGCGACCGACAGGTCGGCCGCGGCCTGCGTCGCGGCAGCGACTTCGGTCGACGATCGGTTCTCGACCGTCGACACGTGTGATTCGACGCGCTGCACGATCGCGTCGACCAGCGCAGCGGCATCGGCCAGGTTGCGGCCCACGGGGCCGCCGAGGTTGTCGACCAGCGCCTGGTTGGCCAGGGCGGCCGCTTTGTCGCGATCGCGCTTGGCCAGCGCCTCGATCTCGTCGAGCCGGTCGCCGACCACCTTACGGGCGACGAACGCAGCCGCCAGATCGGCCCGATCGGCGTCGGTGCCGGCGGTACGCACCCGATCTTCCAGCGAGAGCATGACGTCGGTGCTGCCGGCCAGCCAGTCGTTCCATTGGGCGAGCAGCGCTGCCATCTGCTCGGCGGTCGGGGTCGTGGCCATCAGCCGACCTCCCTGCCGTACATCGCTTGCGGCGGCTCGATGACGGTGGGGCTGAGCACGCCGATCAGCCACTTCGAGTAGATCGCCTTCCAGCGCCCGTCGGTACGCATCGCTTCGATCACGCCGTTGACGAACTGTACGAAGTCGACCTTGTCCTTGGCCATCCCGAGACCGTACGGCTCGCGGGTGAACTTGTCGCCGACGACCTCGGTGTTGGGGTCCTGCGCCTTCAACCCGGCCAGCACGGTGTCGTCGCCGGTCGCTCCATCGGCCTGGCCCTGCTGCATGGCAACCAGGCAATCGGTCACATCGGGCTTGGCCAACACGACCAACTGGCCGTAGTCGGCGCTGTTGTTCGGGTCACGCAGCAGGTCGATGTTGGTGCTGCCTTCGGGTGCGCACACCGTCGCCGACGCAGCGTTGAGATCGCCGATGCTGTCGAACTTCGAGTCCTTCTTCACCAGCACACGCTGACCGGCATCGAAGTACTCCGACGAGAAGGCGATCCGCAACCACCGGTTGCAGTTGATCGTCATCGTGTGGGCGACGATGTCGACGCCGCCGTTGTCGGGCCCGGCCTCGAGATTCGGCAGGCGGTCGGCGTAGGTGATGACCTTGTAGGTGATGTGCGACTCGACGTCCTTGTCGCCGAAGATGGCCTTGGCGACCTCCTTCAACATGTCGATGTCGAAGCCCTCGATCTGGTTGGTCAGAGCATTGCGCGCGCCGAACAGCAGCGTGTCGCCCGAGACCCCAACGATCAACTTGCCACGCTGTTGGATCGCCTCCATGGTCGAGCCAGCGGGCATGGCGCCGCCGGGAGCAGGCAGCGGGTCTGTCGGCGCATACGAACGAGTGGCGTCCAGCGCTGCCTGGTCCGCCGTGCACTCCGGGGGCGAGGGCGTGACGACATCGGTGGACGGTGGTGCCTGGCCCTCGACTGCGCCGGACAGGCGCACCGAGCCGGAGCAGCCGGCGAGAACGAGCGACACGACGACCGCCCGCCCGATCCAACGCCGCCGGTTCATCGGTACTCCTTCAACCGCTGCCCGCAGCCGAGCGCGGCGAGCGCGGCGATCACGAGACCGGCGGCGAACACGATGTTGCGAAGTGAGTTCAGCGGATCGACTGCGGTGCCGAGGCGTTGCGACGCGCTCGACCCTTCATCGGCGACGATCTGGCCGATGTTCTGATCGAAGGCGTTGAAGACTCTCACAGCGTCGTTGCCCCCCGAGGTCTGGTCGAGACCGAGACTGACGGCGACCGCCGTGTCCCAGCTGCCGGCGTCGTCGAGGATGCGAATCTGGGCGTGCGTCGCGCTGTACCTGCCGTAGGCATCCTTGGCGGCTTCGATTAGGCCGTCGGCGGTCCCCAGGCTTCTCGTCGACAGTGTTTGAGTCACCACATCGTTGCCACGTTGCCAATTCGCTTCGTTGGCGGCGCCATTGCCGCGGTTGATCAACGTCAATGCCTCCTGCGAACGCGCCTCGAACGCGGCGGCGCGGGCTTGGGCGGCGTTGTCGGCGCCGGAGAGTTGCGTGCGGACCGCACCGTCGGCGTCCCTCATCGTTCCGGCCTGGG
>JANMNE010000119.1:0-6697 GCA_031373785.1 Ilumatobacteraceae bacterium
GGTCTCGGTGTGGCCGTCCTGTCCACCAGCCAGGGGCTGATGACCGACCGCGAAGCGCGCAAGCGCAAAGTCGGCGGCGAAGTCCTCTGCTACGTGTGGTGAATCGGAGAACCCATGTCTCGTATCGGTAAATCCCCCATCACAGTTCCCGGCGGCGTCGATATCACCATCGTCGGCGACGAGGGCAACACCGTCACGGTGAAGGGGCCGAAAGGCAGCCTGACCCGAACGTTGCCCGGCATCATCACGGTTCGCCGCGACAGCGAGATGATCGTGGTCGAGCGTCCCGACGACCTGCGCGAGAGCCGGTCGTTGCACGGCCTCACCCGCACGCTGGTCAACAACATGGTCGTCGGTGTCACCGACGGCTTCAGCAAAGAACTCGAGATCATCGGCGTCGGCTACCGCGCCGAGGCTGTTGCGCCGAACAAGCTGCGCATGGCGCTGGGCTTCAGCCACCCGGTGATCGTCGACGCACCCGAAGGCATCACCTTCGAAGTGCCAGTACAGACCCGAGTGATCATCCGGGGCATCGACAAGGAAGTCGTCGGCCAAGTCGCCGCCAACATCCGCTCGATCCGCAAGCCAGAGCCCTACAAGGGCAAGGGCGTGCGCTACCTCGGTGAGAAGGTCCTCCGCAAGGCCGGCAAGACCGGTAAGAAGTGAGCGAGCGATGAGCAAGACTGCAGAAAAGCGTCGGCAAGGCCGAATCATCCGCCACCGGCGGGTACGCAAGAAGATCCATGGCACCGCGGCTCGTCCGCGCCTCGCCGTGTTCCGTTCCAACAAGCACCTCTCGTTGCAGTTGATCGACGACGAGGCCGGCCGCACCGTGGCATCCGCCTCGACGGCCGAGGCTGCGATGCGTGCAGAGGGCAGCGGCGCAACAGTGGCCGCGGCCACTCGGCTCGGACAGTTGCTGGCCGAGCGGGCCAAGGCTGCAGGCGTCGACAAAGTGGTGTTCGACCGTGGTGGGTTCCTCTACCACGGCCGTGTCGCAGCGGTTGCCGCTGCCGCACGCGAAGCAGGTTTGGAGTTCTGATGGCCGGGCCAACGAATTACGCCAACAACCCCTCGAGCCACAACTCGGTCGACTCCGGTGGACTGCGCGAGTCGCGCGTCATCCACATCAACCGCGTCGCCAAGGTCGTCAAGGGTGGCCGTCGCTTCTCGTTCACCGCGCTGGTCGTGGTCGGCGACGGCAATGGCCGCGTCGGTCTCGGATACGGCAAGGCCAAAGAGGTGCCGCTGGCGATCCAGAAGGGCACCGAAGAGGCCAAGAAGAACCTGTTCGACGTGCCCCTGGCCGGCAGCACCATCACCCACCCGATCATCGGCGTCACCGGCGCAGGTCGGGTCATGATGAAGCCGGCAGCAGCCGGTACCGGTGTCATTGCCGGTGGCGCAGCCCGCATCATCCTCGAAGAAGCAGGCGTGCACGATGTGCTGTGCAAGTCGCTCGGTTCGTCGAATGCCATCAACGTTGCCCGTGCAACGATCAATGGTTTGCAGTCGTTGCAGCGCCCGGAAGAAGTTGCCCGCCGTCGTGGTCTGGCCGCCGAGGAGTTCGTGCCGAAGGGCATGCTCAACGCCTACAACGATCGCAAGAAGCAGATCGCAGCAGGAGATTCACACTGATGCCGCAGACAAAGAGCGACACAACAGGCGAGAAGATGATCACGGTCAAGCAGATCCGCTCGACCATCGCCAACAAGCCCAAGACCCGCGGCACCATGCGTGCCCTCGGCCTGCGCAAGATCGGCGACACCAACACGTTGCCGGATCGCAAGGAGATCCGCGGCATGATCGCCCGGGTCGGTCACCTCATCACCGTGACGGAGAACTGACATGCGTGTCGATGAACTTGCCCCATCACCGGGGTCCAACAAGGCCAAGATGCGCGTCGGTCGCGGCATCGGCGGCAAGGGCGGCAAGACCGCCGGTCGCGGTACCAAGGGTCAGCAGTCGCGTGGTCGTGGCAAGGTCGCCCGAGGCTTCGAAGGTGGCCAGATGCCACTGAAGCAACGCGTCCCGAAGTTGAAGGGTTTCAACAACCCGTTCCGGGTCGAGTACAGCCCGGTCAACCTCGATCAGCTGGCGGCCTGCGGCGAATCGACCGTCGATCCCGACGTGCTGGTTGCCAAGGGCCTCGTGCGCAAAGGCGACTTCGTGAAGGTCCTCGCCCGTGGCGAGATCACCACAAAAGTCGACGTCACGGCGCATGGCGTTTCGAAGGCTGCTGAGGCTGCCATCAAGGCCGCAGGCGGTAGCGTCACGCTGTTGCCGCTGCCGTTCAAGCAGGGTCGCCCGCCGGTCAAGGGCAACCAATTCACCAACCGCTGATCTCACAACTACCCGCCGAGCCGACAAGGGAGTCGCTGTGCTGTCGAACCTGAAGAACGTCTTCAAGGTCACCGATCTGCGGAACAAGATTCTGTTCGTCATGGTGATGATCGCCCTGTACCGACTCGGCGTCGCCATCCGAGTCCCGGGCATCGATCCCGACGCCGTCAAGCAGTTCAAGAAGGGTGTCGAGTCGCAGGGCGCTCTCGGCTTCCTCGACCTGTTCTCCGGCGGAGCCTTCGGCAGCTTCTCCATCTTCGCGCTCGGGATCATGCCGTACATCACGGCCAGCATCATCATGCAGGTCCTCGGCGTCGTCATCCCCAAGCTCGAGAAGCTGCAGCAAGAGGGCGCTGTGGGCCAGCGCAAGATCACCCAGTACACCCGCTACCTCGCAATCGGCATCTCGACCATGCAGGCAACCGCATTGACGTTCATCTTTGGCAACGGCAATGGCAACGCCTTCTTCGGCGCTGCCCAGCGATTGCCGAAGAACGTGAAGCTGCTGCCCGACGGCATGTGGCCTCGCGGCTACCTCGTCATCCTCACGCTCGTCGCGGGCACGGCCGTGCTGATGTGGATCGGCGAGCTCATCAGTCAGCGCGGCATCGGCAACGGCATGAGCATGGTCATCTTCGCCTCGGTCGTCAGCCGCCTGCCGTTCGGCTACTACGCGATCCTGCAGGAGCAGAAGTGGATCGCCTTCGCCCTGCTCGTCGTCGTCAGCTTGCTGATCGTCGTCGCAGTCGTGCGCGTCGAGTTGGCCCAGCGACGCATCCCGGTGCAGTTCGCCAAGCGAGTCGTCGGTCGCCGGATGTACGGCGGTCAGAACACCTACATCCCGTTGAAGGTCAACCAGAGCGGCGTCGTGCCGATCATCTTCGCCAGCTCGGTCCTGCTGTTGCCCGTGCTGATCACCAACTTCCTCGGCGGCAGCAACGGCACCGGGTGGCGAGCATCGGTCCAGAAGTGGGTCGACGGCAACCTGGTCAACAGCCACGGCATGGTCTACATCGTGCTCTTCTCGGTCATGATCGTCGCCTTCGCCTACTTCTACAACTCGATCGCCTTCGACCCGATCCGCCAGGCCGACCAGATCCGTCGCCAGGGTGGTTTCATCCCCGGTGTTCGTCCCGGTCCGCAAACCGAGCGCTACCTGTCGAAGGCGGTCAACCGCATCACGCTTCCCGGTGCGCTCTTCGTTGCAGTGATCGCGATCACGCCGTACATCATCCTGTGGATGTTCGACGTGCAGAACTTCCCGTTCGCCGGTACCACCGTGTTGATCGCCGTCGGCGTCGCACTCGAGCTCATGCGTCAGATCGACAGCCAATTGATGCTGCGCAACTACGAGGGCTTCCTGAAGTGACCCTGCCCCGTCTGGTGAAAGGCGGGTCGTCAGCGGCATGATCCCCGGCGCTCGGCTCATTCTGCTCGGCCGGCAAGGTGCGGGTAAAGGGACGCAGTGCGTGCGCTTGTCGCGCCACTTCGTCGTCCCCCACATCTCGACGGGCGACATGTTGCGGGCCGCCGTCCGAGAGGGCACCGACCTCGGTCGGATGGCGAAGAAGGTCATGGACGACGGCGGGCTGGTCGGCGACGACATCATGATCGGCATCGTCAACGAAAGACTCAGTCACCACGATGCCAAGGGCCGCGGGTACATCCTCGACGGGTTTCCTCGCACCGTGTTCCAAGCGCAAGCCCTCGACGAGATCACCGCGGAACGGCCGATCGATCTGGTGCTCGACCTCGACGTGCCGCGCGAGCTCGTGCTGGCGAGACTGAGTGCGCGCCGTGTCTGTCGCGACTGCGGCACGAACTACGTCGCCGTCGGGGTCGAGAAGCTGCCGTGGATCTGTGAGGTGTGCGGCGGCGACGTGATGCACCGCGATGACGACACCCCCGAGGCGATCGAGCACCGTCTCGATCTGTACGAGCAACAGACTTCGCCGTTGATCGAGTTCTACCAGAGCCAGAGTCGGTTAGCGGTCATCGATGGCGTCGGTTCACCCGAGGCCGTGTTCCGCCTGCTCGCGGCCGCCGTCGACGCGTCCCGCTGAGGCCGGAGCCCTCGATGCGTCGTCTGCCGCGCCGGAGCGCCGATGAGCTTCGGCACATGCGCGCCGCTGGTCGCGTGGTGGCCGAGATGCACCAGGCAATCCGCGTTGCAGCCCGCCCTGGCGTCACGACGTTGCACCTCGATCACATCGCCCGCGACGTGCTGCGCTCTCGCGACGCGATCTCGAACTTCCTCGGCTACCACGGCTATCCGGCGGTGATCTGCGCCTCGGTCAACGACGAGGTCGTGCACGGCATCCCCAACGAGCGGACGCTGCAAGACGGTGACATCTTGTCGATCGACTGCGGGGCAATCGTCAACGGTTGGCATGGCGACGCGGCGTTCACCATGGGTGTCGGCACGATCGAGCCCGACGCGCAACGCCTGATCGACGCGGCGGATCGCGCGCTCGTCGCTGCCGTCGCGGCGATGCACCCGGGCGGGCATCTCGGCGATGTCGGCGCCGCGGTCGAATCGGTCGTGACTGCCGCAGGGTACGGCAGCCCGCACGACTACTGCGGTCACGGGATCGGTCGGGCGATGCACGAGGAGCCCGATGTGGAGAACCGCGGACGACGTGGCAAGGGCCCCCGGCTCGAGCCCGGCGTCGTGCTGGCGATCGAACCGATGCTGATCGCCAGTGGTCACGACGACGTGATGGTGCTCGACGACGACTGGACCGTCGTCACCGCCGACGGATCGCTCGCCGCCCACACCGAGCACACCGTGCTCGTCACCAACCACGGCCCCGAGATCCTCACCCGCCTCTGAAGCGTCAGCGGCGGTAGACGTTGTTGCCCCAGTTGGTGCCGGCCATCTCGTACTGGTTCTCGAAGTCGGCGAACTGCAGCCAGCGGTCGCCGTTCCACGGGTCCATCACGTGCACTTGGCTGGCCTCGACCGACTCGTCGGCGCTGACGTTGATGCCGGCGACCACGATGCTGTGATAGGCGTTGCCCGGCACCTGGATCAGCAGCGGCCCGTTGTCGTTCAACCACTGGTCCCACCCTTCGGCTCCCTGACACACCGGGTAGATCTGCGTGAAGCCGTAGGCCTGGGCGACCTGCCCGAGCTCGAGCTCGGTGGCCCCGTCGTCCCAAACGCTGTCGGGGAACTTCTCCCTCATGTCCTGCACGACCTGCATGTCGTCGTTCCAACCCAGGAGCATCGCTGTCGACGCTGCCCAGCAGGTGTTGTTCGTGGATTGGGCGACATATCCCACTGGGTTGTCGGTGCTCATCGTGTGTCTCCTGTCCGTGGCGCTCCCGCACAAACTGGCCCCAGTGTGCGCGGCGGGCCAGCGGGCGACAAGGTCCGATCGGGCAACCATCCGGCCAGTGGATTCCTCAGCGCTGGGCGGTGCTGTCGATGACGACGGGAGTGCCGGCCAGCACTGTGTGGCGCACCTTGCCGTGCAGGGTGCGACCCGCGTATGGCGTGTTGCGGCTCTTGCTGGCCAGCTTGGCGGGCACCACGGTCCACTTGGCGGCGGGGTCGAACACGACCACGTTGGCGGGTTCGCCCACGTCGATCGGCCGGCCGTGGCGATCGCCCAACCCGGCGATCGCGGCCGGCTTCCAGCTCAACGCGGCGACGATGTCGGCCAATGGCATGTCGAGCTCGCTGATGGCCAACGCCAGCGCCGTCTCCAGACCGAGCATGCCCGGCGGGGCTTGATCGAGCGGGCTCTCCTTGGCCTCGGGCGGGTGAGGTGCGTGGTCGGTGGCGATGGCATCGATCGTGCCGTCGGCGAGGCCGGCCTTGATCGCGGCGATGTCGGCAGCGGTGCGCAGCGGAGGATTGACCTTGTAGACCGCGTCGTACCCGGCGAGGAGCTCGTCGGTGAGGGTGAAGTGATGCGGCGTGGCCTCGGCCGTGATCTGCAGGCCGTCGCGCTTGGCGGCGCGAACCAGTTCGACACTGCCCGCCGTCGAGAGGTGCAGCAGGTGGATGCGTGCCCCGGTGAGTCGCGACAACTCGATGTCGCGGTGCACCATCAACTCCTCGGCGATCGCCGGCCAACCGGGCAGGCCGAGGTGGCTGCAACACGAGCCCTCGTGCATCACGGCGCCCTTGGTCAACGAGGCCACCTCGCAGTGCTGCGCCAACGTGATGTCGAGGGCCCGTGCATATTCGAGAGCGTGGCGCATGACTTGCGGATCCTGCACGCCGTTGCCATCGTCGGTGAACAGGTGCACGCCGGCGGCGGCCAGTTCTCCGAACGGCGCCAGCGCCTTGCCCTCGCGGTTCATCGTGATGCACCCGGCCGGATGCACGTCACACAAACCGGCA
>JANMNE010000129.1:0-5905 GCA_031373785.1 Ilumatobacteraceae bacterium
CTGCCGGCCGTGATCAGCGTGACCGCTGGTGTGGTCGAACCCCGGTACCCGAGCTTCAAGGGGATCATGGCTGCCAAGTCGAAGCCCGTCGAGACCGTGACGGCCTCCGACCTCGGCGTCACGCCGGTCGGTTGGGACGGCGCCGGCCAGACGATCGCCAGCGTCACCAAGGCCGAGGCCCGTGCGGCCGGCGAGATCATCGAAGACGACGGAGAGGGATACGCCAAGATCGTGGCGTTCCTCGAGAACCTGAAAGTCATCTGAGGAGCACCATGAACATCTGGGTATTCGCACAGGAATCCAACGGGGTGCCCACCACGGCGACCCTCGAACTGCTCACCAAGGCTCGCGCCCTCGGGTCGGTCGCAGCCTTTGTCGGTGGCGATGCCTCCGGTCTGGCTGCCTCGCTCGGCGAGCACGGCGCGACCAAGGTCTATGCCACCGGTGATCTCGGCGGCAAGCTGCCCGGTGTCGCCGTCGCGGCGGCGATGAAGGGCGTGATCGACGGTGGCGACTCGCCGGAGCTGATCATGTTCCCGCAGACCTACGAGGGCCGTGATGTGATGGCGCGTTTGTCGGTCAAGCTGGATCGCACCGTGCTGACCAACAACATCGACATCTCGGTCGACGGTGATGCCGTGTCGGTCACGACCCCGGCGTTCGGTGGCAACGTGCTGGTCACGACCACGTTCACCGCCGCCGGTCCGCACCTCGCGGCGTTCCGTCCGAAGAGCTTCGCAGCGGAAAGCTCCGGTGGAGGGGCGGCGGAGGTCGTCGCAGTAGCGGTCCCCGACCTCGGTGCCGTTGGCGCCGCCACGGTCGTTGCCGTCCACGTCGAGGAGTCGAGTGGGCCCAAGCTCGACGAAGCCAACATCGTCGTGTCGGGTGGACGCGGGCTGGGCGAGGCGTCGAAGTACGAGATGATCGAGCAACTCGCCAAGCTGCTGAAGGGCGCGCCCGGGGCATCACGGGCGATCGTCGATGCCGGCTGGGTTCCCTACAGCTACCAGGTCGGCCAGACCGGCAAGGTCGTCAAGCCCGGTGTGTACCTGGCGTGCGGCATCTCCGGCGCCACGCAGCACATGGTCGGCATGAAGGGCGCCAAGAACATCATCGCGATCAACAAGGACAAAGAAGCGCCGATCTTCGGGATCGCCGATCTCGGCATCGTCGGCGACGTGCACAAGGTGCTGCCGAAGCTGATCGAAGCCCTCCAAGCCCGTTGATACCCCCGGGGTGAGACGGCACGCCGAAGGCGTACCGGCTCACGCGTCGTGGGCGCTGATCGCCCAGGCGTAGCCCTCGGCGCGGTCGGCGACGGCCAACTGCAGCTCCCACCCGAGCCGGGGTTCTCCGGCGTCCCACCAGTACCAGTCGAACCCGGCCAGAGCCTCGCCGACCTCGTCGGGCTCGACCGGCCATGCGTCGATCAGGTCGGCCAACGCAGCGACGGTCCACCACGCCCCGAAGCGGCCGATGGCCGCGCCGCGGCGCCGACCGTGGGCGCCGCCGCCGGCGCCCGCCCAGGCCAGCCACTGCATCGCCACGGGCGCGGCGATCGGCGCGAGACGACCCGCTGTGACGCCGAATGCGGCGACCGCCGCCCCGGCTGTTCCCTCGACGGCGACGATCTCCGCCCGCCCGTTCGACGACGTGATCCACGGCTCGATCAGCTGTCGCACCGCAAGGGTGACCTCCGGGTCGTCGATGATCGCGGCGCGCTCACCCTCGGGCGTCGCTACGAAGTCGGCCGAGGCGGGCACTGGTGGGGCGTCGGCAGCGATCCCGTCGTCGCTGTAGACAGCGAGGCTGTACGCCGGCTCCCAGGCCTGCACCGCGAAGGGGATCTCCAGCGGATTGGCGACGTCGGTCGGGATTCGCTGGCCCCGAAGCGCACATTCGTGGGCGATGAACCCGACCCGTGGGCCAGGGGGCAACGAGGCACGCAGGTCGTCGAACTCGTGTCGCTGCGCTACTACCTCGGTCAGTGGGCCGACGGTGAATCGTCCGCTCTCCTCATCGAGCACCTGGGTTGCCCATGCCGCCGGCGACCACAGGGCGAGTCGATATTCGGCGAGCGTCGCAACCGGCCACAGTTGCCGGCCGGTCGACACTGCGGCGCGACATCGGTTGCGCACGTCGAGGAGCGCAGGCCAGTCGGCGGTCGTGCAGAGCGTGTCGACGAGCCGAACCAGGCCGTCGAGATCGGCGCGATGGATGAGAGCGTCGGTCTCGCTCAGACGATCGGCCACGGATACCGGCGACCGGACTGATCGACCGGGAACACCGGGTTGGCCGCCACCCACTGGGCGCGCTGCTGCAACGCGCCAACCTCGTCGTCGTCGAGCAGGGTGGCGATCTCCAGCGGGACTTGCGTGGCAATCGGTGTGATGGCCTCGATCAACGCCGGGTCGATCGGCTCGCCGCCGAACTCCCACACCACGGTGCGGAGCTTGAAATCGGCCGAGAAGCACAGCCCATGATCGATTCCCCACACGTGATCGTCACCGTCGATCAACACGTGGCCGCTCTTGCGATCGGTGTTGTTGGCGACGAGATCGAACAGCGCCACCTCGCGCAGCGTGTTGTGCAGGTCCGGCCGCTCCTCGTGGATCGTGAAGTAGTGCTGACGGTGGTCGACATCGACGAACCACTGCACCGAGCCTTCACCGTACGGCCCGTCGCGCACCACCGTGGGCGGCACGAGATCAAGTTGCAATGCCTCGCTGAGGTGGTAGGCGGCGACCTCGCGACGATGCAGGCCAGGCTCGAAATCCCACAGCGGACGCTCGCCGCGCAAGGGCTTGTAGATGCCCTGCGCCTGTTCGTCTCCACAGTGGATGTTGACGAGGAACGTGGCATTGCTGCTCCACGGCATGCGTCCCTCGATATCGATCTCACCGCACGTCAACACGTGCAGTTGTCGAGCGCGATCGGTCAGTTCATCCGCGGGCATATGTGGCCATCTGGATCGAGCGGATTGCCGCACCATTGGCACGGTGGCCGTCCGGCGGCAACGATCGACTCGGTGTGACTGCACAGGGCCGCGGCCTGGCCGCGGGTGAGGAAGACCCGGAGATGACCACGGTCCTCGACCGCGTCAGGGTCGGGCTCGCCTTCTTCGTCGACGGGAACGACCTCTTCGAGTTGCACCAGGACGCGATCGTTGTCGCGGTCGTAACCGAGGCCGATCGGTCCGAGCACGAACGCCGGGTCGACCGGCTCGGCCAGTTCCATCGCCGCAGGCAGCGGCTGATCGGCCGGCGACGGGAGGTCGCTCATCACCTTGCGGAGGTAGTCGGCGATCGCCGCGGCCTGTTGCTTCTCGCACTTGACGGTGACCCGGGTCGCGCCGCGGCGAGCCTGGAGCAAGAAGGTGCGCTGACCGGGCTGGCCGATCGCGCCGACGGTGAACGCATCGACCTCATCGAACTCGTAGAAGACGCCCATCATCGCCTCACGACGGCCGCAGTTCGGCCAACGACCCACCGGTCGAGTTGACGGTCAGTACCACCGGCCCGCCGATGGAGTAGGCGATCGCGGTGACGGAACAGGGGCTGATGACGATGCGCTGGAACAGATCGATGTGCGTGCCCATGGCGTGGGCGACGGCGGCCTTGATCGGGTCGGCGTGCGAGACGCAGACGACCACGCCACCTTCGTGAGCGGCGCGCAGCCGGTCGATGGCGTTGACGATGCGACCCTGCATCTCGGTGAAGCTCTCGCCGCCGGGAAAGCGGAACGTCGATGGCGCACGCTGCACCGTGTTCCACTCCGGCAACTTCATCAGCTTCTTCAGTTCGGCGCCGGTCCACTCGCCGAAGTCGCATTCGAGCAGCCCCTTGTCGACGTGCACCTTCAGGTTGCGGGCCTTGGCGATGGGCGCTGCCGTCTCGCGCGCCCGCTCGAGCGGTGATGCGTAGACGGCATCGACCCGGGTCAGTGCAGCGATGCGGTCGGCGGCTGCCTGCGCCTGGGCCTGCCCATCCTCGGCGAGGTGTAGCCCGGTGGCGCGGCCCGGCAAGATCTTGCCGGTGGTCGGAGTCAATCCGTGACGTACCAACAAGATCAACGTCGACGATGGGGGTGCGTGCTGTGGTCTCGCCATCTCGATCTTGCAACTTAGTGTGCGATCCGTGGATTCGCTCCCTCGCTTGGCCGTCGACGTCGGTTCGTGCCGGCTCTGTCCGCGGCTCGTCGCATGGCGTGAGCAGGTCGCCGTCGACAAGCGAGCCGCGTTCCGCGACCAGGAGTACTGGGGTCGCGGCGTGCCCGGTTTCGGTGATCCGCACGCCAACGTGCTGGTCGTCGGGTTGGCCCCCGCCGCCCATGGCGCCAATCGCACCGGTCGGGTGTTCACGGGTGACCGCTCGGGCGACTGGCTCTACCGGGCCATGTACCGAGCCGGTCTGGCCAACCAACCGGCGTCCGTCTCGATCGACGACGGGCTCGAGTTGGCCGGGGCATGGGTGGATGCCGTGGTGAAGTGTGCGCCGCCTGACAACAAGCCGTTGCCCGACGAACGCGCCAACTGCCGCCCGTTCCTGCAGCGCGAACTCGCGCTCCTCGGTGGCGTCACGGTCGTGGTCTGCCTCGGCGCGTTCGCCTACGAGGCCGTGTGCGCCGAGTTCGGGGTGCGGCCCCGGCCGAAGTTCGGCCACGGCGTCGAGGCGACCGCCGCGAACGGCATGCATCTGCTGTGTTCGTTCCACCCCAGCCAACAGAACACGTTCACCAAGCGACTCACCGAGCCGATGCTCGACGCCGTGTTCACCCGCGCCGTCGAGCTGTCGACCGCCGAGCACGTCACGAAATCTCCGATGCAACCGAACATTTCGTGACTTGCCTCGACGGGTTTCTGATGCTTGGCCGACCTCGACGACAAGGACTCTGATGGACAAGCAGGTGATCAACGCCGATGTGCCGACGACGGGCGGGCCGTTCAACCTGTGTATTCGCTACGGCGACATGGTGTACGTGTCGGGACTGCCGCCGTTCGACGCGGAGTATTCCGCTCGTCTGCGTGCGGCGCGGGCTGCAGGCGAACCGATCCCTCCGTTCCCGACGACTCCGTTCGACGTGCAGGCCCGACGCGTGATGGACCACCTGAAGTCGTTGGTGGAGGCGGCCGGCTCGAACATGGATTGCCTGCTGAAGGTCGTGGTGTGGCTCAAGGACCAGTCCGATCAAGAGGCCTTCGATCGCATCTACCGTGGCTACTTCGCCAGTGCCGAGACGTTGCCGACGAGGACGCGGATGCAAGCCGGTCGCACGCCGATGGATTGCGCGCTGGAGATAGACGCCATCGGGTTCGTCCCTGAGCTCAGCGTGTAGCGGGCCCAGCTACATCCAGGTTCATCTCGAACCAGGCATCGCGGCCGAACGCGCCCGCCTCGAAGTGTGTGAAAGTGAAACCGCAGCGAACGTAGAACTCGACGACCTCTGTCCATTCGGCGGTCGTCTCGAGAACGATCCGCTTCATTCCCCAACCCCGTGCGATCTCGATCAGAGCCTCTACCAACCTCCTTCCCAATCCGGTCCGGCGGTACGCCACCGCGACAGACATGCGCACGACCTCGGCCGAAAGCGCGTCACGACGAACGATGGTGCCGGTGCCGACCACAGCAGGCCCGTCGCACGCGACGAGCACCGTTCCAGCGGCGTACGCAGAGGCCTGGTGGTCCAGATCGCGGTTCAGCGCCGGATCCACCGTTCCCCAGTGTTCGCTCAAGCCCGCCAGGATCAGAGAACGAACCGCAGCCTGCTCCCCCGGACGTAGCTCATGAACATCGAGATCCGTGCGGCTCACCGCTGCAGTCTGACGCGCAGGTGCCACGTCGTACAAATGTTCGACTAAGCTGCCCCAGCAATGTCCGGTGCAACGATCCTGCACGCCGACCTCGAC
>JANMNE010000237.1:0-10417 GCA_031373785.1 Ilumatobacteraceae bacterium
GTGACGTCGTAGTAGGAGATGATCGGGTTGGCGTCGGCACCGATGGTGATCGACGTGTACGAACCGACAAATCCGGTCGAGTCGACGGTGGTGATTGTCTCGTTGGCTCCGGTGCAGGCCGGGTCGTTGCACTTGACGACCTTCAAATCGAGGTTCGTGGCGTCGAGGTAGGAGATGATCGGGTTGGTGTCGGCACCGATGGTGATCGACGTGTAGAAACCGACAATTCCGGTCGAGTCGACGGTGGTGATTGTCTCGTTGGCTCCGGTGCAGGCCGGGTCGTTGCACTTGACGACCTTCAAAACGCTGTTCGTGGCGTCGTAGTAGGAGATGATCGGGTTGGCGTCGGCACCGATGGTGATCGACGCATATTCACCGACAGTTCCGTTCGAGTCGAC
Source organism: Ilumatobacteraceae bacterium (assembly GCA_031373785.1). Classification (GTDB taxonomy): domain Bacteria; phylum Actinomycetota; class Acidimicrobiia; order Acidimicrobiales; family Ilumatobacteraceae; genus JAENVT01. The sequence continues at coordinate 399 of JANMNE010000237.1, forward strand.
CGTGGTGGCGTCGACGAGTTGACGCCCGAATTGTGCGCCCGCAGCACCAGTATCACCCTTGGTGCCGACGGCCCCGGTCGCCCCGTTGGTACCGGCGGGTCCGGTCGCACCGGTCAGTCCGGTCGGTCCTGCGGGTCCAGTCGCACCGGCCGGTGCTGCGGGTCCTGCGCTCGAGGGGATGAAGTAACCGGTGATGTCGGCGATTAGATCGACCGTTCCGGCGTTGGCATAGAAGCTGACCTCACCGCTCGCGCTGAGCGCGGCGTTGACCGAGTTGGGAGTCGGTGCCTGACCGGGCACCCAGTTCAACGACGACGACAACGGCCGCCCAACATCAGCTGGCCACACCGTCAAAAACCCGTTCGCCGTCGTATTGACCGAAGTGGCATTGATGTTCACCCCCGTCGCCGTGACAGGGATATCGCAATTGCCGTTGACGCCTTGAACCTGGATCGTGTACGCCACCCCACCCACCAACGGTGTGTTGCGTGGCCCGACCGTGTTGTCAGCGCGGGTATCCATGATCCGACACGGAGTGATCGGCACGAAACTGCTCGGAGCCGGACCCGAATCAGCCATCGTCACCACCAAACCACCAGCAACGACAGTCACCGCGACCGCGGCACCAAACGCCGCGTAACGACTACGCCACAACGACTCGACCCCCAAGTGTCCGAACATGACCGTTCCCCTTCCGCCCAGAATGAATAACGACACACACAAACCCGTCCAACGCGCCAGTGAAAACGTTAAAGGCCGCCAGCATCGACTATGCGCCTCAGATATGAGCACCGCACGGGCCATTCGGCACTGTCTGCCAGCCGGTGAGTGCGACGTTCTGCTCGATTGTCATGAGCGCCGCGCCGTATGTGCGAGTTGAGCCGATCACGCGGCAGCAAGGCCAACGCGGCGGAACCGACGTCCGCTGAGCTGCAGGCGACTCGGAGCCAACGCTTGCGTGCTGCCGTACGGCCAATCGGGACGGGGGACGGGTCGACCGTCAGCCCTACGGAGCTCGCCTGCGAAGCGTACGGCGGGGCGGGTCTGACTAGGTAGGGCCGTACGTCCTGGTTCGTCGTCAGCCCACTGGTTACGCCCAGCTTGAAGGCGAAGACCGCAACAAACCAGATGGCCGTGTAGGGAACGACATAGTTGTCGGTGGTGACCACGTGATCGGCAACGTCGCGAGCTCCGCGCGTCTGGTGTCGCGAGGCGCGCGATGACGTCGTCGTGCCAGCGCGGATTAAGTTAAGGGCGAGCAAGGTGTCTGTTCGCGCAACGAACTGGCGCATTTGCGGTTCGTCGTCGATCTTGTGAACAGCCGATTGAAGGGACGCGGACCACACCTCAGCCCCCACCCGGCTGCACCACTGGACACCGACAGGCATCAAAGTCTCCATCAGACCTTGGGCGGTTCACAGCGCGAATGAGGCGATGTATCGGTGAGTAGACGGCGATAGGCGCGGACCCGCCCGTGCCAGTGCCACTCGTTTGGCTTTGCGTCACAGCCCGGACCTCCACACTGTGCGCGTACCCAAACTGCCCTTAGGGCCGTCACGAATCGTCCCGACGCTGGCTCGCCGGACAATGGCAGGAACGGCAACCACGAACTCGGGCGTCGGCGACCGAAGCACTCGCGCGGTTCATCACGATCGCCGTCGAGCACGGAGCGAAGACATTCGAGGATCCAGACAGATGGATCGGTGTCGCGCGTGGAGCGACTGGGCGCGACAATGCCCTGACAAGGCGAGGACCAATGGCCGTTGTCGGCCGCGCCCTGACGGTCCACGATCGATCTCGACCTCGGTACACGACGGGTCTTCAGGAGGCGGATTGTGATCGGCAGCGAAAGTCCATCGTTGCAAGCCAACGAAATGTCAGGGCTGTCGTCGGGCCTTCGGGGAGTGCGCGCCTCGCTCGCGGCCCTGTTGGTGACAGTGATGGTGAGCACCGCGCTCGTCTGGTACGCAAGTGACGGGTTGCCGGTGGTCGAGGCCGCCCCGAACGCCGCCGTGTTCGAACCGATGAGCGGCGCAACGTCGTTCGGCCCCGCAGCGTTCGGACGCGTCGTCGCAGACGGCAACGGCGTCTTCCTGGCGGTGCAGCGGGTACAGCTCCCGCTCGGCCAGTTCATCGGCGTTCGTCGCAGCGACGATGGCGGCCTGACCTGGGCAACGAGAGGTCTTTTCAAGGGCACCAATGGCGGAGGGACGAGACCATGGATCAGCGTGTCGGGCGCCCGCGTCGCGGTTGGATTCATCGGCGGCTGGTGTGATCCGACGACGCCGGGGGTCTGCGGCGAGGCGCCGTTTCTTGTGACGTCGACCGATGGTGGCGGCTCGTGGGCCCGCCCGCGGCGCCTCGACCGTCAGGCGTTCGAGATCCGGGTCGCACAGGACGGAGACCGCACCTGGGTGGCGTGGGAGCGTTCCGGCAACGTCGAGCTTCGGGGGACGCGTGACGGTGGCGCGACGATGTTCGCCACGCGCTCGATGGCGGCCGAGGGTGGTCCGGAGCTTGCAGCGGCGGGCGGTTTGGCGGTCGTTGCCTACAGGGGCATCGTGGACCGCCTGACTCGGGCACCGCTGGCGCTCGTCGCGGTCGGCGATGTCGTAGCGGGCGCCGCCAGCCCGTTGGGCGACCCGTTCGGCGACGAAGAGGTGCTGCCCCTGGGTGTCGGTGTCGCCGAGGGCCGGATGCACGTGTTGACTCGCCGGTGGCTGAAGGCCGGACCGGATCCGAAGCTGGCCTTCATCGACGTCATGACCGCAACACCGGCGGGAGCGTTCACCACGGTCCACGTCATCGGCGAGGCCGGCTACTCCGCTTCGCTGGTGGCCGGCCCCGGGACGGTTGCGGTCGCCATCGGTAGCGACGACGGCGTGACGTCCGTGGCGACCAGCAGCGATCGTGGCGACGGCTTCAGCGCACTCGTTCCGGTCTCGGCCACCGGTGAGCGGGAGCCGAACGTCCAGATCGGGCTGTCAGTGAGGCCGACCGACCGTCCAATCGCTCGCTTCGGCTGGAGGGTGCCAGCTCGGCTCGTCGACGAGGACGGCGACGGCTTCATCGATCCGGCAAACGACACCGGCATCCCCAGCGCGGACCAGTTGCGGGTGTATGGCGGTCGAACACTTCTCGTGACGCTCGACGGATGCGCTTCGACCGCGCCGCCGGGACGCACGATCGCGAGCTACAAATGGACAGAGGTTCAGCCGGACGGCTCGTCCATCGTGCTGCCGCTCGGAGCCTGCACGGAGACGTTGTCGTTCCAGTCCGGCGAGTCGACGACGTTCCGCCTGGACGTTGTCGACTCGGCTGGCGAACGATCGTCGACCGTCCAAGTCGTTGAGCCGAGGGATCTCGTCGTCGCGTCACTCGGCGACTCGGTCGCATCCGGCGAGGGTAACCCGCACGAATCGGTTGGTCCGGGGTTTCCGGCACGATGGCAGGACGGACCCTGTCACCGCTCGGTCGATGCCGGGCCGGCGGTTGCGGCCAAGCGGCTGGAGGATGCCGATCCACACACGTCCGTGACGTTCGTGCAGCTCGCGTGCTCGGGCGCTGCCATCGTCGATACGCCTGAGGTGCCGGGCATCGACGATCCGACCACGGGCGGTGTGCTGGACTCCTACATCGGGCAGGAACCGTCTGCCGGCTCACTGCGCCCGTCGCAAATCAACCAGCTCACAGCGCTGCTCGGCACCCGTCCGGTGGACGCACTGATGCTGTCGGTCGGTGCCAACGACACGCGTTTCTCCGATGTGGTGCTGGCCTGCATCAAGACGTCCCACTGCGAACGCACCAGCGTGCGGACGCAGTTCGAGGCCCGCGCCGCCGCACTTCCGTCGCGGTACGCCCGGCTCGCGTCGGCTATCTCCGCCCTTGGCGTCGCTCCTTCGGCGGTGCACATCAGCGAGTACTTCGACCCGACGACCGATGAGCTCGGCGTGGTGGAGCTGCGCTGTGCCGTGCTCGGTGGCGCCTTCGATCTTCTCGACGACGACGAGGCGCGCTGGGCCAGCACCGGCGTGATGGGTGCACTCAACACTGCGGTCTCGGCCGCAAGTGCCGCCCACGGCTGGATCTACGTCGGTGGCGTCGCTGCCGCGTTCGCCGGACACGGTTACTGCTCGACGGACCCGTGGGTCGTGGGAATCGCCGAGTCACAGCTGAACCAGGGCAACATCGACGGGGCGTTCCATCCAAACGGCGCGGGCCAGGCCGCGTATGCGCGGGCGTTGTACGGGTCGCTGCGCCGATCCCTGCTGCTGCCAGCACCGGTCACCGGCGGGACTGCGGTCGGCTCCGACCTGCTCGGGGACCTGGTGGTGACGACTTCGACTCGCTCGTCCATCGTCGCGACGGGCCTGCGTGACACGGGCGGGGTGCCAGGTGTCCTCGGTTCACGGCTCGTCGACCACATCGTGTCGGGTGACGGCGGGCTGTACTCGTTCGGGCCGCCCGCCATCGATCGAACGGCTGCGGTCGGCGTGTGGACGCAACTGCCGGTCAGCGGTCTCACATTGACCGAGGAGTTCGGTGCGCAGATCGCCGTGCGTCCGAACGCTGCGATGCGTGCGGTGTCGGTTGTGCAGGCGCCAACCGGTGGAGCGTTGCTAGTCGCCAACAGGGACATGCTGGTGTCGGCGACGATCGACGCGTCGATCGATCAACCGATGGACCTCGCGGTGTCGGTCGACGTCGTGACCGTCCCTGCCGACCCAGCGGACCCGAACGCACCGCCAGGTCGGCCCGTGCTCGCTGCGGTGACGCCGGTCCATCTGGTGCCCGGTGTCAACAAGGTCCTCCTACCGACGTCGGGTGCATTCCAGTTGCTACCCGGCGAGAAGGTGAAGGCCACGGTCACGGTCACTGACCCGCCGGGTGCCAGCCCGGCCGACGACGTCGACAACTCGCTCAGCACCAATGATGCGACTGCCAAGCAGGCGATCGAGACCCGTCCGCTGACCATGGAGTTCATGTCGCCCACGACGAACGCGGGTCGTGTGGCGTGCGCCGATCTCGCCGCGATCTCGCTCCGGCAGATTGCGTTCGCGAAGGCGGCGATGCCGCTTGCCGGCGCCGGGGTGCTGCCGGTTCTGTCGTGCGGAGAGTTGTATCCGCTGCAGGCGGACGAACCGTCGATCCTGCGCTACTTGACGGTGCTCGATTGGCTGGCGCGCCACTCACAGGTGGACATCATGGTCGGTGTGGTGCCCGGCGGGTGGCTTGCCGGCGCGGCCGGCGGCGCTGTCGGCGTCGCCGCGTCGGGGCTGCGGGCGGTGCTCATCGAGCAGACGTCCCCGTCGATGACGCTGGCGCACGAGGTGGCGCACACGTTCGGCATCGATCACGCCGTCGGCGACCTGCGGGTGAGCGGGGCCCGTGTCGACCAGCGCCGACACATTGAGGCCACGGACTGGATGGCTGAGCGCACGCCGGACAAGGCGTGGACCGCAGCCACGACGTGGGACGACCTTGTCGTCCGCTTCGGTCCGCCAGGCGGGGTCCCGGCTCCGCCGGCGCCGTTGTCACCCGTCCTCGAGATCAACGGTGCGGTGACCAGCGGTGGCACAAACGTGCCAGGCGAGTGGACACCTGGCAACACCGGCAGCCCGAGACCGGCCCACGACGGACTTCAGGGCATGGTCGTCGAGCAGGTGGACGCCGGCGGCACCGTTGTCGCCACCGACAACGCGGCGTTGCAGCCGGTCGGAGGGCAGTACTCGCCCGACGCGCCGCAAACGTTGCCGATCGGATCCGCGTACCAGACTCGGATCACGTTGCTCCCGGCTGCAACGAGCGTGCGGCTCCGCCTGGACGGAACGGTCGTCGAGCAGCGGCCCGTGGGGGCTGTCCCCGACGTAACGGTGGCGTCACCGGCAGCCGGCACGAGCGTCCGCCGGGGCGACCCGGTCACGGTCAAATGGACGACGGCGTCGCCGCCCGGTGCGGGCGCGACGGCGACCGTGTTGATCTCACAGGACAGCGGACAAACGTGGAAGCCACTTGCCACCGGGGTCACCGGAAACGAGACGGTTGTCGATGCATCCTCTGACCTGGTCAATGGACCAGCAGTCGTGCGGGTCGTCGTGGTCGATGGCGCCCGCTCGGGTCAGGCCGACTCGGGCGTGATCGACATCGGCGTACCGGTGCAGCTGCTGCCCGAGCGGATCGTCGCGGTGCGCACCGATCTCATCGACCTGACGGTACCGGGCGCAACGATGCCGGCGCAGCCGGGTCAGGGAATCTGGACGATGAACCCTGATGGTACCGACCTCCAGGAAGTCGTCCCGATGGTTCCACCCATGAACGGACAGGGCGGCATGGTGCCGCTGCACCCGGATTGGCGCGCAGACGGTGTGGCGATCGCGTTCGACGGCGAGGTGGGTGGACGGCGTGATCTGTTCGTGGTTGACCGCGGCGGCACCAACCTCCGCCGCATCACCGACGCCACGACATCACCGGGCCAGCAGTTCGTGTGCGCAGATTGGAATCCTGACGGGCGCCAACTGCTGGCCTACAGCACCGCCGGTTTCGACCCGAACACGGTCACTCAACTGGACCTCGTCGTCATCGACACCGTGACCGGTGCGGTCACACCGTTCGGCTGGGGCTCGCTGAACTACTACAACCCGGCGACAGCCATCGGCTGCCCCCGTTGGTCGCCCGACGGTGGCGAGATCCTCATGGCCACCGAGTTCAACGACAGAAACGGCAGCGTGACCGACGTGTACGTGATTGATGTCGCGACGAGGCTGTCGAAGTACGCGTACGCGTCGAACAACGGTGCGCTGCAAGGCAACGCGTACAGCACATGGTTGAACTTCGCTCCGACGAACGATGACAGGTTCGTCAACATCCAGGAGCTCTTCGGCTTCGGTTACCTCAAGGTGGCCAAGCCGGTGTCCACGCCATTGTTCGTCGGTCAGGACATCGTGTTCCGTGATTTGCCGACGAAGGTGTGGGGTACCGACGCCATCCCGATGATCCAGCAGTACAAGGGCCTGTTCGGTTCTGCCGGCTTCCGGCCGGACGGGAACAGCGTGTGGTTCACATCCACCAGTTCGATGCAGCCGCGCCGGTACTCCGAGCAGCGCTTCGACTTCCGAGTCGGCTTCTACACCGTCACGGTCACGGAACAGGTCGGCCACCTGTGCAGCGTCTCCGTACTGGCGAGCTACCAAACCACGGATCCCGTGACCTGTTACGCACCGGGCGGAAACGGTGTTCCGGTCGATTCGATCTCCGACGAGACGGTGTCTCCGCCGACCGTACCGTCGGGCCCCACCATCGGCATCGCGATGGCCGACTGGCACTCCGGTGTCTCTCAGGGGATTGATTCGAACCCGCCCGTCGTCATCGGTGACCCGGCCACCCTTCCACCGGATCCGGAAAGTCCGCCAGCCGGCGAGGTCAACGTACCGTCGCCCGACGGAGCGCCTGCCGACGGAGCCGACGCCCAGGCGCCAGGACCCGTGCCGGCGCCGCTCCCCGCGACGATCACCGTGCGCACCGGCCGGACGACCACGGCCGTACTGCCATCCACCGATGGCAGCCCATCTCCGTTCAGCATCGCGAGATCACCGGATGTCGGCACAGTCGACCTGCGTCCCACATCGCCGTCGTCGGGCGATCCGACGACCACCGGCATCGATGGCGCAGTGGACATCACACCCGCTGCGGGGTTCATCGGCACGGCCTCGTTCCAGGTGGCGGCGCGCGGCGACGGCGCCACCCCCGTCACGATCACCGTCGAGGTCGTCCCGGCGCCGACTCCCACTGCCGTCGATGATCAGATCGAGGTGGAACGTGGAGCCATCGCCGTGATCGATCCAGCGACACTGCTCGCCAACGACCTAGCACCTTCCGCCCTGAGTTCGCCGAGCGCAGCGGATCCACTGCGCGTCGTGTCGGTGTACGGCTTCGACGGTGGCACGGCCGTACTGCGTCGCGACGGACAGATCGAGGTCCAAGCCGACGCCCCCGGCTCGTTCACCTACACCGTCAGCGACGCCTCGGGGCTGACCGGCGACGCCCGCGTCCAGGTGCGGTTGGCCGCCGCAGCGTCGACGACGTCGTCCACCACCACTGAGCCGCCTCCCACCTCGGGGACTCCCACTACGATGCCGCCCGTCTTACCCACGAGCAGTGCGCCGACGACCACCACAACCTGGCAAGGCCCTGTGACGCCGACGACGCAGCCCGGCCGGGCGCTGCCAACGACCGGAACGGACCTCGCGCCGTTGCGACTGGCGTTGACCATGGTGCTCCTCGGCGTCCCACTCGTACTGGCGGTGCGTCGCCGCAGCCCGTCGCGTGGGAAGTTCTAACCTCCACTTATACGACTGGGGCCGCCGTCAACTCGCGCCCAGATCTTTCCCGCAAGTGTCGTAAGCACCTCGGAGCTGGCCGCAGTCTGTTCGTAGTCGTGAGCGACGACACTCCACAACTGATCTCCGACTTCGTGGGCCTTACAAGATCGCTTCGAGATCGCGGCGTGGCTTCAAGGTGATGGACATACACGACGACTTCAGCCGCAATCGGGACGAATGGGCCTGGGGTAACGGCCTCTCGCGTTCAGGTTGACCCCATGAGGGCGTCGTTGAGAACCTCGAACGCCGTGCCGAGTTGTTTCTGGCGGCGATGGTTCTGCTCGTGGTTGGCCTCGGCCGCGACATAGTCGATCAGTTCGTCGAACCATCTTCGTCACCGGATAGCACGACACCGTCGTCGGCCACGGCTGCCCGGAATACGAGCCGCTCGCTGGCGGTGTCGAGCGGCCTCGGCCCGTGGAGCGTGGCAGCGACCTCGGCCGGGATGACGGCTCGGACGGCTTCGGTGGGGCGTGTATCGATGATGCGCAGTCTCAGGTCGAACGGCGATAGTTCGGAAATGTCCTGGGCAGGACCGACGCGCTCGGGGCGGCGTCCCCATAGGAGCGCGCTGATCCACGCAACACCCGGGGCCTCTCGCGGTTGCGGCGTCAGACCCCAGAGACATTCAAACCGAATCATCGCATTCATGACAACGGCACCATCGTGGAGCGGCTACACCCGCGTGAGTGGATCGAGTTGCTGTCAGGAGTGCAGTTGGACGGGGCCACCGACATCTCTGCGGACAATCGCTTGCTGTTCGTTCAACACGGCGCGGACGTCGGCCCACGACGATTGTCAAGAAGGCTACGGGGTTGGACCCGGTTAGGAACTGTCAAGCAGCAGCGAGAGCTCCGAAGAGGTAAGTCTGAAAGTGACGGCTGCCCCTAAAAGCCGATGAAGTTGGTTCCGGGGGTGGTGTAGGGGGAGGAATCTGCAATTCGAGGCCATAGCACAACGCGGATACAGACAGTCGTTTGACTGTCGCTGTGTCGGTCAAGGCGGGATGAAGCGGTTTTTCTCGGCGACGGAGGTTCGAAACACGCCAGTAGATCCAAGCAACTTAAGCCCCGTGTGGAACTGCGAGATAAAACCGTTCGGTTCTCCGGAGGTTGCGGCTACACCCGACACAGCGGTATTGACCGGCGCCGTCGTAGTACCACCCACGTCAAAGAAGGCTCCTGAGTCTCGAAGCGGCTTCTTCCGGCGCGTACGATTGGCATCGACACAGAACACGCGAGCACATGTCCGAGAATCGCACTCCGATCCGGCGTTCGGCGCTCCGAAGGACTGTCCCAGAATGCGCATTCGAATGCTCGGTTCGGGTATCACGAAAGTGCCGGTATGCCCGCGATCCTTGCCGCGGTAGCCGCTCACTCTCAGCGTCCATTCGGCCATCAGTGAGCAGAAGCAGATAGCCGCCAGTGGACGAATTCTGATTCAGGCAGCCTGTATCTGTCGTACGAATGCCACGTGCTTGCCTCTAGAACCGGCGGCCGGCGCGGATAGTAGCGAACAATATCTGGTTGTAATTATGCCAGAACTGGTATGATATAGGCGTGAATGAGATGGTGTCCTTGCAGACTGCAGCCGACATGCTCGGCGTCTCTCGGCGGCGCGCCCAAGCGTTCGTCGACGAAA
>JANMNE010000140.1:0-2194 GCA_031373785.1 Ilumatobacteraceae bacterium
AGTACCTCTAGCGGCATTTCATATGGATGAAGTTCTCCCAGCTGAAAAACTGCCAATTCGTTACGCCGGCTACTCATCATGTTTTCGGCGCGAGCCACTACTGCGCGCTCTCCCGGGATCACGACGGCGACCACGTGTGCGCCGATGCCTCAGTGCTTGTCCGCACCGTCCCGAATCCCGAGTACTGGTCCACCCCGATGATCAAGGGGCGTCTGGTCGAGTTGGTCCGAGAGACGGGCCTCTACAAGCTCGGCAAGACGCCCAAGCTGGCCGACATCGTCGAGTGGGTCATTCATGACCTCCCTGACCTCGCCCCAAATGATCCGCGGACCCCTGAGACGGTTGCGTTGGCGCGGGTGCTGTGGTCGCACAACAGGTCATGACGAAACGCCAGATCTGCCGATATCGCGCACAGTTGTTCTGTGCTCGAGATCGTGCTTGCGCTCACGCGCCGGACCGGGCACTATGCGCTCGTGACCGAGCTGGGCGACTTGCACAGGCGGAAGGCAAAGCTCAAACTCGTCGGCTTGATTCTCGCTGTCATCGTTGCGAGCTTGGTCTTCTGGCGCTTCGGCATGTACTCGCTATAGCGCGGCAGAATCCGCGCCCGAACTGCCGATCTCGCGCACCTTCTGCGATCACCCGTGTATCCGCGGTTCTGCGCTCTGATTCGCACTTGCACCGGCGCGCCGGACCGGGCAATCTGCTCGGGTGGCCGGCGTGAGAACGGTGTCCGGGTTTGCTTCGCTTCTGCTCAGCCTTGTCGTCTCCACGTCGGCGTGCAGCAATGACGCGCAGCCGGATGCTGGCTCCGAACCAGCGTCCGGGACCTCGCTCGTCGTGCCGACCGCTCAGCTGCAACCCTCGGCCGCCTTCTGCGACCTTGCGACACAAGCAACGAAGGGTGAAATGGCACTTCGCGACCCAGTCCAGACCGCGCAGCTCACGGAAGCTCGCGGTCTCACCGAGAGCGAGCGATCGAGGATGCGGAGTGCAATCGACGATGCGGCAGCCCAACTCGCTACTGGTGCTGGCTACTCGAACGATCTCCTGGTGTCGGCTGTGAACGAGATCTGCGGTTTGAAACTGACGCCGGTGACGATGGTCGAGTGAGCGCAGAGCTGCCGCTCGGCGCCAGTTGTTCTGTGCGCGTGATCCCTCTTGCGCCGGCGTGCCGGAGCGGGCAATCTGTGCGCCCTTGAGCAAGGAACGGCGATTACTGCTTCTCGACGACCTGACGCCAGAACAGGAACGCGCAATACGGCGAATTCAGCTCGGCGCGATTCTGGTGGTCGTCGCTATTGGCCTCGCGGCGCGCCCTCTCGAAAAGGTCGCGCCTACCGAGTGGTGGGGCACCTTTGGCCTTGTCCTGGCCGTCATAGCGCTGGACATGGTTATCGCCACCGTCCTTATCGCACGCGTACTGAGGGTCACTGTCATGACTGTCGCGAAGGAGGGTGTTCGGTCACTCCGCGACGACGCGACGCAGACACTGGCACGCGTGCGGTCACGGTTGCGTAGGTAGCGCCGATCTGCCGATCGGAATGGTGGACAGTCAGCGGCGTGAGCGGGCATGCTGAACAAGTGAGCCGAACCGATCCGAAGGAGACGACATCGGAGGTGCGAATCCTCGTTGCGTCCCGTAAGAAGTGGGCCGGAGTGCTCGCGGGGTGCACCGCCTTCGTTGTGCTTGGGTTGCGAAACGCGCTCTCCGGCGAGCGTGGCGTGGTCGGATGGATCGCGGTTGCGTTCTTCGGTGTCGGCATGCTCGTGGCCATCGTTCAGCTGATGGTGCCCAGCCGTCTCGCTATCTCCGCAAGCACGATCAAGGTCAGCCATATGGGACGACATTGGTCGCGTGATCTTGCCCGGTGCGGAGCGTTCGAGGTGTGGCGGAACCCGTTCGCTCGTCAATCTTTGGTCGTGTTCGATCACCCGGATGATGAGGGGCGTCGAGGATCGAAGATGGGTCGCCGCCTCTCTGGACACTCGTCGTCGTTGCCTGACACGTTCGGCATGTCCGCCACTCAACTCGCCGAGTTGCTCAACGAGGCACGCTCGAAGGCGTCCCCCGGTGCAGGCAGCGTCGCGCCATAACTGCCGCTATGCGTGCGACTTACCGCAGTTCAACGACCGAGGTAGCGAACGCCGTAGGGTCTGCACCCGTGGCCATTGAGTCAGACGACGAAGCGCG
>JANMNE010000195.1:0-2996 GCA_031373785.1 Ilumatobacteraceae bacterium
CATCTGGGCGGCGAACGGGGTGCTCTTGCGCGAACCCTTGAAGCCGACACCACCCGAGGAGGCCCACGAGATCACGTTGCCCTCGGTATCGGTGATCGACACGATCGTGTTGTTGAACGAGCTCTTGATGTGAACGACACCAACGGTGACGTTCTTGCGCTCGCGCTTGCGGGGGCGACGCCCACCTGGCTTCGGCTTGGCCATTACTTCCTCACTGCCTTCTTCTTGTTGGCGACGGTCTTCTTCGGGCCCTTGCGGGTGCGGGCGTTGGTGTGGGTTCGCTGACCACGCACCGGCAGGCCCTTACGGTGACGGACGCCCTGGTAGCAGCCGATCTCGATCTTGCGCTTGATGTCTTGGGCCACGTCGCGGCGCAGGTCGCCCTCGACGGTGAGGTTGGCATCGACCCACACACGGATCTTGTTGACCTCGTCCTCGGTCAGGTCGCGGACACGCTGGTTGGGGTCGAGGTCGGTGTCGCCGCAGATCCGCTGAGCGGTGGGCTTGCCGATGCCGAAGATGTAGGTGAGCGAGATCTCGAGCCGCTTCTCGCGGGGGATGTCGACGCCGGAAATACGTGCCATGTCGAAACTCTTCCTCAGCCCTGACGCTGCTTGTGACGCGGGTTCTCGCAGATCACCCTGACGCGGCCGTGCCGACGGATGACCTTGCACTTCTCACAGATTTTCTTGACGCTCGGACGAACCTTCATGGTGGCCTTTGGCTTGGTTCTGGTTATTTGTATCGATACGTGATGCGACCACGGGTGAGGTCGTACGGGGTGAGTTCCACTTGCACCTTGTCGCCAGGGAGGATTCGGATGTAGTGCATCCGCATTTTTCCCGAGATGTGCGCCAGCACCTTGTGGCTGTTCTCGAGCTCGACCCGGAACATTGCATTGGGGAGAGATTCGAGGATCGTGCCTTCGAGCACGATGGCGTCGTCTTTTGGCTTGGGCAGAGTGGGCCTCTTTCGAACGGGGATAACTGCAGCCAACACCTGCTCCGCACGCGCGAAGCTGATCTGGGCCGAGGTGCAATGCTATCGCCCGAGGAACTCAACGCCAAGCCCCAGCCGCAAAATGCGCCCGAGCAACCGTAGCAGCATGCCGACGCCGCCCCAGTGACCATCACGGCGACCGTTGCGATGACCCTCCGTGATGGAAAATCGGCCGTGATTCGAGGGCTGGAGAGGGAAGAATCGTTCCCATGCCGACCGCAACATCTCGCTGGCGCGCTCTTGCCGCCCTGCTGCGACCCGACGCCTGGCGTTGGGTCGGGCTCGGCGCGCTCGTCGCCGCGGGATCGGGCCTCATCCTGACCGGCCCGCTGATCGTGCGCAGCATCGTCGACAAGGCCAGCGCGGGCACCACGACCGGGCAGTTGACCCGGCTGGCGGTCGTGTTCCTGATCGTCGCCGTCGCCACGCAGTTGATCAACATGGCCGTGGCCTGGATGGCCACCGTCACGGCGTGGCACACGACCAACGGCATCCGCATCCGGCTGGCCCGGCACGTGTTGGGGCTCAGCCACGGGTTTCACCGCCAGCACACACCGGGCGAGCTGATCCAACGCGTCGACGGCGACGTGACATCGGTCTCGGACTTCATGGGCCGTGTGATCCCTCGCGCCGCCGGGGCGCTGTTCACGGTGATCGGCATGATCGGCGTGTTGATCGTGGTCGATTGGCGACTGGCGCTGGGGGCCTTCGTGTACGTGATGCTGGCCGTCGCCGTGGTCATCCACGGCCGACACCGTGCTGTTGGAGAGTCATCGGACGAGATGGGCTCGTACGCCCGCCTGTATGGCGGCATCGAGGAGCGGCTGACCGCGGCGGAAGATCTGCGCTCCAACGGCGCCGGCGCCCACGCGATGTGGAGGTTCGTCGAAGACAGCGCCGACGCACTGGGCAGCGCCGTGCGCCGGGAGAAGGCGTTCCTGCGAATGTGGTGGGCCGTCGACAGCTCGGTGGCGGCCGGGTCGGTGGTCTCGCTGGTCGTCAGCGCCATGCTCGTCAGCCGCAAGATCATCTCGGTCGGCGACGCCTTCTTGTTGTTCCAGTACGTCTTGTTGCTCTCCCGCCCGCTCGAAGACATGGTCGACCAGTTGGAGACCGTGCAGAAAGCCAACGGGGCGATGGTGCGTGTGATCGATCTGCTCGATGTCGAGCCCGACATCCGCGACGACGGCACCACGATGCCACCAAGTGGCCCGCTGAGCATCGAGTTCCGAGACGTCTCGTACGACTACGGCGACGATCAGATCGTGCTGCAGTCGGTCGATCTGAACTTCGCGGCCGGACGCTCGATCGGAATCGTCGGACGCACGGGCAGCGGTAAGACCACGCTCTCGCGACTGGTGCTGCGCCTCGTCGAGGCGACTGGCGGCAGCGTACGGCTCGGCGGAGTTCCGATCGCCGAGATCCCCATCAGCGAACTACGCCGGCGCGTCGCGCTGATCCCACAGGAGGTCGAACTGCTCAGCGGGACCGTGCGCGACAACGTCACGCTCTTCGACGAGACACCGACCGACGACGTGGTCGTTGTTGCTCTTCGCAACGCCGGTTTGGGCACGCTTGCCGATGGCGGCATCCATCGCCCGTTGGGGGCCGGCGGCACCGGTCTGTCGGCAGGTGAGGCCCAGCTGCTGGCACTCGCCAGGGTGTGGCTCCGCGACCCCGACATCGTCGTGCTCGACGAGGCAACGGCGCGCATCGACCCCGTCACCGAGACGTTGCTCGAGGACGCTGTCGCCCGGTTGACGCTCGGCCGAACGACGCTGATCATCGCCCACCGACTGTCGACACTCCGCCACGTCGACCAGATCGTCGTGCTCGACCACGGGCGCGTCGTGGAACACGGCGACCGCACTGACCTGACCGACGACATCGACAGCAAGTACCGCCACCTCCTCGATCTGGCGCACGACGAGGTCGTGACACCATGAGCGTGTGGCGCCTCGGCTGGCGCGTCTCACAGCACGAACCGCGCAGCTTCT
>JANMNE010000219.1:0-2373 GCA_031373785.1 Ilumatobacteraceae bacterium
TTCGCCGAGAGCTTTGCGCAGGGCTACGTGTCGACGACGTTCTACGACGTCGTGGTGTTCCTGGTGCTGATCGGCTTCATGCTGATCCGGCCGCGCGGCCTGTTCGGCGTGGCGGAGTTGAAGAAGGTCTGATGACCGACGCCACGCGCCCGCCGGAGCCTGCGTCGACCGATCGTTCGATCGGCAAGGACCAGTGGGTCGAGGCCGCGGCCGACCGCCGCATCGAGACCGGCGTCGACAGGATCCGCCGACGCCTCTCGTCGACCCCGGTGCAGTGGCGGATCCTCGTGGTCGGCGTGGTGGCCCTGTTGTTCGCCCTCGTGTCACCGAGCGACTACGTCACCCGAGTCGCGTTCACCGTCGCCCTGTACACGCTGCTGGCGACCGGCCTCAACGTGGTGGTCGGCTGGTCTGGTCTGCTCGATCTCGGCTATGCCGCGTTCTTCGGCTTCGGGGCATACGCCTACGCGTTGTTGTCGTCCGACAAGTTCCACCTGCACTGGCCGACCCTCGTGTCGGTGCCGGTCGTCGTGGCCGGCACCGCCCTCCTGGGATTGGTGCTGGGCTTGCCATCGCGACGGCTCAGCGGCGACTACCTCGCCATCGTCACGTTGTTCTTCGGCCAGATCTTCGTGAGCATCGCCAACAACGGCGACCGATTGCAGATCAGCCTCAACGGCAACGAGGTGCCGAGCAAGCCGTTCAACCTGACCGGTGGGCCGAACGGCGTCACGGGCATCGACCCGATGTCGCTGTTCGGGTATCGGGTTCACACCATCACCGGCTACTACCTGGTCACGGTCGTCACTGCTGCCGTGGTGATCCTGCTGTTCTACCGCCTGCGCAACGCCCGGTCGGGCCTGGCGTTGCGGTCGATGCGCGAGGACTCGTTGGCCGCCGAGATCCTCTCGGTGCCGGTTCGCCGGCTCCGGCTCGTGGCCTTCGCCCTCGGCGCAGGGGTCGCCGGCCTGGCAGGCACGATCTTCGCCGCGGTGCAGCAGTCGGTCTTCGGGAGCAACTTCGATGTGCCGTTCCTCGTGCTGCTGTACGCCTCGGCGATCCTCGGCGGTCTCGGCAACCTCGGTGCTGGCTTCGTCGGCGCGTTCATCGTCGCCGTGCTCCCGGAGATGCTGCGCACGCCGTCCACCGGTCGGCTCCTGGTGTACGGCGCCCTGGTCACCTTCCTGGCGCTGCGCTTGCGACCGGTCGGTCGTCTCGGTCAGTTCGTCGCCTCGCTGATCGTCACCGGAGCGTTGGTCCGCGCCATCCTCGCCGGCTTCGGCACCGACCTGCGCCCGCGGGGTACGGATCTATCGGGGTTCACAGGTGCACTCGTGCCACATCTGGAGCGCAGCGTGACGTTCGGGAACATCGCCTTCCTCGCCCTGATCGCCGGCGGCCTGGCGCTGACCTTGCTGTCTCGCGAATGGCGGCCGTTCGCCGGCGGCGCGGTGACGTACGTCGGGATGCTGGCGTGGGAGAACCGCCTGGCCGACCAGGGTTCGATCACGCGCCAACTGCTGATCGGCGCGTCACTGGTGGCGATCATGGCCAGCCGACCGCAGGGCATCTTCGGCACCAAGCGCGTCGAGGTGCTCTGATGGCGCTGCTCGAGATCTCTGAGGTCAGCCTTGGCTTCGGCGGCCTGCAGGTCCTCAACTCACTCGACATGTCGGTCACCGAGGGAGAGATCCTCTCTGTTATCGGTCCCAACGGCGCCGGCAAGACCACGCTGTTCAACCTGATCACGGGCGTCTATGAACCCGACTCCGGCGACGTCCGCTTCGATGGGCACAGCATCGTCGGCCTCGATCCCCACCGCATCAACAACATGGGGATCGCCCGCACGTTCCAGAACCTGCGGCTGTTCCTCAACATGACGGTCAAGGAGAACGTGCTGGTGACCATGTACGGCCGCAACCGAGCCGGCATTGCCGCCGGCGCACTCGGGTTGCCGCGAGCCCGTAGGGAAGAGCGGGCGATGCACCAGCGCGCCGAGGAGTTGCTGTCGTTCTTCGGCACTCGGTTGCAGGGGTACCGCTTCGATCAGCCGGCCTACTCGCTGTCGTATGCCAACCGTCGCCGCCTCGAGATCGCCCGGGCGCTCGCCACCAGCCCGCGGCTGCTGCTGGTCGACGAACCGGCGGCCGGCATGAACCCCACCGAGACCCACGAGATCACCGAGCTCATCGGTCGGCTGCGCACCGAATTGGGATTGACGATCCTGATCATCGAACACGACATGCACGTCGTCGAGGGAGTCAGCGATCGCGTCGTCGCCCTCGACTACGGCGTGAAGATCGCCGAAGGCAGCTTCTCCAGTGTCGCCACCGACCCCGCCGTCATCGAGGCCTATCTCGGCAAGGGCGCGGC
>JANMNE010000221.1:0-1834 GCA_031373785.1 Ilumatobacteraceae bacterium
GCGGCGATCACTGCCGCCCATTGGCGAGAGTGCCGCGACCGCGCCAACGGCGGCTTCGACGCCGCCGGTCGAGCCTTGTCGGATGCCCTCACCGCGTCGGGTGCCCGAACCCTGTGGACCCCCTACGCCCGCTTCGACCAAGTCGTCCCGATCGACCGCTGAGACGGACGCAAGTCACCAGATATCCGGTTGCACCGGAGATTCCGTGACTCGTTGTCACCCCCGAATCACGGCCGAGCCAGAGCGTGATACGCCACTCCAACGGTCGAGCAGCAGCGGCGTATGCCGGGACCATCGTCACGTGCTGACACCAACACGCGAGCGTCGAGGTTCAGTGCCGCTGCCACGGCTTCCGCCCCGAGCGTCGAGAGGCCGTTGTGATCAGCGACCAATTCACCCATCTTCCACGCCAGTTGACGCATGGCGACGACGCTGATTTCGTCGGGCAGGCCCACGAGCCCCGCTATCAGGGCACGTCGCTCCGAAGGGCGCCATCCGCCAAGCAATGCGCCGCCGGTTGAGCGCGCTGCGCTCTTGCAGAGTCGGGCGTACCAGAGATTGGTGGTGGCCAGCGGCTCGCCGTCGACGGCATCGACGAGCGCTGAGTCCCGGCGCGCCAACCAGTCGCGTAGGAGATGGTCGTCGAGCAGGACCGTCACGTCGTCGCGAGATCGGGATCGTCATCGGCGCTGACGGCTGCGTAGTGATCTTCGGCAGAGAGGATCTCGTCGAGCAGTCGTCGGGCCGCACCGACAGGAACTGTGAGCACGCCGAAACCCAGATCGATCACGTCGACCTGGCCGCCCTCCTCCAGATTCCATCGGTGACGGATGGCCGCCGGCAGACTCATCTGGCCAGATGTAGACACTCGGAACGTCTCGGTTCTCACGTTGCCTCCTTTACGAAGCCCCACTTGGTGAAACCTCACACTCACCAAGTGTAATCGTTTCGCACACGACTGCCCCCTGGAGGCAAGTCACCAGATCTCCGGTTGCACCGGAGATTTGGTGACTTGTCAGACGGTGGCCGGGGTGAAGGGGTCGTCGATCAGGTTGGTCAGCCAGCGGCGTTGGATCAGCTCGATCTCTTCGGGGTGGATGCCGGCGACCCGCGATTGCGACTCGAAGTGGTACAGGGCTGCGGCGGGTTCGTAGACGATCGACCACCCGGCCATTCGCAGCTTCATGCAGTAGTCGACGTCGTTGTAGTTGCCGGGCAGCAACACGCTGAACCCACCAACGGCGTCGAACACGGCGGATGGGGTCAACATGCACGCGGCCGTCACGCCGGCGACCTCGCGCCTGCGGCTCAACAGACCGTTGCGACCGGCGCTGTCGCCGGGAAGGCCGAAGCCGACGTGATCGAGTGAGGTGCGATAGGTGTGGCCGGCGTGCTGCAACGTTCCGTCTTCGAACAGCAGCTTGGCGCCGACGGCGCCGACTCCGGGCCCACATGCTTCGAGCATCCGGGTCAACCAGTCGGGCGTGATCACCTCGGTGTCGTCGTTCAACAGCAACAGGTGCTCCCCCGTCGCGTGCGCGGCACCCAGGTTGACGACCGCCGAGAAGTTGAAGGCGTGTTGGTAGTCGACCAGGCGCACCTGGGGACCGAGCGCCTGCAACGCATCCATCACAGCGGACGGCATCTCCCGTCCCGCGACGACGATCACCTCGAGGTCGACGTTCACGGTCGCCAGGACGGAACGGACGGAGTCGACGACGAACGTGCGCGACGTGCCGCCGACGGTGCCCGCGGAGCCGATGCTCGGCACGATCGCGCTGACCAGTGTCATCGCGGTAGGCGACTGGCCGCGACCGACCGGGCCCGGCGATAC
>JANMNE010000245.1:0-7517 GCA_031373785.1 Ilumatobacteraceae bacterium
CGAGATCAAACGAGCTTGGAGATGCTACCAGCGACTTGTAGCCGTCGACACGCTCGCTCGCCCCTAGTCTGTCGACGTGCCCACATTGGAACGGTTCAGCCCCGAGGCCTTGCGCAGCACGGTGATCACGTTCCGCGACACACTGAAGCTGCACGCTCCCGGCATCAACCGATTGAACGTCTATCCGGTCCCGGATGGCGACACCGGCACCAACATGGCCCGCACGCTCGACGCCGTGGTTGCTGAGCTCGACCTGGCCGAGCCCGAGCTCGGGCCCACCTGCAACGCCATCAGCCACGGGAGCCTGATGGGAGCGCGTGGCAACAGCGGCGTCATCCTCAGTCAGATCCTGCGGGGCCTGGTGGGCACCTTGAAAGATGCCACCGACCTCTCCGCCACCAAGGTCGCCGAGGCCCTGCGGGCGGCGTCTGTGGCGGCATATCAGGCGGTGCTGAAGCCGATCGAGGGGACGATCCTCACTGTCGTGCGCGAGTCGGCCGACGCTGCCACCAGCGCTGCAGCCGATGGCGCCAGCCTGGTCGGAATGCTGCGTGCAGCGCGTGCCGCGGGCAAGGTCGCCCTCGACAACACGCCCGAACTGCTGGCGGTGCTGAAGGACGCCGGGGTCGTCGATGCCGGTGGTGCCGGCTTCTTGCTACTGCTCGATTCGGCGCTGTTCGTGGTCGATGGCGACCCGCTGCCCGAGCCCGATGACGGCGACGGACCCAACCTGGAGCAGCTCGAACTGGTGTCGCGTCGACACGCCATGGACGGCGGCGTCGATGTCAGCGAGCTGCGCTACGAGGTGATGTACTTCGTCGACCTCGTCGACGATCGCATTCAGGAGTTCAAGGAGTCGTGGGGTGAGATCGGCGACTCGATCGTGGTCGTCGGCGGCGACGGTCTGTGGAACTGCCATGTGCACACCAACGACATCGGCGGGGCAATCGAGTCGGCCCTGAAGCTCGACGGACGTCCGAGCCAGATTCGGGTCACCGATCTGTTCGAGGAGATGGCCGAGGAGCACGCGGTGCGCGAGGCCGCGATCCACGCAGGGCATCCGCACTACGGCGCCGGCTTTGGCCTGCCCGCGGTCACCTGCGCGGTGGTCGCAGTCGCCAGCGGCGACGGGCTGGCCGAGCTGTTCGGGCAACTCGGGGTTCAGGGTGTGGTGACCGGCGGGCAGACGCTGAACCCGTCGATTGCCGAACTGTTGGCCGCCGTCGAAGCCGTCAATGCGGACCAGGTGGTCGTGCTGCCGAACAACAAGAACATCATCCCCGTCGCCGAGCAACTCGACTCGCTCACCACGAAGTCGGTGCGCGTCGTGCCGACGACCTCGATGCCGGCCGCCCTGGCGGCACTGGTCGTGTATGACCCTGAGGCCGACGTCGATGTCAACGTCGAGGAGATGACCGAGGGAGCGCAGTCGGTCGCGACCGGCGAGATCACCCAGGCAGTTCGCGACACCAACAGCGACGTCGGGGCCGTCACGATGGGGGACTGGATCGGGCTGGTTCGCGGCGACGGGATCGTTGCCGTCAGCGGGTCGCTCGACGGCGCGGCGTGCGCGCTGCTCGACTACCTCATCACGCCGGGCCGCGAGATCGTCACGGTCATCACCGGTAGCGACTCGAACGCAGGCCACACCGACGCATTGCTGGCGTGGATCGTCGAACACCGTCCTGACGTGCAGGTCGAGGTGCACCGCGGCGGCCAGCCGCTGTACCCGTACCTCTTCGGCGTTGAATGACCGACTCACTGACGCTGCGTGACCTCGACGCGATCGGCGTCGAGCGGATCAAGGGTGTCGGCGACAAGAAGCTGGCGTCGCTGCACGCGGTCGGCATCGACACCGTGCTCGATCTGCTGACGACGTACCCCAGACGGTGGGTCGATCGCACCAACGAAGCCCGCGTCAGTGACCTCCTCCCCGGACAGGAGGCGCTGGTCCTGGTCAGCGTGCGCAGCGTGACCAGGCGATCGATGCGCAACCGGCGCACCAGGGTCAACGTGGTGGTCGGCGACGGCAGTGGACGGCTGCAGGTGGTGTTCTTCAACCAGCCGTGGCGTGAGAAGCAACTGCGTGAGGGTTTGCAGATCGCCGTGTTCGGCAAGGCGGAGGTCTACCGAGGCGGGTTGCAGATGACGAACCCCGTCGTCGATCTGATCGGCGACCGCACCGGGCGCATCGTGCCGGTCTATCCCCAGAGCGAGAAGGCCGCGTTGATGACGTGGGAGATCGCCGGCTGGGTGGAAGACGCACTACGCAAGTGTTCTCCCCGCGGGATCGGTGACCCGGTTGCCGAGCCGATCCGCCGCCGATACGGGCTGATCGAGCGCGGTGCCGCGTTCCAATCCATCCACGCTCCAGAGACGATTGGGGAGAAGGAGCAGGCCCGCCGCCGGCTGGCGTTCGACGAGTTGTTCCGGGTGCAGACGATGCTGGTGATGCGCAAGCGCATGCTCGAACGCGAGTCGAAGGCCATTCGCCATACCGTGGGCGGCGAGCTGACGGCACGCCTGTACGCATCCCTGCCGTTCGAGCTCACTTCGGCCCAGCGCAGGGCCATCGCCGAGATCGAGCATGATCTCGGCGGCCCGCACCCGATGCACCGGCTGTTACAGGGCGACGTCGGGTCGGGCAAGACGTTGGTCGCGGTCAGCGCCATGTTGACAGCGGTACAAGGTGGCCACCAGGGCGCGCTGATGGCGCCCACCGAAGTGCTTGCCGAGCAGCACGCGGCCAGCGTGCGGCGGATGGTGGACGGTGTGACGGTTCCCGACCCCGGCAACCTGTTCGGTGACCGGCCGTTGCGCATCGAGCTGCTGACCAACAGGATCATGGGTGGTGACCGGCGCGACGTGTTGGCGGGTCTGGCCGATGGGACGGTCGACATCGCGATCGGTACCCATGCCCTGATCCAGGAAGGCGTGAGCTTCCACAGCCTCGGTGTCGTCGTGGTCGACGAACAGCATCGGTTCGGCGTCGAGCAGCGCGCCGCGTTGCGGTCGAAAGGCGACGACGATGCCGTCCCCGACGTGTTGGTCATGACCGCGACACCGATCCCTCGGACCGCGGCGATGACGGTGTACGGAGATCTCGACGTCAGCGTGCTCGATGAACTGCCGCCCGGCCGGACGCCGATCGTCACGCACTGGGCGGCCGGCCCGCTGATGGAACAGGCGGCGTGGGCCACCATCCGCGAGGAGGTGGCCGAGGGTCGCCAGGCGTATGTCGTGTGCCCGCTGATCGACGAGAGCGAGAAGCTGGAGGTCGCCAGTGCGCAGGAGACCTTCGACCGACTCGTGGCGGGCGAGTTGAAGGGCCTCCGCCTGGGTCTGCTGCACGGTCGTCTTCCGTCGGCCGAGAAGGAAGCTGTCATGGAGCGTTTCCGCCGCCGCGAGCTCGACGTGTTGGTGGCCACGACCGTGATCGAGGTCGGTGTCGACGTCGCCAACGCGACCGTGATGGTGATCCTCGACGCAGATCGCTTCGGCATCGCCCAGCTGCATCAGTTGCGCGGCCGGGTCGGCCGCGGAACACATGCATCGACGTGTTGGCTGGTGACGGGCGAACCGGTGCCAGGCGCCCCGCCGGGCAATCCTCGGGTCGAAGCCCTGGTCAGGTCGACGGACGGCTTCGAGCTTGCCGAGGTCGATCTGGATCTCCGTGGCGAGGGCACGATCATGAACACCGCACAGAAGGGTCGCAACGACTTGAAGTTGGCATCGCTCCGGCGTGATCGCGAGCTGGTCTCGTTGGCCCGCGACGCAGCGTTCGAGGTCGTCGATGCCGATCCGTTGCTCGACGACCATCCCGTGCTGCTCGACGAGCTGCGCCTGCTGTTCAGCACCGAGGCTGAAGCGTTCCTCTTCAAGTCGTGAAGCAGGCCTGTTGCCTTCCGCCATTCGGCGAAGTGCGTACTTTCAACGCGACCTGTGTGCTCCGAAAGTACGCACTTCCCCGCGCAGACCGTGAATTTGGCACCCAGATGCTGAACTCGTCACCTTGGCGGTGCTGGAACAGCGAAACCACCCACAACCCGGACCCGCCCGATCACTACTCGCCTACGACCACTGACACCCCTTGGAACCAATCATCTCGGCCTTCCTGTTCAGCATCGAAGCCATCGTCCGGCGTGACATGCGGCAGGGTGCTAGAGCCATTCCGCCGCCAGTCCGCAATTCATCGGGAACGCTGTGAAGTGATGAGAACTGTCGAGACACCAAACCGTAGGTAGACGACGAGATCGGGACTACGTTGCAGGTCACAGACTTGCCGAATGCCTTCCTGTTCAAGTCGTGACGGGGATGTCTGCTCGAAGTTCAAGATTTGGTCAAGCCGTGTGCGGTTGGGTTTGTTTGTGGCTGCGGGTGGGGACCAGATCGCGTATGACGACTGCACAGCTGGCACCGATGGTCCAACGCTCGACTCCGCTGATGCAGTTCTCGGCTCGTGTCGACGGTTGCAGCGCCTACGTCAGGATCCAGCCGAGCCGGCTTGAATGGTCTCTGGTCGGTCGTGAATGGGTCATCGTGATGGCGCCGATTGCATCGGTCACGGCGATCGCGTCAGAGCCGGGATCGCTGAAGTCGAGCCTGATCGTCGCCACGAACGTCGGCACCGTGGAGTTCCGCATTCAGCCCGAGACGTGTGAACAGGCGCGAGCGTTGCTCGTGCGACTGGTCGCCGAGGCAGCCGCTGAGTCCGTGGTCGCCGCGTCGGAAGATGGACATCAGGGCAACGGTGTTGACGAGCTGATCAATCTGAAGTGGTTGTTCGACGCGAATGCTGTCGACGATCTCGACCACGATGGCGGGCGGGCGCACCTGCTGGCGTTGTAGAGCGAGGTACATGGCGCTGCGATTCGCTGCGCCCCGGCCAGAATGGGCGAATGCGTCGCATTGCTGTGCTCGTCCTCCTCCCGCTGGCCCTCGTTGCGTGCGGCTCCGATTCCAAGTCGTCGACCACCCAGGCCCCGGGTGAGTCGGCTGCGCCGCTGCCGGGCGAGCCGGCCGGGACGAAGACGTTCACCGGTCTGGCGCGCAACCATGTCGATACGCCGGTCGAGTATCCGCAGACCCCGCCCGTCGGTGGCAACCACTCACCGGCCTGGCAGAACTGCCAGTACTACGACACGTCGATCCCGAACGAGCGCGGGGTGCATTCGCTCGAGCACGGTGCAGTGTGGATCACCTATGCGCCCGACACGTCGCAAGCCGACCGCGACGTGCTCAAGGCGCTGGCCCAGACCGGCGACCACATTCTGATCTCGCAGTACGGCGGTCTGCCCTCGCCGATCGTTGCCTCGGCCTGGGGCAAGCAGTTGCAACTCCAGTCGGTCAATGACCCCGAGCTGAAGCAGTTCGTCGACGTCTTCGAGAGCGGCCCACAAACGCCCGAGCCCGGCGTGACCTGCCGCGACAGCACCAGCGAAACCACCTGACGTCCGTCGATTGCGATTGCTCGAATGAGACCGTTGAGGTTCGGCGGGTATGCCGCCAGCGCTGCAGAGCCGAACGTGGTGGTCGACGGCTCACCGAATGACGGCACCGTGTTGACGTTGACCCACTGGCCCGGCTTCCCGCAGCCGGACGGATACCGCTTCGATCTCTCGGCAGAGATGGCGTTCCACTACCTCGACGAGCCGATCGATCATCCGCCGGCTGAACTCGTCACCAACAATCACTTCGACCAGGACGGTCTCGTTGGCATTCATGCACTGGTGAATCCTGAGCTGTCGTTCGACCATCGTGCGCTGTTGATCGACGTGGCCTCGGCAGGTGACTTTGCGACGTTCCGTGACCGGCGGGCCGCGCGCGCCTCGATGGTGATCGACGCATACGCCGACGCGGACAGGTCGCCCATCGCGGATTCGCTCGTTGGTTCGTACGACGAGCAGTGCGTCGTGCTCTACGACGAGACCATCCCTCTGCTCGTCTCGATGGCGACGGACGTCGATCGCTTCCGTGAGCTGTGGGCCGATGAGGACGCTGAGTTGACTGCCAGCGAATCAGCGCTCTCCGAGGGCATCGTGACGATCGAGGAGGTGCCCGGCATCGACCTGGCGATCGTCACGATCCCCGAAACCACGGCCGGTCGCAGCGGCCACCGCTTTGCAGGCATGTCGTTCGACAGCGTGCATCCGATGGCCCTGCACAACGCGACAGGTTGCCTTCGACTGCTCCTCGTCCATGGTCGCCGGTTCCAGTTCGTCGACAGGTACGAGACGTGGGTGCAGTATCGAACGAGGCACCCACTGCCCAGGGTCGACATGCGGCCACTCTCCGAGCTGTTGATCGAGCGAGAGAGCGGTTCGGCCATGTGGTCTGCATCCCCGCCGGGAAGCCTGACCCCAATTCTTCGTGTGGTCGATGAATCCTCCCTCGACGCGGCGCTCGTGAGCGAGATGGTGGTCGCCCACCTGCGCAACAGTCCGCCTGCGTGGAACCCGTATTCGGCGGGGCAGACCTAGGTCGGTCGAGGAGAAATCGGACTGCTCGTCGCGGTATATCGTTCGCGGGTATGGCACGACCAGTTCACTTCGAGATCCACGCCGATGACCCGCAGCGAGCCATCGCCTTCTACACCGACGTCTTCGGGTGGACCGTCAACCAGTGGGGCGACCAGCAGTACTGGCTGGTTTCGACAGGCCCGAAGGACGAGCCGGGCATCGACGGGGCGATCTTGCCGCGGATGGGCGACCGACCGGCTGCGGGTGCTCCGGTGGTCGGCATGGTCAACACGATGCAGGTGGCCGACCTCGACGTTGCACTGGCCAAGGCGTACGAGCGCGGGGGCGTGCTGGCGCTCGACAAGATGGTGATCCCGGGCGTCGGCACGGTCGCCTATGTGCTCGACAGCGAGGCCAATGTCATCGGGATATTGCAACCTGAGGCCTGAGCTGCGCACGTGACATCCCTGACGCTTCCACCTCGCGTCCGGCAGGGTGATTCGGTCGCGCTGGTCAGCCCGTCGTGGTTCGCCGCCGGAGCCTTCCCCCACCGCGTCGAGCGCGGGCGGGCGTACATCGAATCGCTCGGGCTCCGTCTCGAGGTGATGCCCAACGCGTTGGAGCGTGGTGCATGGACGGCAGGAAGCGCCCGGCAACGAGCCGACGATCTGCATTCCGCCTTCGCGGACGAGACCGTGTCCGTGGTGCTCTGCGCGATCGGCGGCAACCATTCGAACGAGCTCGTCGATCTGCTCGACTACGACCTGATTCGTGCTCACCCAAAGATCTTCCAAGGCCTCTCCGATATCACGGTGCTGCACTGCGCACTCCAACGCCACGCCCGAATCGCGACCTTCTACGGTCCAGCACTGGTCACCAGCCTCGCCGAGTACCCCGCTGTGTTCGACCTGACGGATCGGGCGATGCGGGCAGCCTGGTTCGGTGATGCGCCGCTTCGCTATGAAGCCGCAGTCGAATGGACCGACGAGTTCCTCGACTTCGGGACCGGAGCCGATCTGTGCAGGCCGCGGGAACGGCGGCCGGGCGATGGGTGGGTCT
>JANMNE010000247.1:0-9082 GCA_031373785.1 Ilumatobacteraceae bacterium
ACCGAGTCGAACACGGTGACCGCGCCGTCGAGCACGCGCAGCGACCGCTCGACCTCGATCGTGAAGTCGACGTGGCCAGGGGTGTCGATGATGTTGATGCGGTGGTTGTTCCAGATGCAGGTCGTGGCAGCCGAGGTGATCGTGATGCCGCGCTCTTGCTCCTGCGCCATGTGGTCCATGGTCGCCGCGCCGTCGTGAACTTCGCCGATCTTGTAGCTCTTGCCCGTGTAGTAGAGGATGCGCTCGGTCGTGGTGGTCTTGCCCGCGTCGATGTGGGCCATGATGCCGATGTTGCGGGTGCGCTCGAGTGGAAATTCGCGCTTAGCCATCTCTCTACTTCTCTCTCTGGGTCTTGCAGTCAGGTTGCGTCATTGCGAGGGGGGTACGCAGGGCCGATCGGCCGTAGGCACGGTGTTCAATGATATCGGCGCTGTGCTTGCGTTTGCGCGGACCGTGACCGGGGTTACGGTGGCCGGAATGCGACACGACGAGTACCGCACCTTCGACGCCCTCGGCCTCGCTGACCTGGTGCGGTCGAAGCAGGTCAGTGCCGCGGAGCTGCTCGATCTGGCACTGGAGCGGGCGGGTGCCACGGACCACCAGATTGCCGCCGTGGTCTTCATACAGGCCGAACGGGCCCGCCGGGCGATCGCCGCCGGCCTGCCGGACGGCCCGTTCACCGGTGTTCCGTTCCTGATCAAGGACCTCGGCTGCGACGCCGTCGACTTCCCCACCTGCATGGGCTCGCGGATCTACCGCGACTACCGGTATGCGGTCGACAGCGAGTTGTTCAGCCGCATCGAGCGTGCCGGGTTGGTCACGTTCGCCCGCACGACCAGCCCGGAGTTCGGCATCGGGCCGACCGCGGAGGGGGCCGCCTACGGCCGACCGACGCGCAACCCCTGGGACCTCGACCACGTCGCCGGCGGATCGTCGGCCGGATCGGCGGCCGCGGTGGCTTCCGGTGTCGTGCCCATCGCCCACGGCAGCGACGGCGGCGGGTCGGTTCGCATCCCGGCCTCGTCGTGCGGGCTGTTCGGCCTCAAGCCGACGCGGGCCCGCCTTCCTGACGGTCCGTCGTCAGGCGAGGGCTGGGCCGGCATGGCCATCGACGGGTTCCTGACCCGCACCGTGCGCGACACCGCGGCCTTGATCGACGCGACGCATGGGACCGACATCGGCGCGCCGTACTACGCCCCACCGCTCGATGGCACCCTGCTCGAGGCGATCCACACTGCTCCGAGACCGCTGCGAATCGCCTACTCCCACTTGTCATTCACCGGTGATCCGGTTCACCCAGACTGCCGCGCCGCGATCGAGCACACCGCGGCGCTGTGCGCGCAACTCGGCCACGAGATGGTCGAGGCCGACCCGGCGGTCGACATCCATCGGTTCATGCGTGCCTGGACCAACATCGTCGCCTGCGGCACCGAGTTGACCGTCCGCTCTCGCGGTGTCGAGCTGGGCCGATCGGTCGGGCCCGACGAGCTCGACGGTGTGACACGCGGGGCCGTGGCGCTCGGCCGGACGATCTCCGGTGGCGACTACCTCGATGCGGTCAACACCGTGCACGACATCGGACGCCACATGGCCCGCTTCCTGGCAGACGAGCGCGGCTTCGACATGCTCTTGACGTCGACGCTTGCGGAACCACCCGCGGAGATCGGCCGGTTCCAGCCAGACAACGACGACTTCGTCGACTATCGCATGGGCCCGAACGGCGTGCTCGCCTACTCGCCGTTCACGGCACTCGCCAACGGCACCGGTCAGCCGGCGATGTCCATCCCGTTGCATTGGAACACCGGCGGCCTGCCGATCGGCTCCCACTTCATGGCTCGTGCGGGCGAAGAAGCACTCCTGCTGCAACTCGCCGCGCAGCTCGAGCACGCCGACTCGTGGTTCGACCGGGTCCCGCCCGTGTAGCCTGGCGCCTTCGCGCGGCGCAGCGTTGGGAGCCGCAAGCCCCGTAGCGGGGCGCCCTGTTACTAGACGCAAGCTCAGCTGATCGTGGCAGCCTTGGCGAGGGCGATCCGGCGCAGCGGTGGCAGGGTCGGCGGTGGCTGCTTGCGCGGCGGGAGTTCGCGCAGCAGTTGGGTCGAGGCCTGGGTGATCGTCAGCACGGCGCGCTCGAACGCTGCTTCGGTCGCCGGCGAGGTCTTCTGCACGCCGCTGATCTTGCGAACGTACTGGCGGGCCGCGGCCTCGATCTCCTGCGCCGTCGCCAGCGGCTCCAGCCCACGCAAGGTGGTGATGTTTCGACACATGTGACCCATCGTAGGTCCGCGTGGATGAGCACTCAGGCTCAGCCCTCCACACGCCGATACTGTCGATGTGACACCGACGCCGACACCTTCTCCATGGCCGGCGCCCTCGTTGGCCGACCTGGTGTTGGCCGATCCATCGACCGTGGTCGACGAGCGGCCGCCACCGCACCACGACCTCGGACCAGCCGCCGCGCGCCACGTGAAAGCCCTGCTCAGCACGGCCAAACGGCTGAGCAGCCGGACCGAACGGGCGGAGCATGCGGCAGCGAAGGAAGAACTGCGGATCAGCGTCGAGCTCGACGACCTGCCTGCCGGATGGCACGTCGTGCATGCCGTCGGCGTCGGGGAGTTCGGCGACAACGACCGGCCGATCGATCATGTCGTGATCGGGCCGGGCGGGGTGTACGCCATCTACCTCGAACATCAGCCCGGAGCGAAGGTCTGGGTCAGCGAGCACACCGTGACCATCAACGGTCGAGACACCGAGCGCCTGCGCGAGACACGCTTCGAGGCCCGGCGTTCCACTCGCGTGCTGACCGAGATGTGCGGGTTCGACGTGACGGTGCAATCGGTGCTGGTGCTGATCGGTGCGGCAACGATGCAAACGCTGAGCCGCCCCGCCGAGGTGCACGTGCGCACCCAACACGACATTCGCGACTGGCTGTGCAAGCAGCCGACCCGGCTCGACACCGACAAGGCCAGCGCCGTGCACGAGCGGGTTCGACGCGCCGACACCACGCCGGACGACTCGCTTGCCGGGCTGCTTGAATAGGGCGGTGACCCGACACCCGCCGCGAGCTGTCGGATGGTGGGTCGTCGCCGCGCTGGTCATCTCGGCGTCCGCCGGCTGTGCGGATGCGGCGTCGGATTCGTCCGGCTCGATTCCGTCAGGAACGAACCCCAGCCAGTCGACATCGACGACGGCAGCACCTGCAGCGGGCCCGGCCGCCCCGCCGCCCACCGTTGTCGGGCAGACGGCCATCGCATCGACGATCCCGGCCCCGCTCGACACGGCGGTCGAGCAGGCGATCAAGCAGGGCATCCAAGACTTCTTCACCGCCTACATGGCGTGTGGTCAGGCGCCGGCGGCATGCCACGCTTCCGACTTCCACAGCTCGCGCGGCACGGCGGTCGGGCAGGGCACGGTCTACTTCCAAGGCCTCACGGCGCGCGGCGAGTACTTTGCCTCCGACCTGCGCGGCTCCTACATCGTCACCCAATCGATCGCCCTCGAGGATCCGACGAGCGCCATCACGTTCTCGTGCTGGTACGACGCGTCGATTCTGCTCGGCCCGGTCGACGGCACCGGCAACCCAACGGTGCTCAACGACAAGATCATCAGTGTGCGCGAGAAGCAGGCGCTGTACTTCGACGGCACGGATTGGAAGGTGGGCGAAGCCGCGACCGTGCAGGACCTCGGCGACGGCAACAAGTGCCCGCCGCCCGATGCTGCGGGCTAGGGGCGCGGTTCGAGCACGACGACCGGGATCTGTCGTTGCGTCTTGCGCTGGTATCCGGCGTAGTTGGCGTGTTTGGCGGTCAGCGCCTCCCACAGGCGTGTGCGCTCGTCGCCTTCGGTGACCCGGGCATGCATCTGGCGGTGCGAGCCGCTCATCACGATCTCGACATCGGGGTTTGCGGCGAGGTTCGAGAACCATGCCGGGTCGCGGTCATCGCCCCCGAACGAGGCCACGAGCGTGACGTTGTCGCCTTCGACGAGCGGGCTGGTCAACATGGTCGTGCGTTGCTGACCGGATTTGCGCCCGACCGTGGTGAGCTTCACCACGGGCATACCACTGGCTTTGCCCGTGATCTTGCCCTTCGTGACATCGAAGACGACGCGGTGAAATCGCGTGACGATTTTGAAAATGGCATCTTTCGGAACCATGACTGCCTCCTCCGTGCCCTCTAGCAAGTCTTACCAGCGATAGTGGGCGAATGCCTTGTTGCTCTCGGCCATCTTCTGCATGTCGTCGCGACGCTTGATCGAAGCGCCCAAGCCGTTACCGGCATCGAGCAGTTCGCCGGCCAGGCACTCGGCCATGGTCTTCTCGCGACGGGCCCGGCTGAAATCGACGAGCCAGCGAATGGCCAGCGTCGATGCCCGGCGTGGACGGACTTCCATCGGCACCTGGTACGTGGCGCCACCGACACGGCGGCTCTTCACTTCCAACGGCGGCTTGATGTTGTCGAGCGCCCGCTTGAGTGTGGCGATCGGCTCGGCGCCCGACTTCTCTTCGACGATCTTCAACGCGTCGTAGACGATCTTCTCGGCAACGGAACGCTTGCCGTGCAACATCACCTTGTTGACGATCTGGGCGACGAGCAATGAGCGGTAGATGGGGTCGGGAGTCAATTCGCGACGCTGTGCAGGGCCTTTACGAGGCATGGGTCAACAATCCTTACTTCTGGAGCTTTGCGCCATACCGGCTGCGGGCTTGCTTGCGGTTCTTCACGCCGGCGGCGTCGAGCGCGCCACGAATGATCTTGTAACGCACACCGGGAAGGTCGCGAACACGACCGCCACGGACCAGCACGATCGAGTGTTCCTGCAGGTTGTGACCCTCGCCGGGGATGTACGCCGTGACCTCGACACCGCTGGTCAGACGCACGCGAGCGACCTTACGCATGGCCGAGTTCGGCTTCTTGGGTGTGTTGGTGTACACACGGGTGCAGACACCTCGACGCTGCGGCGACCCCTTCAGGGCGGGCGTCTTCGTCTTGGAGAATTTGGTGCTGCGACCTTGCCGGACGAGCTGCTGAATGGTGGGCACGCGTCTACCTTTGCGAACGTATTGTCAACTAACGCGTCGGGTGATCCAACGCAGGACCCTGCAATGTTAGAGGCGGCGGGTGAAAGGGGCAACACGCGCCTCTCCGTCGGATCAACTTTCCTGGTTGTGACACACTTTTGATCGGAAATTACCCACCCGGGCACCTTCAGGAAACTGTCAAGAATGCCGATGAAATCGACATGCCTTTGGCAGTAATCGGCGGGTACCTCGTGTGCCTCGCGCTTCTGGCGCGTTGGGGGCGCGAATCGCTCGCGCACCGCCGGCGGATCAACAAGCTCGATTTCCGCATCCACGTCAACGGCATCCGCGGCAAGTCGACGGTCTCGCGGATCATCGCCGGGTTGCTGCGCGAGGGCGGAATCGTCACCGTGGCGAAGTCGACTGGCACCGCCGCCGCGGTCATCAACCGCGACGGCGTCGACGAGCCGATCGAGCGCAAGGCGGCGCCGACGATCCTCGAACAGATCGAGGTGACCAAGAAGTACGTCCACGGTGACGTGCGCGCCTTGGTCATCGAGTGCATGGCGCTGAAGCCGCAGTACCAGGCCGTCAGCGAGAAGATGATCGTGCGCTCGAACATCGGTGTGATCACGAACGTCCGTGAGGATCACCAGGACGTGATGGGTGAGACGCTGCCGGAGATCGCCCGCTCACTGCTGAACACCTGCCCGTACAACGGCGTGCTGATCACTTCCGAGCGCAATCCGCTGATCGTGCCGATCATGGAAGAGGTCGCCGCCAAACGCGGCAGCCGTCTGATCGTCGTCGATCCCGAGTGGGTGACCGACGAGGAGTTGGAGAAGTTCGACTACATCGCCTTCAAGGAGAACGTCGCCATTGCATTGGCCGTCGCCGAGCTCGCCGGTGTCCCTCGCGATGTGGCCTTCCGTGGCATGTGGGCTGCCGATCCGGATCCCGGCGTGTTGCGGATGAAGGAGCTGAAGATCCTCGGCAAACGGGTGACGTGGGCCAACCTCTTCGCCGTCAACGATCGCGAGTCGATGACCGTGGCGATGGAGAAGCTCGTCCCGTACATGACACCCGAGACCACGACGGTCGGAATCCTCAACAACCGGACCGACCGCGAACGCCGCGCCGTCCAGTTCGCCGAGGTCGCCGTGCAGGACCTCGACTTCATGCGCCTCGTCACGTTCGGGGCCTTCGAGGGCCTGGTCACCGATCTGCTCGTGCAGAACGGCTACCCGCTCGATCACATCATCAACCTTGGCGACACGCACAGCCCGCCCGTGGAGACGATCGTCGATCGGATGATCGGCCAGATGCCGACCCCACACGTGCTCGTCGTCGGCTTCGTCAACATTCACACGCACCAAGCGGAGATGATGCTCGACTACTTCGAGAACATCGCCGAGCCATGGGCGGTCGAGCCAGCGTCGACCGAGGCCGACTAGTGCACGACTACCTCTTCTCGTCGGAGATCGTGCGGTTCGCGTTCGTCTTCGGGATCTGCGTGTCGATGATGCTCTACGAGCGCCTGCACCTCACCACGGGGTCGATCGTGGTGCCCGGCTACATCGCGGTGTTCCTGGTGTACCCGATGGTGGTCGTCGCCACCTTCGTCAACGCACTGCTGTCGTACGCCATCATGAATCACTTCTTGCGGAAGCACTTCATGCTGTACGGCCGCACCAAGTTCACGCTGATGGCGTTGATCTCGATCTCGATCCAGACGGTGATGCTCAAGCTCAGCCCAAGCGGCCCATGGTTGTGGGAGAGCAACATCCCGCTGTTCGTCGGCGCCGGGTACGTGGTGCCGGCGCTGATCGCCCACGACATGGGGCGTCAAGGGATCAAGCGCACCACCAAGGCTGTGCTGCTGGCCGGGGTCATCGTCTCGCTGCCGATCGCGTTGGCACTGTTGCTGCAGTTGAAGGGCGTCAACGATCTGGCTCCGCTTGCAGGCTTCGGCACGATGTCGATCGCCAACCGCTGGATCCCCGCCGCGGTGCTCCTGTCAGCGCACGGTTCGTTCGGCGTGGCGCACAACTACAACCTCAAAGCCGGTGGCTTCGTCGGCGCGGCATACGTCGGCATGTTCATGGGCGACCCGTATCAGGTCGCCGTTGCGTTCACCATCGCGCTCGTGACGTTCCTGCTCGTTCGCTACGTGCTGATGAACGTCTTGATCCTCTTCGGCCGCCGCAAGTTCTCGGCGATGCTGCTGACGTCGTCGATGCTCTCGTGGACCTTGCTGTGGGTCGGGCCCTCGTTCTTCAGTTCGCGCGTCACCAACCACCTCGACCTGGCCTCGATGGCCTTGACGCCGCTGTTCGTGCCCGGGTTGCTGGCCAACGACATGGATCGCACCAGCCCGATCCGCGTGGTGACCGGCTGCGGTCTGGCCGCCGCCTTCGTCGTGCCGACCACGTGGTGGATCCAGTCGCTGGTCGAAGGCACGTCGTTGGGATTGCCGTGGATGCTGCTTTCCGCCGCCACGTTCGTGACCATCTTCTGGAAGTCGGCGCGCCAGCTGTACCGCCACTACCGGCCGGCCAAGGTCGTCGAAGACGCCCGGGTCATGCACGACACCGACGACCTCGACTTCGACTTCGACGATGTGTTGGAGCTCGTTGACGACGTGTCGGTGTGGACGCCGCTCGTCGACCACGAAGCACCCCGGGTCGCTGCCACGTTCGAGGAGGAGTTCGAACCCGAGTTCGAGACCACCATCGCAACCGTGTTCGACCGCGAGTTCGAGCCCGAGTTCGAGACCAGCTTCGCGACGGTGTTCGACTTCGAGTTCGAGCCCGAGTTCGAGGAGCAGTTCGACGAACATCTCGATGAGCAGATTCACGAGCACTTCCTCGAACAGTTCCAAGATGCGGTCGAGGACGAGGTCGAAGAGACGGTCGAAGAGACGGTCGACGAAACGGTCGAGGAGACCGTCGTGGAACCGGTCGAGGAGGACGCCCCTGCTCCCGTTGCGGTCGTCGAGGCGACGACGTGGCCGGAGGTCGAACGGCGCCGAGCGGGCCGCCCGTGGAGCGACCGACCCGCGGCAACGGTGCCCGACGACATCTCCAGCCTCGACTGGAAAGAGCTCGTGCCGAACGTCTACTCGATCGACTCGACGGGTTGGAGCCCGAGGGGCATCAAGCGCTGGCAAGACGCCCACCCCGACGCATGGGAGGACGCCGACCGGTGGCTCGCCGAAGCCCTCACGCCAGACGAGCGCGACTCCCGTGTTGCGTGAGTCGCACGACGATGTACTCGCAATGAGACGGGCAGCCTAGGAAGAGTGAGCCGGCACGCCGAAGGCATGCCGGCTCAAAAGACCGACCAAGGTCAAGTCCGGGGGTGAGACGGTACGACGAAGTCGTGCCGGCTCACACCTCTGCGGCGGCGTCGCTGGGGACTGCGTCGGTGGAGTAGGTGCCGTGGATGTTGCTCAGCCACGCCGCCGGATCCTCGTCGACATCGCTGGAGAAGTAGGCCATCGGCTGGTACTCCGGAGCCTTCACGTCGAACTCGCGGTAGCGCATCATGCCCGAGCCTGCTGGGATCAGCTTGCCGATGATGATGTTCTCCTTGAGGCCGATCAGGTTGTCGCCCTTGCCGTCGATGGCGGCTTCGGTCAGCACCCGGGTGGTCTCCTGGAACGACGCTGCCGACAGCCACGACTCGGTCGCCAACGAGGCCTTGGTGATGCCCATCAGCTCGGGTCGGCCTTCGGCCGGCTTCTTGCCGTCTTCGACCATGCGGCGGTTGGTGTCGCGGAAGACCTTGGCGTCGGCACGCTCGCCGGGCAGGAACGACGTGTCGCCGGGCTCCTGCACGCCGATGCGGCGGGTCATCTGGCGAACGATCAGCTCGATGTGCTTGTCGCTGATCGACACGCCCTGGTCGCGGTACACCTTCTGCACCTCTTCGACGAGGTACGTCTGGGTCTCGCGGATGCCCTTGATCTCCATGATCTCCTTCGGGTCGAAGGGACCGTCGGTGATCGGCTCGCCGGCCTTGATGTCTTGGCCGTCGGTGACGATGGCGCGGCTACCGGTCGGC
>JANMNE010000256.1:0-18411 GCA_031373785.1 Ilumatobacteraceae bacterium
CCAGGGCGCGTAGCGCCTCGGCGGCGCGGGCCTTCAAGATGCCGCCACCGACGTAGAGGACCGGTCGCTCTGCAGCCAGGATCAGCTTGGCCGCCTCTTTGATCATGCGCGGGTGACCCTTGGTGTTCGGGCGATACCCAGGGAGGCTGTCGATGACCTCGGCGTCAGTCGGCCAGTACCACTCCATCGAGTTCTGCAGCACGTCTTTGGGCACGTCGATCAGCGTCGGGCCGGGCCGACCGGTGGTGGCGACGCGAAATGCCTGGCGCACGGCCATTGGCAGGTTCTGCGCGGACATCACCAGTTCGTTGTGCTTGGTGACGCTGCGGGTGATGCCCACGGTGTCGCACTCCTGGAAGGCGTCGGTGCCGATCGCGGTCGTCGGCACCTGGCCGGTGATGCACACCATCGGGATCGAGTCCATGTAGGCGTCGCACAGCGGCGTGACCATGTTGGTGGCCGCCGGGCCGCTGGTGACCATGGCCACGCCGGGGCGGCCGGTCACATGGGCGTACCCCTCGGCCATGTGCCCCGCACCCTGCTCGTGACGAACGAGGATGTGGCGGATCGACGAGTCGAGCAGTGGATCGTAGGCAGGCAGGATGCAGCCACCCGGCAGGCCGAACATGACCTCCACGCCCTCCATCTCGAGGGCTTTGATCAGGGCTTGCGCCCCTGTGATCTTCATGTTGTCGTCTCCCTCTTCCTTCATCCAGAAACTGGCCCGAAAAACCAAACGGCCTCCCGGATGGGAGGCCAAGATGCACGCGATATGTGAGCGTGCATCTACATGAGTACTACGACAATCGAGATGATTCCGTCACGCATGAATCGTAGTGTGCCACGCACGAACCCCGACGCGCAACCTACCGGCAGGACAATCGTGTGATCGCCGCCCGACGCAGGTTCACCGACGCGCACCGGCGCACCCGCATGGCGAGGCGGCATCGATTGGCGCCGGCCGCTCGCACCGACGACATCGCCGCGATCACCGACTCGTTGGTCGCGCTGCACTCGTCCGATCCGTCGACGGTGTACCTCTCAGCGGTGGCCCGGATGATGCACCCATCGATCGAGGCGGTGTCGTCGGCGTTGTACGACGACCGGACGATCGTGCGTCATCACGCCATGCGACGAACCTTGTGGGTGTTCACGCCGCGCACCGCGCGTTTGGCCCACGCCTCGTGCACTGCGGCCTTGGCCACGACGGAGTGGCAACGGTTGGCCAAGATGGTCGAGGACAGCGGTATTGCGACGGATGGCGCCGCGTGGGTAGCGACTGCACGAGCCGACACACTCGACGCACTGACCGAGATGGGTGTGGCAACGGCTCGCCAGCTCGGCAAGGCGGTTCCGGCCCTGACGGCGAAGCTGCACCTCGCCGTCGGCAAGTCGTACGCCGGCACACAGGGGGCCCACACGCGTTTGATGCTGAACCTCGGGTTCGACGGGACGATCGTGCGCGGCCGGCCGGGCGGTTCGTGGAACACCTCCGAGTACAGCTGGTCGGTGACGGAGCAGTGGGTGCCAGGAGGGCTCGCCGGCGCCGACACCGACACTGCCGCCGCCGAGTTGGCGCGCTGCTACCTCGAGCGGTTCGGTCCGGCGACAATGGCCGACGTGCAGTGGTGGATGGGATGGACTGCCGGCGCCACCAAGCGGGCCATCGCGGCGATCAGGGCGATCGAGGTCGAGCTCGACTCCGGAACCGGCTGGGTGCTCGCCGACGACACCGGTCCCTACGACGACGCGGACTCCGATGAGCCGTGGATTGCCTTCCTGCCCGCCCTCGACCCCACGACGATGGGTTGGAAGCAACGGGAGTGGTACCTCGGCGACCTCGCGGCATTCGGTGGGCCCGTGTTCGACCGCAACGGCAATGCCGGCCCGACGATCTTGGTCGACGGTCGCGTGGTCGGTGGCTGGGCACAACGCAAGTCGGGCGAGATCGCCTATCGAGTGCTCGCCGATGTGCCCGCGAAGCGAGCCAAACCGATCGCGACGGAGGCCGAGCGACTTCGTGGACTGATCGGCGATGCCCGCGTCAACGTGAGGTTCCCCGCGCCGATGCAAAAGGAACTGCTGGCGTGAGCGCGTCTGCATGAACGCCGACATTGCCGCGGCGTGGAAGCATCGCGAACTCCGGGTCCTCGTCATCGGCGAAGGCGTGTCGACGTTCGGGTCGCTGGTCTCGCGGCTGGCATTGCCGTGGACTGCGGCCCGAGAGCTGAACCAGGGAACGCTGTCGGTCGGCCTGGTCTTTCTCGCCGAGCTCCTCCCTTCCGTCCTCCTCGGCCTGTTCGCAGGCACGCTGGTGGATCGGTGGTCCCGTCGGCGCGTGCTCATCGTGACGAACATCGCCTTCGGTGTCGCCACCGCAGTGATCCCTCTCCTGGCCGCCGTCGATCGGCTGACGATGACGGCGATCTATTCCGTTGGGCTCGTCAGCGGCTGCATCGCCCCGTTCTTCCGAGCCGCGTTCCGTTCGACGGTGCCGATCACCGTGCCTCGCCAGTCGTTGCCCGGCGCGCAGTCGATCATCCAGGGCGTCTCGGCCACGGCCGAGCTGGCCGCATTCGGCGCGGCCGGTTGGCTCGTCCACGTGTTCGGCGGGCCCGCCGGTCTGGCGATCGATGCCGGTTCGTTCGTGTGGGCCGCTGCAGTATCGGCGCTCCTGCGACCAACACCCCCGGCGTTGCGAGAGCAGCACCGCACCGATGTGTTGACGGAGCTTCGGGAGGGGGCGCGCTACGTCAAGCACCATCTCGTGCTCGGACCGATCGCGCTGTCGGAAGTGATCGCCGGAGTCGGTGGCGGCATCGTCGGGAGCGTGGTGATCGTGCACGTCACCAAGACCCTCGGCTACGACACCGGGCCGCAAGGCGTCGTCTACGCGATCGGAGGCGTCGGATCGCTGGTCGCTGCGGGGTTCGCGCCACAGGTACTGGCCCGAATCGGGCTGCAACGATCGATCGTCGTAGCTCTGATCGCCACGGCGCCGGCGATGTCGCTGATGGCATTCGCACCAGGCCCGTCGCTGCACGGCTACGCGATGTTGGTCGGCCAGCAGTTGATCGCCGATCCGGTGGGAACCGTCAGCATCGTCGCCTATGGAACGGTCGTCGCCGCCGGGTCACCCGAAGCGATGCGCGGGCGGGTCGAGTCGACGGTCGGCGTAATGGGGACACTCGGCCTGGCCGCGGGATTCGTGATCGGCGGCGCGCTGGGAGAACAAGCCGTGCTGGGTTCGCGCCTCACGTTGTTCCTCGGTGGAGTGATGACGGCGATGGCGGCGGTGTGCCTGGTCGGTCCGAACGTCCGCCGGGTTCACTCGGCCGCAGATGTTCCGGTCGCGTCGGCGGCCGGTGTCATGTCGTAGGTGATCCACGTCGTACGGACGGCACGTTTGTCGTACACGGCGCGGGCCCGGTAGTTGTCGTCGGCGGTCGTCCACCGCACGACCGCCCAGTTGCGCTCCAACGCAAGTCGATTGATCTCCGCGAACAGCGCCTCGACCACGCCCGTCCCTCGCGCCTCGGGCTCGACATACAGATCGTCGAGGTAGCCGGCGATCACGCCTCGCAACGGCCGCACCCACTCGCGCAGGTGCGCGAGGCCCTGCGGCTCACCCGTCTCGCGGCCGGCGTCGTCGATGGGTACGGCAACCAGCGCCTCGACGTGGTGGTCGTCGTGGATCCAGCCCCAGATCTGACGTTGGTGCTCGTCACTCGTCGGCCAGTGGTAGAAGTCTGCGTAGCCACGGAACAGCCTCGTCCACGGCGCGAACTCGCCACTCGCAACGGGGCGCACGATCCAATTCGCCATGGCGACCTCTTTCGATCGGTTCGGCTCGACCCGCAGAACCTAATACCGGAGTTGGGCCGCAGGTCGCGCCAGAATCAGAAACGGTGACTCACCACTATCGTCGCTCCGTGACAGTCGACGGAGACACACCCGCGGGCGAGGTGATCGACACGATGTGGATCGATCTGCCCGGTCGTCCGCGCTTGGCCGCCCGGCTGTGGCTGCCTGCGACGGCGACCGCCGCCCCGGTCCCCGCGGTGCTCGAGTTCCTGCCGTATCGCCGCCGCGACGGAACCGCCGCTCGCGACGAGTCGACGTATCCCGCGCTTGCTCGGGCCGGCTACGCCGGAGTTCGAGTCGACATGCGCGGTACCGGCGACAGCGACGGGCTCTACGATGACGAGTACTCCGAGATCGAGTTGGCCGATGCCGAGGCCGTGATCGAATGGATCGCGCAGCAACCGTGGTGTGACGGATCCGTGGGAATGATGGGCATCAGTTGGGGAGGGTTCAACGCGCTGCAGGTCGCGGCGCGACGGCCGCCGGCATTGCGCGCGGTGATCTCGATCGCCTCGTCGGTCGACCGCTACAACGACGACATCCACTACCGCAACGGTTGCCACCTCGGCGCGCACCTCGGCTGGGCCACGACCGTGCTGGGGTACATGGCCCGACCACCCGACAGCGATGTCGTCGGTGACCGGTGGCGGGAGATGTGGTTGCAGCGGCTGGCTGCGATCGAGCCGGCGAGCTTCACGTGGATCGCCCATCAACAACGTGACGCGTTCTGGCGGCGGGGGTCCATCGGCGACGACTTCGCCGCGGTTCAGATCCCGGCGCTGATGATCGCCGGTTGGGCGGATGGGTACCGCAACACTCCGGCGAAGGCCGTTGTGGGGTTGGGCGGGTCGAGCAAGGCGCTGAACGGCCCGTGGATCCACAAGTACCCGCACTTCGCCTCCCCGCGACCGCGCATCAACTTCCACGCCGAGGCGGTGCGGTGGTGGGATCGATGGCTGCGAGGCATCCCGAACGGTGCCGATGCCCTTCCGCAACAGCGAGTGTTCATCTCGCAGGCGGTGCGGCCGGCCGGGCGAGCCGAGCGCGAACCGGGGCGTTGGGTCTCGCGTGATTTCGGCGGTGACGACACGAGACTGCGGCTGCATCTCACAGCGGATGCCTCGTTGTCTGCGACAGCGGGCGAGCGGGGTGAGGTCGTGGTCGATACCGACGAGACCTGTGGCGCGGACGGCGGCGTGTTCTTCGTTGTCGATCCGGCGACGGAACTCCCAGGTGATCAGCAGGTCGATGACGCGGCCGCGGTCGTGTTCGAAACGGAGCCGCTGACCGAGGCGATCGATGTGCTCGGCCGTACGCACCTGCGTCTTCGCATCGCGATCGATCATTCACAGGGCAACGTGATCGCTCGGCTGGAAGATGTGCATCCCGACGGCACGTCGCATCGAGTTGCGCTGGGCATGCTCAACCTCTCGCATCGTGGCGGCAACGAGTCACCGGCGCCGATGGAGCCGGGGCGCTTCGAGACCGTAGAGATGCTGCTCGATGACGCGGGGTACCGGTTCGTGGCGGGCCATCGCATTCGATTGGCGATCTCGACGGCGTACTTCCCCATGGTGCTTCCATCACCGACGCACACGAGGGCGGCGATCGTTGTCGGCGACGAGTCCTATCTCGAACTGCCGATGCCGACCGACCTCCTTGACATCGAGTTGCCCGAGCCACCCGATGACCTGCTGCCGGTGTTCGAACAACTCACGCCAGGTTCCGCGCATCGTGACGTCGCACGGACTGCCGACGGTGTCACGGTGACGACGACGATCTTCAGTGACACCGGGGAACTCATGCACCCGACCAACGGCATGATCTGGCGCGAGGTCCACGACAGCGCCGCGTCGATCAGGTCGGACGATCCGCTGAGCTTCGAATGTGTCGAGTTGCTGACGGTCGTGCGGCGTCGAGGCGGGATCGAGATCCGCGCCGTCGCCCGAGGCCGCCTCACCGCCACCGCCGACAACTGGTGCATCGAAGCCACCCTCACCGCATACGAGAACGATGTCGTCGTCTTCGATCGCGCGTGGAACAAGGACATCGTCCGCGACCACCAATAGCGGATCTCGTCGACGAGACTCCGGCTACTCCGATCGTTTGCGGCGAGACCGCAGCAGTCGGTCGAGGAGGGCCGGGTCGGCGGGCCACGCTTCGAAGATCGCCTCATGCGGAACTCGTCGCGCAGCGAAGCGCAAGGCGAGAGCGACGACGACGACGTCGTCGAGTGGTCCGATGACCGGCAAGAACTCCGGGATCAAGTCGATCGGCGACAGGACCCAGAGGCCAGCGATGGCAACGGCGATCTTGGCCGAGCGCGGCACGCGGGAGTCCTTTCGGAGACGCCGAATCGTGGTCACGCATGCGGGCAACACCGATGCCAGATCTTTCGCCGAACCCGGCGGCAGCCGCTTCGCCAATACGATCATCAGCAGCCACGAGACCACCACCACGGCGATGCCGATCACGGCGAGGCGGATCAGCACCAGGCAACCATACGGGCCATCGCCCGGTCAGCGCCGACAGGCCGTTTGTTGACTGAAGCCGGTTTCGGGGGTGATTTTGGGGATCGAGAAGCTAGAGCGCTCCACATTCCTAGCCTGAACAGCCATGGCCACTCCCCCGTTCCCAACCATCGCCCCAGTAGAAGGTCGGCTCGGCGTGCTCACCGT
The DNA here is from genome assembly GCA_031373785.1 of Ilumatobacteraceae bacterium. GTDB lineage: Bacteria > Actinomycetota > Acidimicrobiia > Acidimicrobiales > Ilumatobacteraceae > JAENVT01. The sequence goes on from JANMNE010000256.1 coordinate 6,543, forward strand.
CGGCCTCGGAGCCGTGGCGTCGACGCTGATCGCCGGTGTCGAACTGGTCAAACGCGGCGTCAGCCTGCCCGTGGGCTCACTGACGCAGATGGGCACGATCCGTCTCGGCAAGCGCACCGACAACCGCCGCCCGTTGATCAAGGACTTCCTGCCACTCGCCGCGCTGGAAGACATCGTCTTCGGCGCGTGGGACCCGTTCCCCGACGATGCGTATGTCGCCGCCACCCGCGCCGGCGTGCTCGAGGGCGGCAAGCACATCGAGGCGGTCAGCGATGCGCTGCGCGAGGTGCGCCCGATGCCCGCCGCGTTCGATCGGGAGTACGTGAAGCGCATCGACTCCGACAACACGATGCACACGATCGACAAGCGCAGCATGCTCAACGCGATCCGCGAAGACATCAACCGCTTCCGCGAGGAGAAGCGGGTCGAGCGGGTCGTGATGCTGTGGGCCGCCAGCACCGAGATCTTCATCGAGCCCGGGCCGGCGCACATGAACCTGGAAGCCTTCGACGCGGCGATCGATGCCAACGACCCGACGATCGCACCGTCGATGCTCTACGCATACGCGGCGATCCTCGAGGGCGTGCCCTTCGCCAACGGCGCCCCGAACCTGACCGTCGACATCCCGGCGCTGCGCGAATTGGCCAACGAGCGCAAGATCCCGATCAGCGGCAAGGACTTCAAGACCGGTCAGACCCTGATCAAGACGGTGATCGGACCGATGCTGAAGGCCCGCATGCTCGGGTTGTCGGGCTTGTACTCGACCAACATCCTCGGCAATCGCGATGGCGAGGTGCTCGACGATCCCGACAACTTCAAGACCAAAGAGGAGAGCAAGCTCGGCGTGCTCGAGCACATCCTCGACCCGGAGGTCTTCCCCGAGCTCTACGGCAACGTGTACCACAAGGTACGGATCAACTACTACCCGCCGCGTGGCGACAACAAGGAGGGGTGGGACAACATCGACATCTTCGGGTGGCTCGGCTACCCGATGCAGTTGAAGATCGACTTCTTGTGCCGCGACTCGATCCTCGCCGCGCCGTTGGCGCTCGACCTGGTGCTGTTCAGCGACCTGGCGCAGCGCGCCGGGTTGTTCGGCATCCAGGAGTGGCTGAGCTTCTACTACAAGGCGCCGATGGTGGCTCCCGGCCTCTACGCCGAGCACGACCTGTTCATCCAACTCACCAAGCTCAAGAACACGCTGCGGTGGATGATGGGTGAAGAGCAGATCACCCACCTCGGCCGTGAGTACTACGGGGACGACGACGACGACTGAGCCAGCGTCATCACGACGCGCGCCCCGCCGAGCGGGCTCGAACCGATGACCACCGAGCCACCATGGGCGATGGCCACCTGTTGGGCGATCGCCAGACCGAGACCCGACCCGCTGCCGCCGCCACGCTCGAATCGCTCGAGCATCCGTTGCCGGTCTGCCGGCGCGACCCCCGGTCCGTTGTCGTCCACCGTGACGGTGGCACCGGCGACCGATACCACCACGCGTTGCGCAGAGCCGTCGACCGGAACACCATGGACGAGCGCATTGCGGACCAGGTTGGCAATGGCCAACCTGACGCCGTCACGCCAGGCGATCAACGTGGTCGGCGGCGGCGAGTCGATCTCGATCGTGGCGTCCGGTGCTCGACGCCGTTCGTCGGCCACGGCTGCGTCGGCCACATCGGCGAGGTCGATCTCGTCGAACCAGGATTGATCGGCGAACTCGGCGTCGGCCAGGGCTCGAACGGCCGACAACGACGCGGCCATCCGCTGCAGCTGTTCGTTCGCGAGGCCCAGCACCTCGATGCGATCCGGCTCGGCGATCCGGTCGCTGCGAGCAATGTCGAGGTTGATCAGCGCGCTCTGCAGCGGCGTGCGCAACTCGTGGGTCGCCGACGAGGCGAAGGCGCGGGCCGCGTCGAGCGCAGCGCCCCGGCGCTGCGTCTCGTCGGCCAGGCGCTGGAGGTTCTCGTTCAGTGTGGCGGCAACGTCATCGACCTCGTTCGACCCGTATGCCGTGCCGACGCGCCAGGTGCTCGGCTCGGCGTCTTCGATCCGCGCGGTGTCGCGCCGCAACGCGTTGAGTGGTCTGGTGGCGACCTTGCCGAGGAGGTAGCCGACGAGGCCGGCGGCCAGTGACGTCAACCCCATCACGAAGATGACACGGCGACGCAACTGCATTGCCCGGGCGTCGACGTCGCCGAGTGGCGCGACGAGTTGCACCAACGCCTGGTCGCCGGGGTTGGGCACATCCGACACCTCGACGGTGTACATCCGCCAACGGTCACCGCTGGCTCGTGCAGTCGAGAAGCCCAGCACGATCCTGCTGGGAAGCGGGTCGGCAGGCAACAACCCGAGCGAGATGGTCTCGCCGTCGCGCACGACACGAGCCCCTTCCAGCGTCGTGCGCAACTCGGATTGCGCCAGCCGCTCGGCGACTGCGGCAAGGATGGGCGCTGTCTTCGCCCGTTCTTCGAGCTGCGTGTCGACGCGTTCCTGCAGCACGGTGGCGAAGTAGCCGCGGAACAACGCGCCGACGGCCAGCAGCGTGATCGACGCAGCGACGAACGAGGCCAGCCCGGTGCGGGTCGCCAGGCGCACTTACTCGACCCTCAACACGAAACCTACGCCGCGCACCGTCTCGATCAACCGAGGAACTCCGGCGGCTTCCAGCTTGCGCCGCACGTAGCCGACGAACACGTCGACGACATTGGTGTCGACATCGAAGTCGTACCCCCACACCAGTTCGAGGAGCCGGATCCGCGACAGCACGATGCCCGGGTTGGCGGCGAACACAGCGACGAGATCGAACTCGCGCCTCGACAGCTCGAGCCGGATCTCGCCGATGGTGGCAACGCGCCGATCGAGATCGATCCACAGCGGTCCGGCGGACAGTGCTGTCGTGGCTCCGGCATGGGGACGGGCCCGACGCAGCAGCGCATGCACACGCGCCGCCAGCTCATCGAGCGAGAACGGCTTGACCACGTAGTCGTCGGCGCCCGCCTGCAGCCCTGCGACGCGGTCGCCAACCTGATCGCGTGCCGACAGGATGAGGATCGGTGTGTCGACATCGAGCCCTCGCAGTCGCGTGCACAACTCGATACCCGACATTCCGGGCAGACCGATGTCGACGATCATCACGTCGGGTCGACGGCGGGCAACCACGGCCATCGCCGACTCGGCATCGGGAACCGACGAGACGTCGAAGCCGTGCACCCCGAGCCCTCGATCGACCGCAGTTCGGACCGCGTCGTCGTCTTCGACCACCAGGATGCGGCCTCCGTCAGCCGCGCTCATCGGCACACAGTCGTCGGCACGTCTCCATTGTGGTCGGCGCGACTCAGTCCTGGCTGAGATCCGCATCGACACCGGCGAGCAGTTGGTCGATCTCGTCGAGTTGCTTCTCGAGGTCGGCGACCTCCGCAGTCGTCGTGGCGACGTCGGTTGCGGGCGGCGTTGACGCGGTGGTCGTCTCCTGTGCGGCGGTCGTTGCCGGCACCGTCACGGTCGGGGCCGTCGTGGTTGGCGCCGGGGTGGTTGCCGGCTGCGTGACCGCCGGAACAGACGGCACGGTGGTGCCGCCGGCATCCGACGAGCCGCACGACGCCAACCCGGCGGCGACGGCGAGGGTCGCGATCATCATCGCAGTGGAACGAAGGTGGTCACGACGAACCATCAGACATCGACTCCGTGAGCGCGGCACAGATCGGCCAGCTTCGTCAGTCGGGTCTGACGCTGCGTCAGCACCTGCAGGGTCTGCGTGCGCACGGCCAGGCGGTTCGTCAGCACGGTGGCGAGCTGGGTGCGGCCCTTGGCGGTGGCGTCATCGATCTGGGCCTGCAGCCACAGCAGCGAGCCCTTGGTGGATGCGTCGCCGTTGAGGCGAGCGATCAGGTTGTCGGTGCGGGTCTCCAGGTTCGGGATGCGCAGGCATGCCCGTTGGAGCCGGGCAGGAAGCTCGCCCGAATTGCTGGTCGCAGACGCGGCGCTCGGCACGACCAGCGCGGCGCCGGCCGAGAGCACGACGGCACCGAGCATGATGGTGGACTTGATGGAACGACGGGGGGTCGTCATTGCTGTCTCCTTGGTGTCACGCCGGTGAGGTGTTCACCGGACATGCACCACAATGAATCGGTACCTTGAGACAACTCTGTGAGGGTGATGTGACAGACGTCACATTGTCGTTGTAGGGAAGTGTGCAAGTTCGGTGCGGGGGGTGAGCATCGAACCCACACACTTCGCCCCCAGGCCCGCCACGGCACCGGTCGTACCGCCGGGTCCACCCTCGCGGACCCAAACCCTCGTGAATCGTCAGTGACGTTTCGGCGCTGCCGTCCAGCGGAGAACGCACGAGGGCTCGTATCGTCACTGACGATTCACGAGGGGCCGGGAGCCAGGGATTCAACCCGCCTGCGAGCGAGCGACGCCAATCAGGGGGATGGGGTGCGGCCGGCGAGGATCTCGGCGAGCATCGGCGCGTCCATGTTGCCGCCGCTGACGATCACGCCGATGCGCCGGCCGTCGACCCGACCCGCTTCCACGGCCCGGTCGGCCATCAGACCGGCCAGAGCCGCGGCGCCCGCCGGCTCTACGAGGTGGTGCGTGCAACGCAACATCAGTCGCACCGCATCGGCGCATTCGTCTTCGGTGATCTGCACGATCCGCGCCGCGCCACCAACGATGATCTCGATCGCTGTCGGATCCGGGACTCGCGTGGCCACGCCGTCGATGAACGTTGCCGACGTCTCGGTGCTGACGGCTTGACCGGCGGCGAACGACAGGGCCGTTGCGGGAGCCAACTCCGACACCACCCCGATGACTTCGGTGCGGAGACCGAGCAGATCGCGCATCGTGATGACTCCACAGATTCCCGAGCCCATGCCGACGGGCACGTACACGGCGTCGAGCTCGCCGGCGCTGGTGAACAGTTCGTGCGCGTACGTGGCCACACCGCGGCAGAGGTCGCGATGGAACGCCGGCACGGCTTCGAGGCCTCGCTCGGAGGCGAGCCGCACGGAATGCTCGCGCGACGCCTGGAAGTCGTCGCCGTGCTCGATCAGTTCGGCGCCGAAGCCGCGCATCGCCGCGTTCTTGTCGGGGCTGTTGCCGTGTGGCACCACGATCGTCACGGCCACGCCAGCAGTTCTGCCGGCGAACGCCAGACTCTGGCCGTGGTTCCCGCGCGTCGCGCTGACGATGCCGCGCACCGTCGGCCGCTCACGAACCAGCCGGTCGATGTACACCAGCCCTCCACGCACCTTGAACGCGCCCGTCGGCGTGCAGTTCTCGTGCTTGAGCCACACCTCGGCGCCGACGTCGGCTTCGAGCAACGGCCATCGGAACTGCGGAGTCGGCAACATGTGCCGGCCCACCACGGCCTTCGCCTCGGCGAACTCGTCGCCGCTGAAGAACGTCACGCCCAAACCATCATGCCCAGATCACCCCGCCGACCCGCACGTCGTGCTGCGTCACCGGCATGTCGTCCACCAACTGCTCGGCGAAGCACACGCCGACTGACGGCGCCGGCACCGCGGGCAGGAAACGATCGTAGTAGCCCTGCCCGTAGCCAAGGCGATCACCGGCAACCGTGAACGCCAGGCCCGGCACGATGATGAACTCGATCTCACCGACATCGACTGCCGGGCCAGTCGGCTCGCTGACACCGAACTTGCTGGTCGACATCGGCGAGTCGCCGTCGACGGCGACGATGCCGGTCGCCTCGACCCTGGGCAACAGCAGCCGCTTGCCTTCCACCATCAGCCGCGCAAAGAGCGGATCAGTATCGGGCTCGCCATTGAAGCCCACGAAGGCCATCACGGTGCCCGCCCGCACGTAGTGATCGAGCTCGGCCACCTTGGCCCACAACTGAACGCTGCGCATCAGGTGGTCGTCGACCATGTCGCGCACCATCCGCATGTTCTTGCGCAAGGACGCCTTGTCGATCACCCGCCCAGCCTGCCACGGCTGTCAACGCACGCAGGCCCGGCAGTACAGTCCAGCGTGATGTCGATCGATCCCATGCAGTATCGCCTCGTGCTCGGCCACTTCCCCACCGGCGTCACCGTGGTCACGGCCATGGTCGACGGCGAGCCCGTCGGGTTCACCATCGGTTCGTTCACGTCAGTGTCACTCGAGCCACCGCTGGTCGGGTTCTTGCCCATGACGACATCCGAGCGCTGGCTGCGCATGGCGTCGGCCGGCAGCTTCTGTGTCAACGTGCTCGGCATCAATCACGGTGATCTGTGCTGGCGGTTTGCCAAGAGCAGCATCGAGGAGCCCTTCGAGGGCGTCACGTGGGCACCGGCACCGATCACCGGTTCACCGATCCTCGACGGCGCCATCGCCTGGATGGATTGCAAGACCGTCGAGGTTGTCGACGCCGGCGACCACTACTTCGTGATGGGCCTGATCGAAGCCATGGACCACGCCGACCCCGAGAGCCAGCCGGCGCCACTGCTGTTCTTTCGCGGTCAGCTCGGAGGCTTCGTGGGGCAGACGTGAGTCGCCGCGCGGTCGTCGCCGCGCTGGCCGACGTGGCCGCGATCATCGTGTTCGTCGCGATCGGCCGGCGGAACCACCACGAGGGCGAAGCCGTCGATGGCATCCTCACCGTCGCCGCGCCGTTCCTGATCGCCCTGGCGGTCGGATGGATCGTCGCCAGAGCGTGGACCCGGCCGATGCAGGTCGATGCGGCGTTCATCATCTGGCCCGTGACCGTCGCCGTCGGCATGGTGCTGCGCAACCTCGCCTTCGATCGCGGCACCGCGCTGCCGTTCATCATTGTCGCCACGCTCGTGACGGGTGTGTTCCTCGTCGGTTGGCGAATGGTTGCTGCCCGTGCCTCACATCCAGGTCGCTAAGGCCTTCCGCCGGCACGTCGACTGCCCCGATCTGGCAGTCGCCGGATCGACGGTCCACGACTCGCTCGAGCGCTACTTCGAGACGTTCCCGGCCGTGCGCAGCTACGTGCTCGACGAACACGGCGCGGAATCGCCACGGCCTCGACGTGGACTCGACCGGCGAGCGCCTGGTGATGGGTTCGACCACCGGGTCGTTGTGGCACAGCACCGACGGTGGCGGCTCGTTCCAGCACGTCACCGACTCGCTGCCGCCGGTGTTGTCCGTGCAGTACGTCTAGTCAGGCGGGCTCGCTCAACAGCTCGGCGCCGTGCTGGCGCAGCTCCGCAAGCGTGGTCACACCGCTGAGTTGCATGACCGACCGCAGCTGATCCTTCAACAACCCGATCACGTGCTCGACGCCGAGCTGCCCGGCGGCGGCAACCGCGTAGACGTACGGCCGGCCGATGAACGCGACGTCGGCGCCGAGGGCCAGCGACACGGCGATGTCGGCACCGTGGCGAATCCCACTGTCGATCACGATCGGAACGTCGGGGCCGACGGCGGTGCGCAAGGGTGCCAACAGATCGATCGTCGGGGTGCAGCGATCGAGTTGACGGCCACCGTGGTTGGAGAGGTGGAAGCCGGTGATCCCCATGTCGAGGGCGCGCCGTGCGTCGGCCGGGCCGAGGGGGCCCTTGAGCAGCAGCGGGCCGGCCCAACGGCTGCGGATCGACTCGACGTCGGACCAGTTCAGCGACTGATCGAACAGCGATCCGATGCGGGTCGTCGCCGCAGCCTTCACCTCGGCCGGTGACAGCGCGGTGAAGTTGGCAAAGCCGATCGCAGGGCTCTGCAGCATCCGAATCCAGTAGCCGGGATGGCTGGCGATGTCGACGATCGTGCGCGGGCTGAGCTGTGGCGGAATGGTCAGGCCGTTGCGCAGGTCTCGCGTGCGACGGCCCGTGACGACGGTGTCGATGGTGAGCTCCAGCGCCTGGTAACCGGCCGCAGCCGCACGGTCGATCAGCGGATCGCTGAGCCGGCGATCTTGGGTCACGTACAACTGGAACCACAGGTTCGGGTGCCCGGTGGCCGCGACGTCCTCGATGGTGGTCGTGCCCATCGTCGACAACGTGTACGGGATGCCTTTGACCATCGCGGCAGTACACGACGACACCTCGCCGGTGGGGTGCATCATGCGCGTGTACCCGGTGGGCGCCAAACCGATGGGAACGCGGTACTCGTGCCCGAACAGCTCGCCGGCGAGGTCGGTGTGGGAGACGTCGCGCAGCAGTTGCGGGTTGAGCTTGCGCCGCTGGAACGCCTCGCGATTGGCGCGGAGGGCGATCTCTTCCTCGGCGCCACCGTCGACGTAGTCGAACACGGCCCGAGGCAGCTTGCGCTTGGCGATCGCCCGGAAGTCGTCGGGCAGGTGCACGCGGCTCAGCATCCGCTTCACCGGGTCACGCTCGAAGCGGCGGAGCTGGATGAGCTCGAGGACTTCGTCGAGGTTCATGTCGGTTCTCCCGGGGTCACTTACAAGGTGTTGGTGATCGCGCCGGTCTCGGCGCCTTGCACCAGCTTGGCGTACTTGCCCAGCACCCCGCTGGTGTAGCGCGGCGGGTTCGGCGACCACGAGGCTCGGCGCTTGGCCAGCTCGCCATCGTCGACCAGCAGGTCCAGCGTCAACTCGTGCACGTCGATGAGGATCTGGTCACCGTCGCGCACGAAGGCGATCGGGCCACCGTCGACCGCCTCGGGCGCGACGTGCCCGATGCAGAAGCCCCACGTGCCACCGCTGAAGCGACCGTCGGTGATCAACGCGCAATCGGCGCCACGGCCGGCGCCCTTCAGCGCACCGGTGATGGCCAGCATCTCGCGCATGCCCGGCCCGCCCTTCGGGCCCTCGTAGCGGATGACCAAGACGGTGCCCGGCACGACAGAGCCCGCCAGGATCGCGTCCATCGCCCCGTCCTCACCGTCGAACACGCGGGCGGTGCCCTCGAACTTCATCTGCTCCTTGCTCAGCCCGGCGACCTTCACGACCGCGCCCTTCGGTGCCAGCGAACCGGTCAACACGTTGATGCCACCCTCGCTGTGCAGCGGCTGGTCGAGCGGGTAGACGACAACCCCGTCGGGGCGTGGAGGATCGAGCTCGGCAAGGTTCTCGGCCATGGTCTTGCCCGTCACCGTCATGACATCACCATGCAGCAGGCCGGCGTCGAGAAGGTGCTTCATCACCACCGGCACCCCGCCGACCCGATCGAGGTCGCTCATGTGGAACTTGCCACCCGGCTTCATGTCGGCGATGTGTGGAACTTTGGCAGCGATCCGGTTGAAGTCGTCGAGGTGTAGATCCACACCAGCCTCGTTGGCGATGGCCAACAGGTGCAGCACCGCGTTGGTCGACCCACCCAATGCCGAGGTGACCGCTATGGCGTTCTCGAAGGCGTGCTTGGTCATGATCATCCGCGGGGTGATCCCCAGGCGCAGCATGTTGACCACGGCCTCACCGGCGCGACGGGCGTCGCCTTCCCGTCGGGCATCGACGGCCGGCGGTGATGCGGATCCGGGCAGCGACATGCCGATCGCCTCGGCGATCGAGCTCATCGTGTTGGCCGTGAACATTCCGCCGCATGCACCTTCGCCGGGGCACGCCTTGCGTTCGATCTGACCGAGCTCTTCTTCGGTGATCTTGCCGAGCGCGCACGCCCCGACCGCTTCGAAGACGCTGGTGATGTCGAGGGCCACGCCGTTGTGCTCACCGGGCAGGATCGAACCGTTGTACACGAACACGCTCGGCAGGTCGAGCCGCGCAGCTGCCATCAGCATCGCCGGGATGCTCTTGTCGCATCCTGCCAGTCCGACGAAGCCATCCAGTCGCTCGGCATGCATGACGCACTCGACCGAGTCGGTGATGACCTCGCGGCTGACCAGCGAGGCGCGCATGCCCTCGTGCCCCATGCTGATGCCATCGCTGACGGTGATGGTGCCGAACTCCATGGGAAACCCACCGGCGGCGCGGATGCCCGCCTTGGTGTGCTCGGCCAGCTTGCGCAACGTCATGTTGCACGGCGTGACCTCGTTCCAGGCGTTGGCGATGGCGATCTGCGGCTTCACCCAGTCGTCGTCGGTCATGCCGACCGCACGCAGCATGGAGCGCGCCGGCGCCTTGGTCATCCCATCGGTCACGTCACGGCTGCGGGGTTTGATGTCGACTGGTATGCCTGATTCGTTCACGGCCATGCGGGGAAGTTACCCGACCCCGACCTTCCAGACTTGATCCGATACGCGCATCCGGTTCATGTCGTGGTTGCGGCCTGTGGCGGATTGGTGCGCAGCGTCTCGGTGTGTCCGTCGACCCCCAGCACCTGACCGGAGATGAACCGGGCGGACGGTGACGACAAGAAGGCGACCGCCTCGGCGATGTCGGTGGTCGCGACGAACGAGCCCATCGACACCTGACGTTCGTACGCCGACCTGACCGCGGACTCCGGCACGCCGATCACGGCGGCCTCTCGCTCGATCACACCGTCCATGCGCGGCCCGCCGACCGACCCCGGGCAGATCGCGTTGACCCGGATGCCGGCAGACCCGAGCTCCATCGCCCACGTCTTGGTCAGACCGACCACGGCCCACTTCGCCGCGGCATACGGCGACCGCAGCGGATATCCGAAGATTCCCGCGGTCGACGAGATGTTGACGATCGAACCGGGCCGCTCGCGCAGCAGTGGCACGGCGAGGCGCGTGCATCGGAACATCGAACCGAGGTTGACCTGCACGCAATGATCGAACGCGGCCGGATCCATCTCGTCGACCGGTGCGGTCGGGCCGGCAATCCCCACGTTGTTGACCAACACATCGAGGCCGCCGAGACGGGCGCGAACGGCTGCGAACAGCTCGTCGACCGACGCCGTGTCGGCCACATCGGCTACGAAATCGGGGTCGGTCGACGGGTCCGCATCGACCACCATCACATCGGCGCCGCCGGTGGCCAGCCTGGCGGCAATGGCCGCCCCGATGCCGGCGCCACCGCCGGTGACCAGCGCCCTCAGCCCTGCGAGCTCGCCCATGGTTCCTCCATCATCGTTTCGGCTAGAGTTAGCTGACCGTTCGTTCAGACAAAGGTAGACGCCATGAACTGGGAAGTCTTCATCACCTGTGCAGTGACCGGCGCCGGCGACACCGTCGGGAGAAGCCCGCACGTGCCGGTCACGCCCGAGCAGATCGCGCTCTCCGCGATCGACGCTGCCAAGGCCGGCGCGGCGGTCGTGCACATCCACGTTCGCGACCCGCAGACCGGCAAGGGCGCCCGCGCCACCGAGCTCTATGCCGAAGCCGTGGAACGGATCCGCGCCGCCGATGTCGACGTGGTGTTGAACCTCACCGCCGGCATGGGTGGCGACCTCGTGCTGGGTGGCGACGAGGCCGTGCTGCCGATCAACCCCGACGGCACCGACATGGCCGGGGCGACCGAGCGACTCGACCACGTACGCACCTTGCTGCCCGAGATCTGCACGCTCGATTGCGGCACGATGAACTTCGCCTCCGGCGGCGACTACATCATGGTCAACACCCCCAGTGTGTTGCGCAGCATGGCCCGCCAGGTGCAAGAGCTCGGTGTGCGGCCCGAGCTCGAGGTGTTCGACACCGGTCAACTCGTGCAGGTCAAGGAGCTGATCCGCGACGGATTGCTCGATGACCCGGTCATGATCCAGCTCTGCATGGGCATCGCCTATGGCGCCCCCGACGACCCCAACACCTTTATGGCGCTGGTCAACAACCTGCCGAACGATTGCGTGTTCTCGGGCTTCTCGATCGGTCGCATGCAGATCCCCTTCGTGGCGATGGCGGCCCTCGCCGGCGGCAACGTGCGCGTCGGCTTGGAAGACAACCTGTACCTCGGGCCCGGCCACAAGGCCACCAATGCCGAGCTCGTCGCCCGCGCCAAGCAACTGCTGGAGAGCATGAACGTGCGGATTCTCGGCCCCCAGGAAGTGCGTGACAAGCTGAAGCTCGTCAAGCACACCTGATC
>JANMNE010000261.1:0-11048 GCA_031373785.1 Ilumatobacteraceae bacterium
CCGGATCAACCGGAAGCGCCGGATCAACCGGAAGCGCCGGATCAACCGGAAGCGCCGGATCAACCGGAAGTGCCGGATCAACCGGAAGCGCCGGATCAACCGGAAGCGCCGGATCAACCGGAAGCGCCGGATCAACCGGGGCTGGATCAACCGCAGGCGCTGGATCGACGATGCTGACGAACACCGAGGCGTAGGAGTGACACACCAACTGCGAGGTGCCATCACAGGTCTCACCCATGTCGAGCACGACCTGGTAGCTGCCCGGTGCGGCGAAGCTCATCGAGAACTGTTCGCCTCGACCCACGACCACTCCACCAAACCTCACCAGTCCGATGTCGGGGCGACGCCACGTGAGTGAGCACGCAGTCGTGCATGGGTTGGTCGACGTGAACGTGATCGGCTCACCGACGGCCGCAGAGGCCTTGTCCACGGAGGCTGCGGCCGTATCGGTCGTTGCCGCATCCCCGAGTTCCCACAGTGCGAGAACCCCAACGGGGACCACAGCCAGGATCAATAATCGCTTTAACACACATACCCCCGGGTCTGCCGCGGCCCACATGTCATCCTGGCAGAGCACGAGGGCAGGCCGGTATTGCCCACATGAATTAAGCCTCACGAACAGGAATCTGCATCGCGAGAAACGGGCGCGCCTGGTGATCGGCAGGCCCGAACAATGCCGCTGAACAGGACGTTCCCGGCACGAGGCTGATCGCCGACGAACGAAATGGACGACCACCACCTTCCCGGTTGGCTCCACGTCGGGTTGCAGGGCGGTGACCGTCCGTGAGGCCTCCGCGGCCATCGGCCTGAATTCACGAGATGCCGGGTCGTAGCGCGATCGGCCTTGCCGCAAGCCTGCGGCCGCGCACGTCTCGACCGATCAGCGAGAGCTTTGCGGTGCCCGCGGAACCATGGCGTGCTCGCGAACGTCGTCACGCAGAACGCTGTTGGAACCCAACACGTTGGTCACCAGTCCCTGTGCGATCACCATCGTGTCCTCCAACACCGCGAGGCCTCGCTCGATATCGCCGACCTCGAGCATCCACTTGCTCGCCGCCAGACCCTGGAAGATCCGATCGCTGATCTCCGCACCCTCGACCTGCAACACCGTCACCATGGCGGCGTAGCGCTCGGCTCGACTGGCATCTCGTATGCGATCGGAGGCGTAGCCGACCAACGCGCCGAGCAACACGACGGGGGTGACGAGGCCGATCCAACCCAGCGGGCTCGACTCGACGTCCAACGAGATGGCCCACCCAACCAGGAGGCCAACGGCTGTGAGGCCAGCCGCAACGCCTGCCCAGAACCCGAACGCGAGTGCCACCAACGCAACAGGGAGCACGTACAACATCGAGATCGAATCTTCGGTGCCTCCCACCGAAACCCGAATGAGGAAGATCACGGCGAACAACGTCGCGGACACGGTCAGCGCGAGGCGCGGATATCGCTGGAACCACGGTCGCTGCGAGCGATCAATCATGGATGAGTGGACGGTGACCCCCATCTCTGGAGTATCGCTGTTGTTGGAGGGCGTCGACAGAGACCAATGTCCTGCCGCGAAGGGACGCCGGTACCTTGGGCCGGCGCCGGTTGTACAGTCGACCGCGTGCCTGCGGTGCCCCACCCCGAGCCAGAAGCCGAACCGCCTCATGCGAACGAGGTCGTCGCCACCCTCGAAGCCGTGCGAGACGATCTCGAACACCGCGCCGCCGCGCTCCGCTCCGGTGCGAACGTGCCGAGCGGGGGGATCTCGTTCGGCAAGCGGGTGGGCGAAGGCACGAGCATCGCCATCGAGCGATTCGCCGACGTCGCCATGCATGATCAGATCATGCACCAGCTCGCCGCAGTCGAGGCGGCGTTGGTTCGCGTCGCCGAGGGGAAGTACGGAGACTGCGAAGTGTGTGGGCGGGCCATCGCTCCCGAGCGACTCGAGGTCATTCCGTGGGCGGCAACCTGCGTGTCGTGCGCGTAGCGCCGGATCGCGCGCCGCGAGCACGAACGCCGCGGGGACCAATTGCCCTGGCCAGGGAGACCGGACGTCCGTAGCGTCGACCCGAACGAGGAGGCGACATGGACTTCGAAGTGTCCGAGAAGATGTCCACGATGCTCGCGATGATCCGCGAGTTCATGGATCGGGAGGTGATCCCGCTCGAAGGCGAGATGTTGCACGGCGACCCGGCGACCCTGGAAGCCGGCGTCAAGGCCGCCCAGGCAAAGGTCAAGCAGATGGGTCTGTGGGCGCCCAACCACCCGATCGAGTACGGGGGCCTCGGCCTGTCGATGGTCGACCACGGGTTGTTCGCAGAAGCGGTCGGCCGGAGCCCGCTGGGCATGACCGTGTTCGGCACCCAGGCGCCCGACGCCGGCAACATCGAGATCCTCCACAAGTACGCCACCGAGGAACAGCGCGAGCGGTTCCTGCGTCCCCTCGTCGCCGGCGAGATCCGCAGTTGCTTCTCGATGACCGAGCCCGAGACCGCCGGCTCGAACCCGGTACTGCTCGCCACGACTGCGGTCACCGATGGCGACGACTACGTGATCAACGGTCAAAAGTGGTTCACCTCCTCGGCGGACGGCGCGGCCTTCGCGATCGTCATGGCGGTCACCAACCCCGGTGCGCCGCCGCATCAACGGGCCAGCATGATCATCGTTCCAACCGATACTGCCGGCTTCAACTTGGTGCGCAATGTCAGCGTCATGGGCCACTCCGGCTCGGGCCACGCCAGCCACGCAGAGGTGATCTACCAGTCCTGCAGAGTCCGTCGCACGAACCTGCTCGGGCCTGAAGGCAGCGGATTCCTCATCGCCCAAGACCGGCTCGGGCCCGGCCGGATCCATCACTGCATGCGCTGGCTCGGCATCGCTGCACGCGCCTTCGACATGATGTGCGCTCGCGCAAACGAGCGCGTGATCGACGTCGATGGTGGCACCCTCGCCGACAAGCAGGTCATTCAACACTGGGCCGCGGAGCTGGAGGCCGAGATCCGTGGGGTACGACTGCAGACGCTGCACGCGGCCTGGATGATCGACCGCCATGGGGCGAGTGCGGCTCGCGACGAGATCTCGGCAATCAAGTTCGAGGTCGCCAACACCATGCTGAAAGCCGTCGACACTGCGATCCAAGTGCACGGCGCCCTCGGCGTCACCGACGACACGATCCTGGCCTACTGGTATCGCCACGAACGCGCGGCGCGCATCTACGACGGCGCCGACGAAGTGCACAAGACCAGCCTCGGACGCCGCATCCTCCGCCGGTACGCACGAGCAGCCGAACCGCGCTAGCTGCTCTTCGCGGCCCCGCCGACAATCCGCAGCGAGTCGCCCGGAAGGACTTCGGTGATGACCCCGTCGACAAGGACGGGCACCGGCTCGCCCGAGAGCACTGTGACCGTGGCGCCGGTGGGGTCGACCGCGATCGCGATGTCGCCGCCGCGCCGGTGCAGGCGGAACCGCATCTCCTGCCAGCCGGCCGGGAGGCGCGGCGCGACCCGGAGGTGAGTTCCCGAGTCGCGGACACCGGCGAACCCGTGTACCAGGCCTGCCCACACCCCGCCGACGTTGGCGATGTGGGCGCCGTCGACCGTGTTGCCGTGGGTGTCGGCGATGTCGAGGTACAACGATTCCCGGAAGTAGTGCATCGCCAGGTCGGCGTGGCCGACCTCGGCAGCCATGATCGCCTGCACGCAGGCCGACAATGACGAATCGCCAGTGGTGATCGGGTCGTAGTAGTCGAAGTTGCGGCGTTGCAGGTCGGGCGCGAACTCGTCGCCACGTAGGAACGTGGCCAGCACGACATCGGCTTGCTTGAGCACCTGGTGGCGGTAGATCACCAGCGGGTGGAAGTTGAGCAGCAGCGGGTACTTGTCGCCGGGAGTGCCCGCCCAGTCCCACGCCTCGTGGCCGAGGAAGGCGTCGTCTTGGGGATTGATGCCGAGATCGGCGTCGTACAGCACGCACATCGAATCGGCGGCGCGCGTCCACTCGGCGACCTCCTCGTCGACCAGACCAGTTGCAGCGACGAGGCAGAGGTGGGCGTCGGGGTCCTCGGCGCGCAGCCGAGTCACGACGTCGGCTGCGAACCGCAGCGTGAAGCGCGCCATCACATTGGTGTAGAGGTTGTCATCGACGACCGCGGTGTACTCGTCCGGCCCCGTCACGCCGTGGATGTGGAACACGGTTTGATCGGCGTGATCGTAGAACCCGAGGTCGGCGAACAGCCGCGCCAGCTCGACGAGCATCTCGGCGCCCTCGCCGGAGAGGAACTCGGTGTCGCCGGTGGCGGTGACGTAGCGGTCGATCGCGTGGGCGATGTCGGCATCGATGTGGTACTGCGCGGTGCCCGCCGGGTAGTACGCCGAGGCCTCTTCGCCGTTGATCGTCCGCCACGGGTACAGCGCCCCGCGCTGCGACATCTCGATCGCCCGCTCGCGCGCCGTGGGAAGGGTGAGGTAGCGGAAGTGGAGCAGGTCGCGGGCGGCGTCCGGGTTGGTGTACGCCAGCAGCGGCACCATGTAGACCTCGGTGTCCCAGAAGTAGTGACCGTCGTAGCCGGCAGCTGTGAGCGCCTTGGCGGCGATGCCGCGTCCGCCGATCTGGGCCGAGGCCTGGGCCATCTGGAACAGGTTCCAGCGGATCGCCTGCTGGGCAGCATCGTCGCCGTCGACGGCGATGTCGGTGCGTGCCCAGAACCGGTCGAGCCAGGCCCGCTGCTCGGCGAGCGCTTGCTCCCAGCCGGCTGCCACAGCGGTATCGAGTGTGCTGCGGCAGCGGGCGGCAAGTTCCTCGATCGACGCATCGTCGGACGTCTGAGGGAACTGGCTGGAGGTGTGGTAGGCGACGTACTTGGTGAGCGTGACCGCGTTGCCGGGTCCGGCCTCGAGTCGAATCGTGGTGGACGCGAGATCGCCGGCGAATTCGGTGTCGAACGCAACATCGCCACCGGCTGTGGCTTCATGCCGGTAGGCGGCGGCGATCGCCATGCCGCTCCCGACGCTGCGATAGCCGAGCGTGACTGTGCCTCCACCCGGCGAGCCGGGATCGGAGTTGGTCTGCAGCACCGGTTCGAGGACGCGACGATCGAACGTGCGCGAGCGGCGCGGGTCGGCATGCGCAGGCCCGGTGTCGGGCATGGCGATGTCTTGTCGGTTGATGAGCTGCGAGGTGACCGTGACCGCCCCCGGCGCGTCCAACAGTTCGAGCGACAGGCGCAACACCGCGAGATGTCGGTGTTCCAGGCTGACGATGCGCTCGGAGACAACCCGAACCCTCGCGCCGGCGCTGGTGTGCCAGGTCAGTTCCGAATGCAGCACCCCCGTGCGGAAGTCGATCTCCCGGCGGAAATCGCTGACCTGCGAGCGTTCGGGATGGTCGAGCGCCAGGCGCAGGATCTCGCCGCCGAGCGTGAGCTCGATCGACTTGGCCTCGGGCGCGTTGAGCAGCGATTGTCCGGTGCGGGCCAGTGCCGTCGCGTGTTCGGCGTGGACGATCGGGAACGTCTCGTGGAAGCCGTTCACGTAGGTGCCGGCCGATTCCGGATCGGGCGCCCAGTCGGCGCGCAGCCCGAGGTAACCGTTGCCGATCGCGAACAAGGTGCCGGTCAGGCCGCCGTCGTCACCGAGGCTGGTCTCCACCAGCCGCCAGGTGTCGATCGGGAAACGCTCGCGGTCGATCGTGATCGTGCTGGCCTGGCGAGTCATGGGAGCGTCTCCTCCAGGTCGTCGACAACGATGTCGGCTCCCGCCGCGACCAGTGCTTCCCGGTTGCCGCCCCGGTCCACGCCGACCACCAGCGCGAAGTCGCCGGCGCGCCCGGCGGCGACTCCGGAGGTGGCGTCCTCGACGACCACCGCCTCGGCCCGTGTCACGCCGAGGCGATCGGCGGCGTGGACGAACATCGCCGGGTCGGGCTTACCTGCCAGACGCTGCTCGACGGCGACAATGCCATCGACGACGGCGACGAAGCGATCAGCGATGCCCGCCGCTTGCAGCACCGTGCGGGCATTGTTCGACGACGACACGATTGCGCTTGGGATGCCGGCGCGGTCGAGCAGATCCATCACTCTCAGCGTGCCCGGGTAGGGCTGGATCCCTTCCCGGGCGAGCACGGCGTTGAACGTCGCGTCCTTTCGATTCCCCAGTGCGCAGATCGTGTCGTCGCCTGGCGGATCGGATGGATCGCCCCACGGGAGCTCGACGCCGCGGGAGGCGAGAAACGTCTGTACCCCGTCGTAGCGCGGCCGGCCGTCGACGTAGTTCAGGTAGTCGCTGCCGTCGAAGCCCCACGGCGCGAACAGCTCGGCCCAGGCCCGCCCGTGGATCTCGGCGGTCGGCGTGACAACCCCGTCGAGATCGAACAGCACTGCCCCGAACGACACCCATTCGACGATCTCACGTGCACTCACGGGCGCATCGTAAACGTCGAAGAGCGGGTGGACGTCACGGACCGGGGTCGCCACGCGCCAGCACCGATGTCAGGGGACCAGATTCAATGCGCCGATCTTCGACTGCACGACCGTGAAGTGACGGCGATCGATCGTTGCGACGTCCTTCACGCCCAAACGCTCCGCCGCAGCAATGACCGATGCGTCGACCGTGCCAAGCGAAAGGTTGCGATACTGCACGACCAACTCCGCGATGCGCATCCAGTCGGGCGCCGCAACCGGCTCGGTGATGAGGTTGCCGGCGGCGAGATCGCCGAGGAAGCGGACCTCGGCATCGCTGCCCAGCCTGGTGCCGACCGCAGGGCGCTGTCGAGACCATATCGGCGCATCCTTCAGACCGGCACACGCGGTGGGCCCACCGACGCGACGAAGACAGCATCCTTGTCTACTGCCAGCCCGGCAAGGCCGATCTCGCCAATCTCGCCAGTCTCGCCAATCTCGCGGTCACTCACCGAGCGTCAGGCGGTGCGGCCGTAGAACGTGGCCAGCGCCGAGTCGGAGAGCTTCACGCCTGGTTGGTCGTTGAACGCGAACACCACCAGCATGCGCGTGATCGGTCCTTCCGTCGGCGTGACGCGGTGCATGGCATCACGGCCACGGAACAGCACGAGATCTCCGGGTTCGAACTCGAGTGTGTTGATCGGTTCCGCGCCATCGAGCACGGCACGAACGCGTTCGAACGCCATGTCGCCCCGGTCGGCATCGCGAACGGCGGGGACGTGTTCGAACCTGCCGCCCCCGTCGGGTGCTTGCAGCAGCATCGTGACGGCGAAGGACGAGTTGTCGAAGTGCCAGCCGAGCTCCATGCCGGCTGCGGCGAAGTGGACGTTGATCGACGAGAGGTCGTCGGCGTACGGATGGATCTCGTCGATGCCGAGCACGCCGCAGAGGAACGCCCGGAAGTCGCGGTCGTCGTAGATCTCTCGGAGCAACGACTCGGGAGGGATCTGGTCGTCGGCGATGAGCCCTTTGCTACTGGTCACCTGCCGGTTGTACGGATGATCATGCGGCAGCGTCGGATCGCACGGGGTGAGGTACACGTTGTG
The DNA here is from genome assembly GCA_031373785.1 of Ilumatobacteraceae bacterium. Taxonomy (GTDB): domain Bacteria; phylum Actinomycetota; class Acidimicrobiia; order Acidimicrobiales; family Ilumatobacteraceae; genus JAENVT01. The sequence continues at coordinate 7,486 of JANMNE010000261.1, forward strand.
CGACCTGTCGGTATAGAAGGCATCACCTTCACGCGATGCCGACTCGGCAACGATCCGGGTGATCACGTCTGCATTCACGAATCCGCCCAGCACGAGCGCGCCATCACGGCCGAGCGCGGCTCGGCACGCAGCGATGTAGTCGTCGTCGGTGATCCGGTGACGTGTGGTGTCGAGATGGGTGGAGGCCATCACTTTGCTCGGTAGATGACCAGCGGGTTGGAAGAGCTCGACCGGGTTCCCCGATGGGTCGTCGAGCACGATCTGCTTGCCGCCCGGGCCGGTGGCGTGGCGCGTCACGACACGGGGAGGCCCAGGCCTCGGGCGATGACGATGCGCTGGATCTCGCTGGTGCCCTCACCGATTTCGAGGATCTTCGCGTCGCGGTAGAACCGGGCGATCGGGTTCGCTTCGATGAAGCTGCTCCCTCCGAAGACCTGGGTGGCAACTCGGGTGGCGCTGACGGCCGCTTCGGTCGAGTACAGCTTGGCGATGGCGGCAGCGTGGGTGATGGGCCGACCCTGATCCTTCAGCCAGGCCGCCTTGTACGTGAGGTTGGCCGCGTTCTCGACTGCCACCTCGAGGTCGGCCAGGGCGAAGGCGATCCCCTGGTTGCGGCCGATCGGACCGCCGAACGCCGTGCGCTCCTGGGCGTAGGCGACCGCCGCTTCAAGGCACGCCCGTGCGCATCCGAGCGCCAGCGCGGAGATCGCGATCCGGCCGTCGTCGAGGATCGAGAGGAAGTTGCGCAGACCGGATCCCGACGCGCCAAGTCGGTGATGGTCCGGCACGGTGCAGCTCTCGAGGACCACGCCGTGTGTATCGCTGGCATGCCAGCCGAGCTTGCGGTACGGCGGTTCGATGGTGAGTCCCGGTGTGCCGGTTTCGACGACAAAGGTCGAGACTCCGTCGTCCGTCCGAGCGGTCACCGTGATGATCGAGGTGATCGGTGTGCCCGAGTTGGTGATGAAGGCCTTCGTGCCGTCGATGACCCAGTTGTCGGCTTCCGGCCTGGCGCGTGTGCGCGTGGCACCGGCGTCGCTTCCCGCGTCGGGTTCGGTGAGGCCGAAGGCGCCGAGCGCTCGGCCGGCGACGAGATCGGGAAGCCATCGTTGCTTCTGATCTTCGGTACCGAATCGGAAGATCGGGTTGGCACCGAGGCCGACGCCGGCGGACAGAGTGATGCCCATCGATTGGTCGACTCTGCCGATCTCCTCGATCGCAATGCAGAGCGAGGCGAAGTCGCCATCGCCGCCGCCCCACTCGGCGGGGAACACCAATCCGAACAGGCCGAGGTCGCCCATTGCCTTCACGGTTTCGAGCGGAAACGTGTGGTCTTCATCCCATTGAGCGGCATGAGGGGCGATCTCGCTCTCGGCGAAATCTCGTACGACCTTGCGAAAGGCTTCGTGTTCAGGAGACAGGTCGAAGTCCATCTTGAGTCACCCCCAGTCAGGAACGAAGATGTTGTGGGGTTCGAGCGCGGGCTTGTCCGCGTGGCGGCGGAGCTCGAGCTTTCCGAGCTGGTTGCGGTGGACCTCGTCCGGCCCGTCAGCGAGGCGCAGCAGCCTCGCCGTTGCGTATGCCGCGGCAAGGCCGAAGTCGTTGTTCGTACCGGCTCCCCCGAACGCTTGGATGGCCCAGTCCACGACTTTGCACGCCATGTTGGGTGCGGCGATCTTGATCATCGCGATCTCACGCCGGGCTTCGCGATTCCCGACGGTGTCCATCAAGTGGGCGGCCTTCAACGTGAGCAGCCGGGTCTGCTCGATGGCGATGCGCGACTCGGCGATCCGTTCCAATGTCACGGTCTGTTCAGAGATCGGCCGACCGAAGGTCACGCGTTGCGAGGTTCGCCGACACATCATCTCGAGGGCTCGTTCGGCGAGCCCGATGAGTCGCATGCAGTGGTGGATGCGCCCCGGCCCAAGCCGACCCTGCGCGATCTCGAAGCCGCGTCCCTCACCGAGCAACATGTTCGATGCCGGGACGCGAACCCCGTCGAACTCGACCTCCGACGCGCGGTCGGGCATGCCATAGAAGTTGAAGACCGGGAGCGGACGGATGACGGTCACCCCCGGGGCGTCCTTCGGGATCAGGATCATCGACTGTTGACGATGTCGATCCGGGTTGGCCGGATCGGACTTGCCCATGAAGATGATGATCTTGCACCTGGGGTCGGTGGCGTTCGTGGTGTACCACTTCCGACCGCTGATCACGTACTCGTCGCCGTCGCGCGTGATCGAGCTCTCGATGTTCGTTGCATCGCTCGACGCGACGGCTGGTTCGGTCATCGCGAAGGCCGAGCGGATCTCGCCGGCGAGGAGTGGGCGCAGCCACTGCTCCTGTTGCTCCGGGGTGCCGTAGCGTGCCAGCACCTCCATGTTGCCCGTGTCGGGTGCCGAGCAGTTGAAGACCTCCGGGGCCAGATGCGATCTCCCCATCACCTCGCAGAGCGGCGCATATTCCACATTGCTCAATCCGGCGCCCAGCTCGCTCGTCGGGAGGAAGAGGTTCCACAGGCCAGCGTCACGAGCCAGCGGCTTCAGCTCCTCGACCACCGGCCACACCGCCCACGGCCCGAGCTCCATCGACTCGCGAAAGAAGCGCGCCTCGTTCGGATAGATGTGCTCGTCCATGAACGACTCGAGCCGCTGGACGAGCTCGACGGTGGGTGCGGAATGATCGAAGTTCATGCTCTCCTCCAGAAAGGTAGGACAAATCAACGAGCCAGGCGAACATGCGGGAAAACAAATCCAACGATGGAGTAGAAAACATTGGATGTTTGTGCTGAAATGACCGTCACCTGCGACTGGGGACGTCGCAGTTCACAACACGCGTGAATTCGTTCACGGTGTCAACCTGGGGGGAAAATGAATACTCACAGCTCACATCCGAAGCGAACGGTCAACCGACATGTTCGTCGCTCCGCCGTCGCCCTGCTGGCCGCGTGCGCAGTGTTCACCGCGGCGTGCGGCAGCGACAAGAAAGCCTCGTCTGACACCGCCGCCCCAGCCGGCACCGCCGCCCCGAGCGGCACCGCCGCCCCGACCGGGAGCGCGGCAGCACCGACTGGCGATCCGCTCAACGTGATGACGGTCACGACGCTGAATGCGGCCGGGCCCACCTATCAGAACATCGCGAACACCGCGAAGGCCTATGAGAAGTACATCAACGCCCGTGGCGGTATCGCCGGCCGGCCGCTCAATGTCACGGTGTGTGACGAGCAGTTCGACCCGGCCGTCGCAACGACATGCGCCAGGCAGGCCGTCGAGGGCAAGATGGTTTCGATCGTGGGTTCGTTCACCTTCTTCGCCGAGAGCATCGTTCCGGTGATTGCCGAGTCCAAGATCACGTGGTTCGGGGAATGTTGCCCGATCACCCCGTCGGAGCTGACCAGCCCCGACTCGTTCCCCATCGGGAACCAGCCGATGTACGCAGTGGGTGCCGTGTCTCAAGCCGTGAAGGATGGCTGCAAGGCGATCAACGCGGTGATCATCGACGGTGCCCAGATCTTCATCCCGCCCATGGAGAACGCGATGAAGGCGCTGGGACTGAAGTTCGGT
>JANMNE010000277.1:0-34563 GCA_031373785.1 Ilumatobacteraceae bacterium
ATCGACACAGACGGGCGCAGTTGGCAGGACGAGGCCAACTGTTTGGGGGTCGACCCCGACTTGTTCTTCCCGGAGCGCGGCGCCTCGACCCGCGAAGCAAAAGAGGTGTGTCGCGGTTGTGTGGTGCGGCTCGACTGCCTCGAGTTCGCCTTGGTCAACGGTGAGAAGTTCGGGATCTGGGGCGGGCTTTCGGAGCGCGAGCGTCGCCGCTTGCGACGTCAACGCGCCCAAGCCGGACGTCGCACATCGGCCTGAGTCAGCGCATACCGCTCCGCGATCAGCGGTGGTAGCGTGACCGCATGTTCGCATTCTTGGATCCGCCGGAGATAATTCTGATTCTCGTCGTTGTCTTGGTGCTGTTCGGAGGTACCCAACTGCCGAAGCTGGCCAAGAACCTCGGCAAGGCGCAGAAGGAGTTCAAAGAAGGACTCGCCGAAGGCCAGAAGGCCGCCGAGACCAAGCCCGCCGACAAGACGGTCGACGACTCCACCAGCTGAATCCCCGATCTGCCCGACCCGGCGCCGGTGGCCTCGGGCCCCGGCGTCGTTTCGCGCCCGAGCCAAACCACTACATGCTCAGCTGGCGACCCTGCGGCGCTTCAGGATGCGGCGCCGTTCGCGCTCGCTGCAACCACCCCACACGCCGTGTTCGATGCGCTCCTCCAGGGCATATTCCAGGCACTGGGTGGCAACCGGGCAGTCGGTGCAGATCTTGCGGGCGCGGTCCACGCCGACACCGTCGCTGGGGAAGAACACCGCCGGCGGATAGTTGCGGCAGTTGCCCTCGGACATCCACGCGGTGACAGCGTCGACTTCGGTGGGGTTCTCGATTCGGTGCATCGTGTCTCCTTCGTCGACCGCGACGCATCGCAGTCTAGGTGGTGCGCCCGACAAAGCCGAGGGTGGCTCCGGTGGCCGCAACACTTCGCTTGCTGGGTATAGACGTCTGGCGAAGTGATTTGGTTCCCGCTGGAGACAGTTTTTATACCATCCGTGTGCGGTGATAGCCAGGCACCACGTGCCGGTACACTCGCTTCGCCGCCGAATCTGGCGTAGAGAGGACATCCATGACCGACATCGTCAACGAGCCACCGCGAGCTCACGTTCGCATCGTGTATCTCGGCCCGGTGTCGCCGCATTGGGAGTTGTACAGCGACTATGGCGACCGCACCGTGCTTGAAGAGTTCCGCACGCGCGTGATGGCCCGCCTGGTGCTGCTGCCCCGAGATGACCCGCAGTTCCGTCGCAACCGCGAACGCATCGTTCGCGACGCCGAGCGCGAACGGATCTCGCTCGAATGGGATCTCGGCCTTCCAGAAGGCGATTGAACGGGTCGCTCCAGAGATGTCTGGTCGGCTGCTCAACAGGGAGCTGAGCTGGCTCGATTTCAATCGTCGCGTCCTGGCACTGGCGCATGAGCCGGGCATCCCGCTGCTCGAACGGCTCAAGTTCGTGGCGATCTGCTCGTCGAACCTCGACGAGTTCTTCCAGGTTCGCATCTCCGCGTTGAAAGATCAGGTGGCTGCCGGCGTGGCCGGCACGGCGACCGGTGAGCTGACACCCAGCCAGCAACTTGCCGCAATCGGCCCGAACGTCGAGGGGTTCGTGATCGAGCAGGAGAAGCTGTTGCTCGACGTGCTCGTGCCCGACCTCGCCCAGCACGGTGTGCGATTGGTCGGCTGGGACGATCTCGACGACGATGACAAGCTGTACCTGGCCGACGTGTTCGACCAACGCATCTTCCCGGTGCTCACGCCACTGGCGGTCGACCCGGCACACCCGTTTCCGTACATCTCCAACCTCGCCCTCAGCCTGGCGGCGATGGTCAGCGATCCCGACACCGGCGAGCGACGGTTCGCCAGGGTCAAGGTGCCGACGGTGTTCCCCCGCCTGGTGGGGCTGCCGGACGGAGCCCGGTTCTTGCCGGTCGAACAGCTGATTGCCGCCAACCTCCACCAGCTCTTCGTCGGAATGGTCGTCGAGGAGCACGCGGTGTTCAGGGTCACCCGCAACGTCGACCTCACACAGGAAGACGAAGAGGCCGACGACCTGCTGGCTGCGGTGGAGATGGAGCTGCGGCGCCGGCGGTTCGGCCGCGCCGTGCGTGTCGAAGTACAGACCGGCATCAGCGAGGAGATGCTCGAGCTGCTTCTTCGCGAGCTCGACCTCGGTCCCAACGATGTCACCTCGCATCGGGCCCCGCTCGATCTCACCAGTCTGTGGCAGATGCATGCTCTTGATCGACCCGATCTGAAGGACTGGCCGTGGCCGCCGGTGACCGCCGGACGAATTGCCGCAGCAGAGGAAGCCGACCGCAGCATCTTCTCCGTCATCCGAGAACGCCCACTCATGGCGCACCATCCGTACGAGAGCTTCGCCAGCAGCATCGAGTCGTTCGTCGCCCAGGCCGCCGACGATCCTCGAGTGCAGAGCATCAAGATGACCATGTATCGAGCTGGTGGCGACAGTCCGATCGCCCGCAGCCTGATGCGCGCCGCCGAGAGTGGCGTGCAGGTGGCCGTGCTGGTAGAGCTCAAGGCCCGCTTCGACGAGGCCACCAACGTCACGTGGGCCAAGGCGCTGGAACGCGCCGGTGTCCACGTGGTGTATGGCTTCGTCGGGCTCAAGACCCACGCCAAATGCGTGCTCGTGGTCCGTGCCGACGAGGACGGTCTGCGCCGCTACTGCCACATCGGCACCGGCAACTACAACTCGCGCACGGCTCGGCTGTACGAGGACGTGGGGTTCCTGACGTGTGACCCTCCCGTCGGCGACGACGTGGCGCAGCTGTTCAACCATCTCACCGGCTACAGCCGGGCCCACGACTACTACTCGTTGCTGGTCGCGCCGCGCGACCTCCGCGGGCAGTTGATCGACCTCATCGAGCACGAGACCACGTTCGGTCCCGAGGGCCACATCACCGCCAAGCTGAACTCGCTCGGCGACCCAGAACTGGTCGAGGCGCTGTATGAGGCCAGCAACGCCGGGGTGCAGATCGATCTGGCGATTCGTGGCATCTGCTGCCTGCGTCCCGGCGTCGCCGGCTTCAGCGAGAACATCCGCGTGCGCTCGATACTCGGCCGATACCTCGAGCATTCCCGCATCATTCGCTTCGCCCACGGCGACGAGGGCAAGCCGCTGTTCTTGATCGGCTCGGCCGATTGGATGCCGCGTAACCTGGACCGGCGCATCGAGGTGCTCGTTCCGGTCAACCACCCCAAGCACCAGGCGTGGCTCGACCAAGTGTTCAGCTTTGACTTTGCCGACGACATCGTGCGCTGGGAGATGGACACCGACGGCAGTTGGCAGCGACGCGGGCCGGAGTCGTTCCCCGACGGCGATTCGCAGGAACGCTTCTACCACTGGGTTGCCGATCGACAGCGACGCTGATTCGCCCGCCGTTCTCCTGCTGTTCACCCTTGGTTCACCTGGACTCAGGGTTGGCGACACCTGGCGTCTCTAGGTTGTCGACAGTGCTCATGTCGGTAGATTCCCCATTTCCAACTACCGTTGGCATCGATGATGTCGGCGACGTGGTGGAACAGCGAGTGACGACCTTGCAGGACCAGGGGGCCGACGAGTCGATCAGCGAAGCCCTCGCCACACCCGGCCTGTTCACCACGGTCGGGCTGTCGGTGCACTATGGGGCGTTCTGCGCCGTGCGCGATGTCAACCTGTCGATCCGCGAGCACGAGATCACGGCGTTCATCGGCCCGTCGGGGTGCGGCAAGACGACGGTGCTGCGGTGCTTCAACCGGATGAACGATCTCATCGTCGGCGCCCGCGTGGAGGGCACGGTCAAGTACCACGATGTCGACCTGTACGACCCGGCCATCAATGCGGTCGAGGTCCGCCGGCGGATCGGCATGGTGTTCCAGAAGGCGAATCCGTTCCCCAAGAGCATCTACGCCAACGTCGCCTACGGACCGCGCCTGACGGGTCTGCGTAACAAGGCTGAGCTCGACGAGGTCGTCGAGCGGTCGTTGCGCGACGCTGCGTTGTGGGACGAGGTCAAGGACCGTCTGAAGGCGTCGGGTTTGAGCCTGTCGGGTGGACAGCAACAGCGCTTGTGCATCGCCAGAGCGATCGCCGTCGAGCCCGACGTGATCTTGATGGACGAGCCGTGCAGCGCCCTCGATCCCATCGCCACGGCCAGGATCGAGGAGCTCATGCAGGAGATGAAGGAGCGCTACACGATCGTGATCGTCACCCACAACATGCAGCAGGCGGCGCGGGTCAGTGACCGGGTCGCGTTCTTCACGACCGAGGCCACCAGTGAACGTGACCGGCCGACCGGCGTGATGGTCGAGTTCGGGCGCACCGCCAAGATGTACTCGAACCCCAGCGACCCTCGCACCGAGCGCTACGTGACGGGAAGGTTTGGCTGAGATGGACGAGCTTCGCAAAGGCTTTCACAACGATCTCGACGGGGCGCGCGCCGAGCTCGTGCGTCTCGCCGCGTCGGTCACCGAACTGATCCCCCGCGCAACAGCAGTGTTGCTCGACGGCGATCTCGAAGGGGCCGACTACATCATCCAGGGCGACGACGAGATCGATGCCCGTTCGCTCGACCTCGAAGAGCACTGCTACCGGATCCTGGCGTTGCAGGCCCCGGTCGCCAGCGATCTTCGCCAGGTCGTGGCGTTGATGAAGATGATTGCCGACGTCGAGCGCTCCGCCGACCTCGTGTGCAACATCTGCAAGGCGGCGCGACGCATCTACGGGCACGACCTCGACCCCAAGCTGCGCGGCATCATCTCGCGGATGGGCGAGCAGGCCCAGCAGCTGTACACCGCGGCCATCGAGTCGTTCGTCGAGAACGACGCCGCCAAGGCCGCGGCGATCGACGACATGGATTCGTACCTCGACGGACTGCAGAAGCAGTTCGTGCAGGCGATCTTCGAAAGCCATGCCGCTGGACGTATCGACCTCCAGGTCGCGGTGCAGCTGGCGGTGGTCGCACGCTTCTACGAGCGGATCGGCGACCACGCCGTCAACGTCGGTGAGCGAGTCCGGTTCGTGATCACCGGGTGGCTGCCGGAGCATCAGGGTGCTGCACGCTTCCGGTTGCGCACCGACGACACGGGCGAGCTGCCGCGGCTGACGACTACCCCGCCCGGTGAACCCTCGTCGTGATGACGTTCCGTCGTCGCCGGTCGTCCCCGGTCGCCGATTCGCACCCCGCCGACGACCGCCAACATCTCGTCCAGGTCGAAGCCGAGATCCTGCAGCTGCGACGAGCCCTCGACGCGCTGCCGATCGGCGTGGTGTTGGCCGACTCGACGGGGCACACGACCGTCGAGAACGTCGCCGCACGGACCCATCACGGCCATGCCGCCGTGCTGGTGAAGGAAGCGGTCGAGCGACATGTGCGCAGAGCCGTGCGCGGCGACGCCAGCGGGCAGACCGTCGAGTTCATCGGTCCACCGCGAACGGTCCTCGACGTGCAGGCGATCCCGTTGGAAGACGGCGGCGCGCTGGTGACCATCGACGATGTCAGCGAGCGCGCCCGCCTGGATGCGGTACGAACCGACTTCGTCGCCAACATCAGCCACGAGTTGAAGACGCCCGTCGGTGCCCTCGCCGTGCTGGCAGAAGCACTGGCAGACATGGACGACCCAGCAGCAACCCGCAGGCTGGCCGACAAGATGGTCGGCGAGGCGCACCGCGCGGCGCGAACCATCGATGACTTGCTGGAGCTGTCACGCACCGAGCTCGGCGGTGCCGCGGCGACCGACGTCGTCTCGGTCGCCCAGGTGATCGACGACGCGGTGCAGCGCGCCCAGCCCGCCGCGGAGCATCACTCGATCAAGGTCGGAGTCGACCATGGCTCCGGCGACCTGCATGTGGTCGGCAGCCACCGCCAGCTGGTCTCGGCGGTGGCGAACCTGTTGGAGAACGCCGTCAAGTACAGCGACGAAGGATCCAGCGTGATGGTCGAGGCCCGGAGTGACAACGGGTCGATCGAGATCATCGTCACCGATACGGGCGTCGGCATCCCTCCCCGCGACATCGACCGCATCTTCGAACGGTTCTACCGCGTCGATCGGGCGCGCAGCCGCGACACGGGTGGCACCGGGCTCGGCTTGTCGATCGTCCGCCACGTGGTGACGAATCACGCGGGAGAGGTCACGGTCCATTCCAGAGAAGGCGAGGGCTCGGTGTTCACCATTCGCATACCGGTGACCGACTCGTGACAACGCAACCCGTCGTACTGGTCGTCGAGGACGAGCCGAGCTTCGTCGAGGCATTGACCATCGGTTTGACCCGTGAGGGCTTTCGCGTGGTCTCGGTCGGTGACGGATTCGAGGCCGTACAGCGCTTCGACGACGTGCAGCCCGACATCGTGCTGCTCGACGTGATGCTGCCTCGATTGAGCGGCATCGACGTGTGTCGCCAGTTGCGCAAGCGCAGCCACGTGCCGATCATCATGGTCACAGCCAAGGGCGCCGAGATCGACACGGTCGTCGGTCTCGAGGTCGGTGCTGATGACTACATCACCAAGCCGTACCGCATGCGCGAAGTCGTCGCCAGGATGCGCGCGGTGTTGCGCCGATCCCCGGGCGACGGATCCGTTGCGTCGGAGCTCTCACCTGGCTCGGTCGCAGTCGGCGACGTCGTGCTCGACCCCGAGGAGCACCGCGTGACCATCGACGGTGGCGACGTGTCGCTGCCGTTGAAGGAATTCGAGTTGCTGCACCTGCTGTTGGCCAACGCCGGCCGGGTGCTGCCCCGCGAGACCCTGATCGATCGGGTGTGGGGCAGCGACTACGTCGGCGACACCAAGACGCTCGACGTGCACATCAAGCGATTGCGCGCCAAGGTCGAACCCGACCCGGCCAATCCGACGCGGATCATCACCTACAGGGGACTCGGCTACAAGTTCGACCGCGCCAAAGACTGACCCGCGTCCTACCATGCCGGGCGTGTCCACTGGTCGGCGCCCTCCCGTCTCGTCGCACCCCGCCGTCCCCGTCCTGTCGCCGTTCCGGCGATTGGCCAGGACCCATGCGCTGATGACGGCCGGCGACGTGGCGATGGTCGTGTCGCTCGCCGGGTCGCTGTTCTTCTCGATCAGCCCCGATGCCGCCCGCAGCAAGGTGCTGTTGTACCTGCTCGTCAGCTTCGCCCCGTTCGCGGTGGTCGCTCCGTTCATCGGGCCGTTCATCGACCGTGCTCCCGGCGGCCGCCGGCTGATCATCCAACTCACCGCCGTCGGGCGGGCGCTGCTGTTCATCACGATGATCTTCCACCTCGACGATCTGTTGCTGTTCCCCCTGTCGTTCGGCGTGATGATCCTGCAGAAGACCTACGGCGTCGCCCGGTCGGCGTTGATCCCAACGGTCGTCAACAGCAAGACCGAACTGGTCGAGGCAAACTCCAAGCTCGGTCTGATCTCGGGGGCGATCGGCGCACTTGCCGCGGCACCGGCGGGCGGGCTGGCGGCGATCTCACCGAAGCTGTCGTTGATGTTCGGTGTCGTGATGTTCGCTTGCGCGGTGATCGCCGCGACCCGATTGCCACGCGGTGCCGTCGCGCCGTCGGCCCAGCCCGCTGAGCGGCTCGAGTTGCGCAACGCGGCCCTGCGCTCGGCAGCGGTTGCGATGAGCATGATCCGCGCCGTGATCGGGTTCATGTTCTTCGAACTGCTCTTCTGGCTGCGCGAGAACAGCTACAGCAACGTGTGGATCGGCGCGGTCATCGGAGCCTCGACGGCCGGGCTGATGATCGGCAATGGGCTGGCATCACCGCTGCGTGGCCGGCTCCGCGAGGAGTTGATGCTGACCACGGCGATCATCATGATCGCGGTCTCGGGGCTGGGCGCTGCGGTGTTCGGCGGGGTCGGCGCGGCAATCGTGCTGGCAGCGGTCGTCAACATGGCCTCGGGGATCGGGCGGATGGCGTTCGACTCGATCGTGCAACGTGACGCCCCCGACGCCAACCAAGGGCGAGCCTTCGCCAAGTTCGAGACCAAATTCCAGCTGTCGTGGGCGGTCGCCGGTGTCATCCCGGTGCTGGTCACGTTCCCGGGACGCGCCGCGTTCCTGGCAATCGGCTTGATCGGTGTGTTGGCCGGTGTGATCTACATCCAGGCATCGCGCTCGCGATCGCGGGGCCGATCGCCGGCCAGTATGCCTAGTCGCCGGCCAGTTCGAGGCGGGCCACCCACAGGCCCGGCGCGTCGATCTCGGCCGGGGTCGGCAGGGCGTTCGGGCGGGCAAGAAGCGCACTGAGCCGGGCCTCGCCGACGCGATCGACGACCCCGCCGACGAAGTTCTTGCCGCGCTGCACCTGATGGTGTGTCAGGCGCAAGCCCAGCAACCGCTCGATGTAGAGATCGTCGGCGCTGTGATCGACCCGACGGCGCCGCACGGCTTCGGCGATGCGGAGGGCGTCGCCCCCGATCACGCGAACCGAGACCCCGTCGACCATGTAGTCGACGTACCCGATGACCACCGCGGCAGCGGCGTCGAGTGACGGCTCGAGCTCGCGTTGCTCGGCCGATTGCACGGCCCCCAGCAGGACCGCCGGGTCGCCGAGCACCTTCTGCATCGCCTGCATCGGGTCCTCGTCGTCGGAGTCGAGTGAGCCGAGCTTCTCGGCGATGGCCTCGGGATCGGGTCGGAAGGCGCCGACGTGGCGGCGCACGAGCGAGGCGAAATCCTCACGCAGCGACCCGATCGAGAACAACGCGTGACCGGTGAGCTCTTGCGCCAGGACCCACATCCGCATCTCGTCGGCGGAGATGCTCCATTCCTCGGCGAAGCGGTCGATGTTGCTGGGCAGCACGGTGATGCTGGTGTCTTGACGGGGGATCGGCAGGTCGTATTGGCCGAATGCCTGCGTGGCCATGCGCCCGACCATCGAGCCGACCGCCATGCCCATCATCGACGGAGCCATCATCTTGCTGAGGTTGGCCATCATCGCCATCATCGGGTCGGCGTTGAGATCGATGGCATCGGGATCGGACGATTCGGCGGGCTTGCCGAGCGAGGTGGCCAACTCGGTGAACAGGGGTCGGTACGCCTCGAGGGTGCGCTGCGCCCACGCACCCGACGTGACCGGAAGGATCTCCGGTGATGGCCCGTCGAACCCTGTGAGGTCACGCACGTGCAACTCGGCGATCTGGGCGAGTTGACCGAGCTTGATGCGAACGCCCGGATCGATGTTGGGCTCAGCGGCACCACCGGTCGCGGCGAGTCCGGCGAACTGCCGCGCCGCGTCCCAGTTGAGTGGGCCCTGGCCGGACAGCGCCCGGGCCAGGTCGCCGAACATCGGAAGGTTCTCGAACGGGTTCTCGGACCCTGGTCCGTCTGCCATGAACGCGAGCCTACGGCCAACGTCGGCGCTAGCGTCCGTCGCCATGACGGTCACGTCGACGACTTCCACGGTGTGGGTGAGCGATGGCTCCGACGGTCTCGGCCGGCGCGTGCTCCAGCGGCTCAATCGCGCACCGCAGATGATCGAGGGTCTCATCGGTGACAGTGAGGTCATCGTCTGGCTGGCATCGGCCGATGCCGACGCTCGCGCCCGTCGGCGCCAGAGCGCGACCGACGGTGTCACCTCGGCGTTGGCCGAGGCCGAGCAGGCGCGCCACCTGGTGCTGGTCTCGTCGGCGATGGTGTACGGCGCATGGGCCAACAATCCCGTGCCGATCACCGAAGAGGCCGTGCTGCGCCCCGACGTGGAGTTCGTGTACGCCCGTCAACTCGGCGCTGTCGAGCAGTTGGCCGACGAGTGGCGGCTTGCCGTGCCTGGGCGTACGGTCACCGTGTTGCGGCCAGTGGTCGGCATGGCGGCCGACAGCACCGTGGGGTTGGCCGCCGCCCTGGCCGCCGGAATGGGTCAACGCGTCGGCGAAGATGATCCGCCGGCGCAGTTCTTGCACCTCGACGACCTCGCCTCGGCCGTCGTGCTGGCTGCGGAGCAGCGCCTCGACGGCGTCTACAACGTGGCGCCCGACGGATGGGTCGCGGGTGAACGGGTGCGTGCCTTGGCCGGCGCGGTGCCGCGGCTCAAGCTGCCCGCCCGGGTGACCGAAGTGATCGGGAACCTGCGTTGGAGGTTCCAGCGCGGCCCCATCCCGCCCGGCCTGCGCAGCTACACCCGATGGCCGTGGCTCGTCGCCAACGACCGGTTGAAGGCCGAGGGCTGGGCGCCGACCGTGACCAATGAGCAGGCCTACGTCGAGGGCACCGAGGCCAAGTGGTGGACGATGGTCAGCCCGAAACGACGGCAGGAGATCGCCCTCGGCGGTCTCGGCGCGCTGTTGGTCGGTATCGGCATCGGTGTGTGGCGAGGCGTTCGCCGCGCCCAACGCCGCCGCGCCGCCCGCTGACGAAAACAGCCGGGTCGATCGGGAAGTGCGTAGTTTCAATGCACACAGTGCGCATCGGCACTACGCACTTCGCTGTTCAAGACGGGTTCGACAGGCCTCGGCAATGAGCTGGGCGACTTGGGTAGGTCGACGTTGGGCATACCAGCCCAGGTAGATCAACTCCCACCCGCACGCCGTGACCCGGAGGTCGCGATCTTCATCTGCTGCTTCTCGCACGGGACCAAAGTGAAACTCTCGGCTGTGACCCTCGATACCAATACGGGCTGCGGGTATACCGAGATCGACACGAGCAACGAACACGCCGCCGTTGGTGTTGATGACGAACTGAGGCACGATCTGAGGGATGTCGGGATGGGCCAGCATGCAGCGAAGGAGTTCCTCGAACCACGACTCGGGCAGCGTCCCTTCGAGGCTCGACCGGCGTAGCGCCCGGATCAGCACGCCGGTTCCCTCCTGGCCGGGCCGATGAAGGCGAAGGGCGGTCTGCTGCAACCACAGCGGGTTGACTCGGTGGATTCGTCGGGCGGCGATCAATGCACGCCAGACCGTGTCCTCGGGTTCGCTCGAGCCGAGGTCGGCGAGGGTCCTGGCCAATGTCGTACACGGCAAGCCGTTGCGCTCGTACCGGTCAGCAGGGTCAAGCACGGTGGTCTGATGCACGACGATTCCCTCGACAGCTCTCCCTGTGAGCCGGCCGGGGCGAAGAATGGTGACCTCCGGGTCGGCAGATTCCAACCCATCCAGTGCAAACAATCGGCCCGCCGCCCCGTTGCTGACGAGGGGACGAGTGGCACTCGTCGTGGTCGCGATTGCCAGTCTCTGCTCCCACGTCGCCGGGTAGCCACTGACAACCAACGCTCCGCGGACGGGTTCGGTGAGCCAGCCACGTTCTTTGGCGAGTCGAATGTCGCGCGGCGTGAGCCCAAGAGTGGCGGCCTGGCTACGAACGACGAGACCATGGTGAGAGGCCGCAAACTCCGCCACGGCCCGAGGGGCCAGAACGGACATCTGCCGGAAACTATCGGCGAGTTGTGGTTCGTCCCACCGCTGTGGCGAAGTGCGTAGTTTCAATGCACACAGTGCGCATCGGCACTACGCACTTCGCGTGAATCGCCAGGACTGCTACATCGAGGGGGCGGTGCCCAGGGTGACGGCGACGTCGGTGGAGGTCTGGTCGGCGTGCGAGACGGTGAGCGTGATGATGTCGGTGGGCGCATGCCCGGCGATCGCCATCTTCAATTGATCCACACTGGCGACAGCGGTGCCGTCGACGGCGACGATCACATCGCCGGGGACGAGACCGACAGCCGCGGCGGGGCCGTTGGGATCGACCGCGTCGATCGTGGGCACGCCCTGATCATTGGCGACGACATGGACGCCCAGCCACGGCCCTGCTTGCGGCTTGGCCTGTGGCGGCAGCATCGCACCGACGTTGGCGACACTGACCAACTCGGGGCCCGATGATCCGTGGCTGCACATCCCGACCAGCAGACCGTCGGCGTTGACGACGGGTGTTCCCTCGGCCATCTTGTCCGCCCACGAGTCGAGCGTGAGGCGCCCGAGTGCGTCGACGCCGACGTTTGCCGACGCCGGCGTGGCGCCCATCACGGTGACGACGTCACCCGGGTTCGCGGCCGGACCGATTCCGTAGAAGGTGCTCGTGGCGGCGGGATCGACTGACAGCACGGCGAGCCCGAGGTGGGTGTCGACCATCAGGACCGTTGCGTCGTGTTGCTGACCGTCCGTGCCGGTCACGGTCACCGATGTGCGGCCGCGAACTGCGCGAGCCGTCGTGATGACCAGCGAGTCGCCGATGCCAACCGCCATCGGGGTCTGGACGAGCTCAGAGCCCTGCGTGGCGACGGTTCCCTGCGGACGATCGAGCGTTGTCGTCGTGCTCGCCTCTGAGGCCGGGGCGTTGAGCGACCCAGTTTGCAGGGTCGTGGCGGACGGTGCCCGAGTATCGAGCGACGTGGCCACGAGCGTCTCGGGCCTGACCGTGATCGCCGAGCTCGACGAATCGTTGGCTCGACTGGTGACGACGGTCGGCGCGGCCTGACCACCGCGGCCCGCAGACGGGAGCATTGCCCATAGCACTGCGAGCGACAGCAGCCCACCGATGGCGCCGGTGGTGACCAGCAGCCCCCGGCCGATGGTGATGGGTGGCTCGGTGTGCGTCCACACTGCCCGGCCCACTTCGGAGGGGTGACGCCACTGGCGTTCATGAGCTGGAAGTGGTGCGGGTGGATAGGCGCGGCGATCGGTCGCATCGTCGGGCGCGTCATCAGGCGCGTCGTCGTCGGGCCACTCACTCCGCTCCACGAGCCGGAGAGGTTACTGAGCCGGACGTCACTGTGGGCATCGCCCCTGCCACTCCGGTGTCGCTTGCCGAGCGGCGAGCTACGATGAGCAGTTGTGCAACCTCCGGCTAGCGGTAACTCATGGCTCAGCCTGACCGATGATGCCTTGCCGATCGCTGCGGCCTACGAATGGGCAGTGCTTCCCCAATGCGGCGCCGTGGTGTTGTTCAGCGGTACCGTACGCGACCATGCACTCGACGAGCAGGGTGTGTTACGCGACCGTGTCGAGTCGTTGACGTATGAAGCGTACGAGTCGCAGGTGGTGCCGCGCTTCGAGGCGATCGACGTCGAGTTGCGCCAACGATGGCCGGAGACGGGCCGGGTCGTGTTGATGCATCGCACCGGCACCTTGGCGCTCGGCGAGAGCTCCGTCGTCGCCGTGGTCAGCGCACCGCATCGGGCCGGGGCCTTCGAGGCCGGCCGATTTGCCATCGATGCCCTCAAGTCGAGCGCGCCGATCTGGAAGCACGAGACATGGCAAGGTGGCTCCGATTGGGGTGTCGCGGCCGGCGTGCCGGTCGATGCTGCGTCGGTACCGACCTCGTCCGGTCGGCGGATCTCGTCGTGACGGTCGTCATCGCGGCCGCAGCTGCACTGCTGTTGCTCGTCATCGGTCTGATCGCCTACACCCGTCGGCCACGTCAAGACGCCGGCCTCACCAGCTTCCGGCGGCACATCGACGCATTGTCACCCGAGTCGCGTCGCGAAGTGATGGACCGCGTTCGTCCCGCGCCGCCGGGCAACAACGGCGATCTCGGCAAACGTCCCGGCCCCGAACCGCACGAGCCGACGGACTGACTCATGGCTCGTGACCTTGCAATCGATCTCGGGACCGCCAACACGCTGGTCTACATGAAGGGCCGCGGCATCGTGCTCAACGAGCCGTCGGTCATTGCGCTCAACCGTCAGACCGGCGAGGTGTTGGCGACCGGGCGCGAGGCGTGGCAGATGATCGGCCGAACCCCCGGCTACATCGTGGCCGTCCGGCCGCTTCGTGGCGGGGCGATCACCGACTTCGAGATCACCGAACGAATGATCCGATTGCTGTTGCAGCGTGTCGGCGTCAGCCGGTTCACCCGCCCCAAGGTCGTGATCTGCGTTCCGTCGGCGATCACCGAGGTCGAGCGTCGAGCGGTGACCGATGCGGCGCGCCGAGCCGGCGCGGCCGATGCACAACTGATCGAGCAGCCGATGGCCGCGGCGATCGGCGCCGATCTGCCGATCGACGAGCCGGTCGGCAACATGGTCATCGACATCGGCGGAGGCACGAGCGAAACCGCTGTCATCAGCCTCGGCGGCATCGTCGCGCTCGAGGCGGTGCGAGTCGGCAGCTTCGACATCGACGCTGCGATCCAGGCGTATGTCCGTCGCGAGCATGGGATCGCGATCGGCGAGCGCTCGGCCGAAGAGGTCAAGGTCGCCATCGGGTCGGCAGACCCGACCGACGACGAGAACCAGGCCGAGGTACGTGGACGCGACTTGATGAGTGGTCTGCCGAAGACGGTCGTGTTGACCCCAGAAGAGATTCGTCTTGCTATCGACGATGTCATCAGCAGCATCACGGCGTCGGTCGTGCGCTGCCTGTCCAAGGCACCACCCGAACTTGCCCAAGACTTCTTGGTGCGCGGCATGTACTTGGTGGGTGGCGGTGGTTTGCTGCGCGGGTTGGCGCAACGGATCGAACGCGAGACGCAGGTGCCGGTGAAGATGTCGACGATGCCGCTCGAAGCGGTCGTCATGGGTGCGGGTCACTGCATCGAGCACTACGACGCGCTGAAGACGATGTTCATGGGTGCTCGCCGCTAAGTGCGCATCAGAGCTGATCTCACCGACGAAATCGTCGAGGGTCTCCGCGGTATCCGCGCACAGTTCAAGGTTCCTGAGGAGTTTCCTGCGGCTGTCGTACAGGCGGCAGACGATGCGGCGAAGCGTGCTCCGGCGGCGCACGCCGACCGCACCGACTGGCCGTTCGTCACGTTGGACCCGGCGAGTTCAACGGATCTCGACCAGGCCTTCCACATCGAGACGACGGGTGACGCCGTGTTGTTGCACTACGCGATCGCCGACGTGGCCTGGTTCGTCGATGATGGCGGCGTCCTCGATCAGGAAGCATGGCAGCGGGGCGAGACGCAATACCTGCCTGACGGCAAGGCCGGTCTCTACCCACCGGTGCTCGCCGAAGGCGCTGCCAGCCTGCTTCCCGATGGGCCGCGCCCAGCGATCGTCTTCCACGTGCGCGTCGACACTGAGGGGGCTTCGAAGCTCGACGGTGTCGAGCGTTCGTTGATCCGCAGCCGCGCCAAGCTTGCCTACGAAACGGTGCAACCGGCGCAGCTGCCCGACGCGTTCGGCGAGTTGGCCCGACGCATCGCCCGCGCCGAAGAAGCGCGAGGGGCCGCGCGGATCGAGCCGCTCGAACAAGAGGTGCACGCCCTCGAGGGGGGCGGGTACGACATCTCGTTCCGGCCGCGCCTGCAATCCGAGGATGACAACGCGGCGATGTCGCTGGCCACCAACCTCGCCATCGCCGACTTGTTGTATGCCGCCGGAACCGGATTGTTCAGGGTCATGCCGGAGCCCGATGCGCGAGCGGAGCAGCGCTTGCGTCACACGGCTCGCGCCTTCGGCATCGAGTGGGCCGCCGACAACAAACTCGTCGACTTCGAACGATCGCTGGACGGCAAGGACGCGAAGTCCGCTGCATTGCTGATGGCGATTCGCCGGGCCGGTGGTGGCGCGTCGTACGTGCCATTCACCGCTGGTCAGCGGCCATGGCACGCCGCGATGGCCGCGACCTATGCGCATGGCACCGCGCCGCTTCGCCGGCTTGCCGACCGCTCTGTCGTGATGGCTGCGTTGGCCGTCGCCAACAACCAGCCCGTGCCCGAGTCGGTTGCCGCAGCGTTTCCGAGGCTGCCCCCGGTGATGCAACGCGCTGACGACAACGGGCGTCAGATCGAGCGGGCGGTGATCGACCTGGCCGAGACGGCGTTGTTGAGTGCACAGGCGCAGCGAACGTTCGGCGCGGTCGTGACCGACGTCGATGATCGAGGCGCGCGCATCCAGCTGTGCGACCTCCCGGTGGTGTCGCGGGTCGACGGCCATCGTCTCGAGCCGGGCGACGACCTGCGCGTGCGTGTGGTGTCGACCGACATCCCTGGCCGCTCGGTCAAGCTCGAACGCGTCGCCTGAGTTGTGTGGCTTGGTCAGCCCGGCGTGATCGCGTAGATCGGGCCGCCGCTGGTCAGCACGAACAGTTCGCCGTCGGGTCCTTCGCTGATCGCAGTGACGCTTCCTGTCTTGGCCAGCCCCATCTGCTTCACCTCGGCGCGGTCGGCGATCTGCAGTGCCCGCACCTGTCCGCTGCAGTAGTCGGCGAACACGTACCAGCCGACGAGCGCAGGGATCGCCGTGCCGCGGTACAACGCGCTGCCACTGATCGAACAGTCCTGACCGACGTGCTCGTACTCGTGGATCGGCGGGGTGACTCCGTCGGCCGACTGGTCGTCGTTGAACCGGTGGTTGCCCTCCATCGCGCTCCAGCCGAAGTTCAAGCCCCGACCGCCACCATCGGCGGCCCAGCCGACATCGACTTCCTCCCACTGGCCCTGGCCGACGTCGGCGATCCACAGGTCTCCTGTCGACCGGTCGAAGCTGATCCTCCACGGGTTGCGCAACCCGGACGCCCAGATCTCGGGGCGAGCCCCGTCGACGCCGACGAACGGGTTGTCGGGCGGGACGGTGTAGGCGGCGTCCGCGCTGGGACGGGGATCGATCCGCAGCAGCTTGCCCAACCACTCGCCGAGGTTCAGCGCCCGGCGGTCAGGGTCGCCGCCGGATCCGCCGTCACCGGTGCTGATGTAGAGCATGTGGTCAGGTCCGAAGTCGATGTCGCCGCCGTTGTGATTGGGATACGGCTGGTCGAAGCCGAGCACCTCGCGTCGCGATGCCAGGTCGAAGATCCCGTCGCCGCCGACGGCGTACTCGTCGATCCGGGTGTTGCCCTCGTTGTTGGTGTAGTCGACGTACGCCAGGGTCCCCTCGGCGTTGATCGCCAGTCCCAACAACCCACGCTCTCCATCGGCACTGGTGAGGTCGGTCATGTCGAGGGCAACCGCGCCGGGCTGGCCGTCGGTCATGATCACCACCTGACCGTCCTGCTCGACGACGTAGGTCAGGCCGTCGGTGGGGCGCCAGGCGACCTCGACCGGCTGCGGGAAGGTACCGAGTTGCCTCAGCGTGACGACCGGATCGCCGAGCGGTACGGGCGTGGTGGCAGCGGTCGTCGCCGCGCTCGATGCCACACCGCTGACCTCGACCCCGTTGGAGTCGCTCGAGCACCCAACGGAGGCGATCACGATCGTGATCGCGCTGCACCACCGAATCGATCGTCGCAGTGTCATGTCTTTCCGATGCGTGCCAGTCCTTCTTGCACCACGGTGACCGCCAACGTGCCGTCACTTGTGAAGATCGCACCACCTGCCAGGCCGCGGCCGGCGCTGGTCGAGATCGCCTTCTGGTCGTACAGCAGCCAGTCATCCGCGCGAAACGGGCGGTGGAACCACATCGCATGATCGAGGCTGGCCATCTGCATGCCCGGGCTGTCCCACGACAACCCGAACGGCAACACGGTGGTGTCGAGCAGCGTCATGTCGCTGGCGTACGTGACGATGCACGCGTGCAGCGTGGGATCGTCGGCCAAGCGACCATCGGCGCGCATCCACACCCGCTGGCCGTCGGCAGGGTTGTCCTGACGGTTGAACGGGTCGCGATCGATGTAGCGCACGTCGATCGGTCTCGGCCGGTCGAACCACACACCCATGCGCTCCTTGTACGGGGCCATGCGAGTCTTGAAGTCGGGCAACGTCTCGGGCGCCGGCACGTCGGTGGGCATCGTCAACTGATGATCTGGGCCGGGCTCGTGGAGGTGGAAGCTGGCCTGCAGGTTGAAGATCGCCTTGCCGTGTTGGATTGCCACCACGCGCCGGGTGGTGAAGCTGCGGCCGTCACGAATCCGATCGACCTCGTAGAGGATCGGCACGAGGGGGTCTCCGGGCCGCAGGAAGTACGCGTGGAGCGAGTGGACCTGGCGGCCGGGATCGTCGATCGTGCGGTGGGCGGCGACCAACGCCTGGCCGGCGACCTGGCCGCCGAACACTCGCTGACGGCTCTCGTCAGGCGACCGGCCGCGGAAGATGTTGACCTCGATCGCTTCCAGGTCGAGCAGCGTGACGAGATCGTCGAGGGCGGTCATGGATTCATCCTTGCCCAGTGGGTTGGCCCGTGTCGGATCGGCATGTCGTGGGGTCGAGCGGGGCAATTCGGTACAACTGACCGCCGGGCACCGACGCCTCGAGTTGCAGGTCAACGAGCGCGACGAGATCGGGTCGGCGCTCGTTCGGCCCGTCTCCGGCGTTCTGGAGACCGGAGAACCAGGCAAGGTAGGAGCGGCCGCTGCAGGCCTCCTGCACGGTGTGTTCGGCATCGAGGGGATAGTGACTATTACCCGCTCGCGGCGCTGTGAAACCCATCAAGGTCGGTTCCCGATCGGTGAACCACCACACTCGCTGTGGATTGTTGGTCAGGACTCGCGCGTCAGCCGGCAGCGCATCGATCGCGTCGTACAACTGCGGCGAGAACTGCGGCTTGTACCCGCTGCCACCCGGCGCCAGATCGGGGAAGCGCACCGCGAACGCCGCGCCCTGGTACATCCACCATCCGAGCAGCACAGCGCAGCTCAACGCGATGCCACGGTTGGTGCACACTCGATCGAACGTGACGGTTGCGACGTAGACGACGGGGATCAGCATCGGCGACATCACCCGGAGTTCGATGTCGTTCGCGGTAGCCATGCGGGCGACGATCGGCACGACGAACGAGGTTGCTGCAAACGTGGCGATCCCGAGATCGAGTGCCACGGCTCTGCCGCTGCGTACGGCGAACGCGATCAGTACGGCGATCCCGATCACGACGATGATGCCGATCCGAGCCTTGGCCGACTCTGACCAACCGTCGCCCATCACGATGTGCCCCGTACCGACCAGGGCGAGGTGGATGGTGCGCGACAGCGGTTCGTCCGCCCCACCCTCGAAGCGGGGCCCGAGCGGCTGCCCGGTCTCGATCAGGTTGCGCACGACCCACAGCAAACTGATCGCGATCGCGGCCGAGATGAAGGCGGCGATGCGCTTGATGAACGTGGCCCACGCGTCGGCTTGCTCGTCGGACCTCCAGGCCGAGGCAGCGACCATCACGACGCCGGTCGCCATCAGCCCGACTCCGGCGTAGCGGGTGAGGAACCCGACGCCGGCGAGCAGGCCACCGATAGCGGCCGTGCGCGTGGTCGCCGGCCGGTGGGCGAGCACCAGCAACATCGCCAGCGCAATCGCTGCGTATGGAGCCTCGCTCCACACGACCGAGGCCATGCGCACCAGCCCCTGGCTGGCGCCGAGTGCCAAGGCGCCGGCAACGGCGATGGCCGGTCGGACCCGACGCCGAAGGAGGAGCCCCATCAGCGTGGCGCCGGTCGCGATCGACGCCGCACCGATCAGCGTGGCCCACATCAGGTTGCGACCACCGGGCGACAGCAGCAGCGGGTAGATCGGCCCAAAGACCGCTAGCGGCTTGTCGGTGAAGTCCGTCAGGCCATGGCCGGAGCGCACGTGGTCGGCAACCGAGAGGTACGTGATGGAGTCAGGCGACAGCAGCGGGTCGTGTCGAGTGGCGATGAGGACGAGGGCCGCAGCGACTGCAGCAGCGACCGCGATGGCCCACCGAGGCATGTGCCGGATCGGCGCTGCGACAGGGGCTGGAGCGGTCGCGACGTCTGGCACCTGCCGATTATGGTGCCCCACATGCCCTCGGTGCCCCTCAGCCCGGCGCTGCGCGAGCACGCCATTGCCGCGAAAGGGTTCATGCCCCCCGAGGAAGGTGATGCGCTCTACGCAGCCGCAGTCGCTGCGGCGCGGTCCGTCGACGGGCCGATGGTCGAAATCGGTTCGTACTGCGGTCGTTCCACCGTGTGGCTCGGCGGTGCAGCACGACTGACGGGCAGGATGCTGTTCGCGATCGATCACCATCGTGGCAGTGAGGAGAACCAGCCCGGTTGGGAGCACCACGATCCGACGGTTGTCGATCCGCGGACCGGGCGGATGGACACGCTGCCGATGTTCCGATCGACGATTCACGACGCTGGGCTGGAGGACGTCGTCGTCGCCATCGTCGGTCAATCACCGACCGTCGCCCGATACTGGGCCACACCGCTGTCGTTGCTGTTCATCGATGGCGGGCACGGCGACGAGCCGGCGCGGCTCGACTACGACGGCTGGTCACCGCGCGTCGCCGTCGGCGGCACGCTGGCGATCCACGACGTCTTCCCCGACCCCGCCGGCGGTGGCCGGCCGCCCTACGAGCAGATCTACCTGCCTGCCCTGCGCAGTGGCGGGTTCGCCGAGATCGGCGCCATCGGCAGCCTCCGCCTCCTCCGCCGCACCGCCTGACCCCGGCATCCGGAGCACTCCCCGGTCGGGCGCGATATCACGCGGCGGCAGCAAGTGTCGCGCCCAACCGATCTGGTCGGGTGCGATATCACGCCACCGGCGGCAAGTGTCGCGCCCAACCGGTCAGCCGAACTTGACGCCTTGGGCGAGGGGCAGGTCGTTGGAGTAGTTGATGGTGTTGGTGGCTCGGCGCATGTACGCCTTCCAGGCGTCACTGCCGCTCTCGCGCCCTCCGCCGGTGGCCTTCTCGCCGCCGAACGCTCCGCCGATCTCGGCGCCGCTGGGGCCGATGTTGACGTTGGCGATGCCGCAGTCGCTGCCGTCGGCGGCGCAGAAGCGCTCGGCCTCGCGCACATCGGTGGTGAAGATGCTGCTGGCCAGACCCTGGGGCACGCCGTTCTGCAGGGCCAGTGCTTCGTCGAAGTCGTCGTAGCCCAGCACGTAGAGGATCGGCGCGAACGTCTCGGCGGCGACGATGTCGGTCTGCGCCGGCATCGTCACGATCGTCGGCCGCACGTACGCAGCGTCGGGGGCATCCTCGGCCATCAATCGATCGCCGCCGACCGTCACCTTGCCGCCGTCGGAACATGCGGTGTCGACCGCTGCCTGCATGCGTTCGAGCGCGACCGGCGTGATCAGCGGGCCGACCAACGTGCCGGCATCGAGGGGACTGCCGACCGGCAGGGTTGCGTACGCGGCCGACATCCGCTCGACGACCTCGTCGATTCGGGAGTGGTGGACGATGGCGCGTCGCAGCGAGGTGCAGCGCTGCCCGGCGGTGCCGGCCGCAGCGAACGTCATGCCTCGAACCACCAGCTCGATGTCGGCCGACGGGGCGACGATCGCCGCGTTGTTGCCACCGAGCTCCAAGATGCTGCGCCCGAACCGCCCGGCGACCACGCCGGCCACCTGCTGGCCCATGCGGGTCGAGCCGGTGGCACTGACCAGCGGAACGCCGGGGTGGGCGACCAGCGCCGCACCAACGTCGGCCCCGCCGAGCACGACCTGGCTGAGATGGGGCGGCGCGCCGACCGCGCTGGCAGCGTGCTCGAAGAGCGCACTCGTGGCGATGGCCGTCATCGGAGTGAGATCGCTCGGCTTCCAGATCACCGGGTTGCCACACACGACGGCGAGCGCTGCGTTCCAGCTCCACACAGCGACTGGGAAGTTGAACGCCGTGATCACCGCCGTGGTGCCGAGGGGGTGCCATTGCTCCATCAGGCGGTGTCCCGGACGCTCGCTGGCGATGGTCAAACCATGCAACTGCCGGCTGAGGCCGACCGCGAAGTCGCAGATGTCGATCATCTCCTGCACTTCGCCGAGTGCCTCGCTCTCGATCTTGCCGACCTCGATCTGCACCAGGCGACCCAGGTCGGCCTTGTGCGTGCGCAGGAGGGTGGCGAACTGGCGGATGAGCTCGCCACGCAGCGGCCCGGGAGTGGTGCGCCAGATCTGGAACGCGCCGGCCGCCTGGTCGACGACCTGATCGACCGGCGTGGTCGCGTCGATCCCTCCCAACGTCGTGCCCGTGATCGGGCTGCGCGCCGCGTGCGGGCCGTCGGCGGTCAGGCCCGGCGCACCGCATGCGCGGAGCGCGGCGTCGGCAAGATCGGTGAGGGCGGAGGTACTGGGCAGTGTCACGGCAACCATGCTGCCACGCACATGCCCGGCATCGGTACTGGGTACGGTGGCGCCGTGAGTTTTGCCCAGCAAGGTCCACCGGCATCCGACAAGCAGGTCGCGTACATCCAAGCCCTGATGCGCAAGGCCGGTTACGACGACTTTCGCTCGGCACGCACCGAGTACCGGCTGTCGCAGCGCCAGGCGCGGGGTAAGTTCACCAAGGCCGAGGCCTCGGCGTTGATCGACCGGTTGACGTCGACCGATGCCGACAATCCGACGGTGTCGGCCAGCGAGGAACCCGACAGCTTGGAGTCCGCACAGGCCTTGCTGATCCGCGGCTTTCCCGCCGATGTGCTGGCCGACGAGTTGCGTCGCCGTGGTTGGACCGTGGGCGAGCCGTAGCTAGATGTAGCAGCGCGGCACGAACACGCCGCTGGCGGGCGAGGCGCAATCGATCGCATCGGCGGCGAGGATGACCGCGGCGCCGGTGTATGCCGAGACCTCGTCGACGGGGAAGCGGATCTCGCCGGGATAGACGATGCCGGTGTAGTAGGCACCGTCGCGGCGGCGGTGACGCCGTGTCCAGCGCACGAGGTCGGTGGCCGTGGCGATGTCGCCGATGGCCGCGTGGGCGATGGCGCACTCGGCGGTCTCCGACGCGGTGATCCACGGCTCGTCGCTGACACAGCGGATGCCGCGGTGCTCCATCGCGAACTCCGACCAACCGTCGGCGAGGCGGACCTTGGCCCGCTCCCCGGTGAGGCAGCCGGTCAGGACGGGGTAGTACCAGTCCATCGCCCACCGATCCTTGGGCTCGAACACTCGCGGGTGGTCGTTGATCAGCAGGCTCAGACGGTCAGCGGCGGCCGTCCAGTCGGGCCGGGGCTCGTTGCACAGCGCAGCCAGGTTGGCCCCACAACGCAGCGCATGAGCGATCGACGACGAGCCGGTGAGCAGCGAGTAGTTCCACGGGCGGCCCTCATCGGTGCATGCCCACAACACGGTGCCGTCGTCGCGGCGCATCGACAGCACCCAGTCGAGGGCGCGCTGCACGGTCGGCCAGAGGTGATCGACGAACGCCCGGTCCCAGGTGCACAGCCAGTGGTGCCACACGCCGGTGGCGATGTACGCACACACGTTGGTGTCGAGCTTGGCCTCTTCCACGCTTCCGTCGGGCAGGTAGTAGTTCCACCAGCTGCCGTCGTCGCGCTGGATGTCGACGAGCCATTCGTAGCCACGTTCGGCTGCGGCATGGAACCCGGCGACATCGAGGGCCATCGTGGTCTCGACGTGGTTCCACGGGTCACAGTGACCACCGGGGAACCACGGGATCATGCCGGTGTCGAGCTGCAGCGAGGCGATCCACTCTGCGGTCTCGACGATGTCCTCGGCGGAGATCACGCCGTCGATGTCAGGCAGCTGTGGCATGACCAGCGACCTTCTCGGAGGCCTTGTGGGCGTAGACGATGTAGCTCTTGCCGAGCAGTGGCGAGGCCGCACGCTCAACCACCTTCAGGGCACGGGGCTGCTTGACGATCTCCCATTCGAGCATTCGCCGGTAGGCCGCGACGAGGCGGTGATCGTCGCGGCGAACACCGACCGCACATTTCAACCACCAGTAGGGCGAGTGCAGCGCGTGCGCATGGTGGCTGCCGGTGACCGTCAACCCGGCGCTGCGCAGCTTGGCCTTGAGCTCGGTGGCGCTGTAGATGCGCACGTGCCCGCCGACGCTCTTGGGGGCGTGGTACTCGTCGCTGAGCATCCAATTGATCTTCTCCGGCAGCCAGGTGGGAACGGTGGCTGCGAACGTGCCACCCGGCTTCAAAACGCGCGCGAACTCGTTGATCGCTGTCGTGTCGGCTTCGATGTGTTCGAGTACTTCACTGGTGATCACGCGGTCGAAGCTGCTGTCTGCAAACGGCAACCGGGTCGCATCCCCGCGCAATCCACCGACGAATCGTTCTTCGGCGATCTCGCCGGCTTCGGCCATGGCTGCGAACGTGGCACGGGTGCCCTCGACCTCACCGAGCGAATAGTCGAGGGCGACGACGTTGGCGCCTTCACGGGCGAGCGCAAACGCGTGCCGGCCGAACCCCGCGCCTGCATCGAGCACGAGATCGCCTGGCCGCACGCCGAGTTGTCGGAAACGGATCGTCAACAACTACAGCCGCCCGTTCCTGCGCAACTTGTCGATGTTGTGTGGCATGGCCAGCACCTCGCGGTACTGGTCGACGGTGAGCTGCGCGCAGTGCGTCCAACTCCATCGCTCGACCACGCGGCGCCGGCCGGCTTCGCCGACGCGGGCACGCAGTTCGCTGTCGTCGAGCCCACGGCGGATCACGGCGACCAGAGCATCGACATCGCCTGCCTTGCACTGCAGGACGGTCTCACCATCGCGACCGGTCACCTCCGGCAACGCGCCGCCATCGGTCGCGACGAGGCAGATGCCCGTCGACATCGCCTCGATCGCCGGGAGGCTGAACCCCTCGTAGAGGCTGGGGACGACGGCCATCTCGGCTTCGGCGTAGAGCTCGACGATGCGCTCGTCGGGCACACCGCTGACGAACTCGATGTGCGGTCGGAGGCCGAGCTGGTCGATCAAGTCGTTGCTGGCGCCGGCGCGCGGCTTGCCGATGATGGTCAGGCTCACGTCGCGCTCCGTGCGCAGCTTGGCCACGGCCTCGAGCAAGTACGACAGGCCCTTCAGTGCGACGTCGGCCGACGCGGTCGTGATGAGCCGGCCGGGTCGACGGGTGATGTGGGGCAGCGGCGTGAACAACTCGGGATCGACGCCGACCGGCACCAGTCGCATGCGATCGAGGCTGACCCCCATATCGGCGTGGATGTCTTTGATCGAGTTCTCGCTGACAACCACGATCCGCGGCATGCGGCTGGCAACTCGACCCTGCATCTTCACGAAGTTGTACCAACGACCGATCGAGTACCGCCGCCGCCAGTCCTCGGTGTGGGCCATCTCCAGTGCCCGGTCGCGGGTGATGGGATGGTGGAGCGTGACGATGGTGGGGATCAGCTTCTCGATGCCGAGGATGCTGTACCCGAGGCATTGGTTGTCGTGCACCAGGTCGAAGTCGCCCTGTCGAGTTTTCAACGCGGCGAGGGCACGCATGCTGAACGCCAACGGCTCGCCGAACGTGCCGCGCAGGTGGCTGAACGACTCGGCCCAATCGGCCTTGGTCTTCAGTTCCCAGTAGCCGGGGAAGCGACCGGGGAAGTGATCGTTCCACAGGTCGAGGCTCGGGAGTTCGTGCAGTGCGATGCGCTCGTCGAGGATCGGGTACGGCTGGCCACCGAAGACCTCGACGGTGTGCCCGAGATCGACGAGCGCCTTGGTGAGGTGACGGGTGTAGACGCCTTGCCCACCGACATGCGGCTTGCCGCGGTAGGTGAGATAGGCGATCGAGAGGGGGGCGTCAGGCGACAGTGCCGAAGCGCCGGCCGACGTGACGGCGGACATAGGACCGCCAGGCTATCGGTGCGTTGTTACCGTCTGGTAAGCGTCACAGGGTTGCAACGTGGCGTGCCGCCGGTCACGGACGGCCGTCGGTGCGGTGAAGGCGTGCCGCGACGGCGCTGAGATCAGGCCGCCGTCCACCCGACCATCATCGTGCGTCGCAGCGCTTCGCCGGGCTCCAACCGCATTGCACCACCGAGATCGAACGGCCGGTTGAACGCATCGGGCGTCGCCGTCTGCGGTTCGACACACGTCGCGTGCGCCGGCATGTCGTACACGACCCAGTACTCGCAGGGGCTGGTGATCGACACCTCGAGCCCGCCGATCCATAGGCGCGGCGTCGTCAGCGGACCGGCGAAGCAGTCGTCCCATGGCGGGGGCGGGGGCGGCGTCGCCACTCGGCCGTCGGTGATGTAGTCGTCATCGCGCAAGAACATGCGCTCGAACCGCAGATCGACACGCTTGGGCTTCGCGAACCACGGATGCCAACCGATCGACGCGGGCATCGCTTGATCGCCGGCTCGGACCGTCAGCGTGCACGTCAACGCGTGATCGGTCAGTTCGATGCGTTGCTCCGCTTCGCCACCGAACACCCAGTCGAGTTTGCAGGCGAGATCGACGCTTGTCGCGTCGCTGCCACGCACCTCCCACGGCTGCTCGAAGCCGGTCCCGTGGATCGCGTGTGTCTCGAAGTTGATCGGGAGTCGATAGTCGACACCATCGAAGCTGAACGCGCCACGGCGGATGCGTCCGGCCCACGGCACCATCGGGTAGCTGCCCCAGCCTGCTGCGGGCAGCGATGGGTCGTGGCGCAGGATCAGATCGAGGCCGTCGATGTTCAGTGAGGCCACACGACCTCCGTCGACGGCACTGACGGTACATGCGGCTGATCCGGCGCGGAGTTCGATCACGCGCCCATTCTGTACGGCAGACTCGTGCGATGCGTGGCTTGGTGCAACGGGTGTCGAAGGCGTCGGTGTCGGTGGCCGGGGAAGTGGTCGGCGAGATCGGCGTGGGGCTGTGCGTGTTGGTGGGCGTGACCCACGACGACACCGAGGCGACAGCGAGGAAGTTGGCCGACAAGATCTGGGGTCTGCGTGTGATCGACGACGAGAACGGCGTGATGAACCGCTCGGTCGCCGACACCACCGGTGAGGTGTTGATCGTCAGTCAGTTCACGCTGTACGGCGACACCACGGGTGGACGTCGCCCCAGTTGGATCAATGCGGCGCGGCCCGAGCACGCCGAACCGTTGGTGCAGGTCGTGATCGATCAGCTTCGAGCGAGCGGTGCGACGGTGGCCACCGGTCGGTTCCGGACCGAGATGCTGGTGTCGTTGGTCAACGATGGACCGGTCACGGTGCTGCTGGAGGTGTAGCGCGGCGTCGCGAGAACCAGGCCCGTCCGGGCACGTGCCAGGCGCCGAGCAGCGTCAGCAACGTCAGCAGCACGAACGGGGTGTCGCCGAGGTGGGAGTACCACGTTCGGCCGGAGTCGAGCGTGATCGTTCGGATCACGACGCGTTGCTCGCTGACCGCCGTGCGGTCGAACGCGTCGCCGTCCGGCGAGACGAACACGCTGAACCCCGTGGGAGACACCTGCACGACCCAGCGTCCGTTCTCGAGCGCCCGCAGCCGCGACGAGGCCACCTGTTGCGACTGCAAGATGGTGCCCGTGTAGCTCGAGCCGTTCGTCGGGTTGAGGATGAAGGCGCCACCGTGATCGATGCCGTCGGCCGCTCGATTCCCGAAGAAGACCTCCCATGAGATCACCGTTGCGGCGCGCACCGTGCCATTGCTCGTCGGGATGTCGAGATACGCCGGGCCGGTGCCGGCCACAGCATCGCGTGGCACCAGATCGGTCGGCGCCCCCAGCACGTGCAGCAACCCGCGCAGCGGCATGTACTCGCCGAACGGGACGCGGTGCACCTTCTCGTAGCGCGATACGACCTGACCATCTTGGGTTGTGACCGCCTGGGCATTGATGAAGTGATCGTTGGGGGCGTCCTCGGTGATCCCGACGGCGAACGGCGCACCGATGCGCTGTGCCTCGGCCGTCACCTCGCCGAACTCTTGGCTGCCGGCGAGCGAGGCGACATCGATGACGTTCTCGGGCCACACGACGAGGTCGGCCGAGCCCGGTTTGATCGTACGAGTGGCCTCGAGATGGCGTTCGACCACCTCGCGGGGATCGGAGTGAATGGCGCGGGTGCCTTGCGGTCCGCCACCTTGCACGATGGCGATGCGCAGTGTCGGCGGCTGCGCTGCACGTGTTCCGGTCGGGGCGATCGTGGCGGCGATGATCACCACGAGGACTGCGGCGGCGAGTCCGATGGCGCCGTGCCATTCACCACGGTTTCGTCGTCCGCGGTTGCGCGCCAGTTGCGGTACGAACGGTGAGGGACCGGCGAGGGCGAACCCGATCTGGAAGACGACCCACGTCAACACGATGACGCCACCGAGGCGGACCGTTCCTGCCAGCGGGCCGTCGGCCTGGCCGATCGGCAACGTCGCCAGTGGTACGCCACCGAATGGGAACGCCAGGCGCAGCGCCTCCGCGAGGGTGTGCGCCGCGGGCCTGCCGATCACGCGCCACGGTCCGGCCGGTGCCGCCGCCGCAGCAAGGGCATGGAACCCGGCGAAGATCGCCACAGCCACGAAGTAGCCCGGCACCGTCAGCGACCACATCCACGCCAGGCCCGGGGACATCCAGGCCACGGCGAACAGCCAGCCGCGGGCGGCGCGCCGACGAGGCGAGGCGTTCTCGCCGAGCGACATCTCGAACATGGCGATGCCGACGAACGCCATCGGCCAGAACCCCCAGGGTGGCAGGGAGAGGGCGACGCTGAGACCTCCGCCGAGCGCCAGCACGGCCGAGGTCGACACGCGTGGAAGGCGAATCGACATCAGCGAGCGACCATAGCCGCCGGGCCGGTGCGCGGACCGTTAGCCGTTCGGCGCGTAGGCAAGGTGCACGACGATGCGTTGCTTCGTCGAACCCGCCGGATGACAGGCGAACAAGGTGGCCGTGAAGTCGGGGGTCTGATCGGCGATCCATAACGCGCTCGGGTACACGACCTCGGTGCTCGTGACCTTGTACACGAATTGACCGGCGTCGGTCGTGAAGATCACGTCGTCGCCGGGTTCGAGTTGCTCGAGGTGACGGAACGGCTTGTCGTGGCTGACACGGTGACCGGCGACCACGACGTTGCCCTGTTGACCGGGCATCGCCGTGCCGGGCCAGTGCCCCGGACCGCGGTCGAGCGTGGTCAGGGTGATCCCCTCGAAGAACGGCTTCGACACCCCGATCTTGGGAATCTCGATGGTGCCCAACTGCACCAGCGGCTCGGCTGCTCGCGGGTCGGCCGGCACTGCCTCCGGGTTCGGCAGCGTGTCGGGGACGGTGGTCGTCGTCGATGTCGTCGAGGTGGTCGTGGACGATGTCGAGGTCGTGCTGGAGGTCGTCGACGTGGTCGAGGTGGTCGCCGCTGTGGTGGTCGATGTCCTGACCGCGCTGGAGGTGGGTCCGGCTGTGGCAGCGGTTGCGGATGACTGGTCGTTCCCGCACCCGCCGAGGCACAGCAGTGCTACAAAGCCCACCGCGATTGACCGACGCCGCATGGGACAGTCTGCCAGCGAGTCAGCGCATCAGCACCGCGGCGGCGGCCTGTTGTGCGGATCGGATGCACGCCGGTATCCCGATGCCGTGGTAGCTGGCGCCGGCGAGGGCGATCCGCTTGGGCAACGAGTGCTCGGCTGCGGCGATCGTCACCCCATGGTGTGGCCGGTATTGGGGGAAGGCGCCGGCCCAGCGGCTGATTCGCACTGCGGTCGGCTGGGCGTCGAACTGGAGGTGGAGGTGCAGCTCATCGAGCGCATCTGCGAGGAGCTCCTCGTCCGACAGGTGGAGAGCCGACAAGCCGTCGCGGCCGAGCGACACGCGCAGGATCACCTGGCCAGGGTCTGCCCAGTGCGCCCACTTCTGCGACCCGAACGACACGGCGGTCACCAGTCGCTGCTGCGGCTTCGGGACGAGATAGCCCGACAACTTCTGCAACCGGGCCGGCCAACCGTCGTTCGGCAGCGCCAGGGTCAACAGCGCGACATCGGCGGTCGGAATGGAGGCGAGGGTCGCTGCCGCCGCGGGCTCGAGGGTGGTGATGAGGGCAGCGGTGGAACGCGCCGGGCAAGCCAGCACCACGCCGTCGAACGCTTCGCCGTCCACCCGCCACTGTGTTCCATCGGCTGCAAGCTCACTGACCCGTACACCACGCCGTAGCTCGCCGCCGCGTGCACCCACCACCGCGGCGACTGCATCGACGAGGGCTCCGATGCCTGCGGTCGGCGCGTAGAACACCGGGCCCGTGGCAGTCGGCGCTGGTTTGCGCCGCGCTGCCAGCAACACGCTGCGCGAACGTTCCGCCAGTTCTGCCAGTTGCGGGACTGCGACCAGGCTGAAGTCGTCGGTGTCGGCGGCGTAGATGCTGCCGACCAGCGGGTCGACCAGCCGCTCGTGCACCTCGTTGCCGAACCGGGCGCGCACGAACCTGCCGATCGAGTCGGACGCGGTCTCGGTGCGCGGTCGCAGAACCTCCATGGCGGCGCGGAGCTTGCCGCGTCGTGACAGCAACCGCGATCGGGCCACACCGAACAGGTCGGTCGGCATGCCCAGCAACAGGCCGTCGGGGATGTCGTGCAGGCCGTTCCACCACACGGCCGCCTTACCCAGCGCCGGTGATGTCAACGAGTCGCCCAGCGAGACCTTCCGTGCCAGATCGCCGGCCCACGGAACTCGCGCCAGGAACGCGTCGGGACCCTCGTCGATTGCCGGGTGCCCGGCGAACGGCGTGGTGCGGATCATCCCCCCGAGTCGGTCGCCCGCTTCGAAGAGGGTGACCTGAGCGCCGTGCTCGACAAGCCCGTGCGCCGCCGCGAGGCCGGTGATGCCGCCGCCGATCACGGCGATGTGATGATCGTTGCTCACGTGGCGCCAACGACGCGATCCGCCAGGGCGGCCATCACGGTGGCATCGTCGTTGACGCATGCCGTGCGGGCGAACACCAGCCCGTGCTGAGCGGCCCGTCGACTGGCCTCGATGTCGAGGTCGTAGAGCACTTCGAGGTGATCGGCGACGAATCCGACCGCGCTGACCAGCACGGCTCGCGTCGCGCCGTCGACGGCAAGTTCGTCGATGACCTGCAAGATGTCGGGCCCCAACCACGGCTCCGGTGTGCGGCCGGCGCTCTGCCACGCGAGCCCCCAGTTCTCGACGCCGGCAGCCCCAGCCACGAGTTGCGCAGTGGCCTGCAGTTCTTCCGGGTACGGGTCGTTGGCGGTGAGGATTCGCTGCGGCAGCGAGTGTGCGGTGAACAGGACTCGGGTCTGCTCGGGCATGGTGGCCAGCTTGCTGGCCACCTCTGTGGCGATGAACTCGACGAACGCCGGCTCGGTGGCCCAGCTGCGTATGCCGAGCGTCTCGATGCCGTGCGGTGCCGCGGCCGCGGTCATTCGATCGAGGTACTGACCGATCGAGAACGCCGAGTAGTGAGGTGCCAGCACCAGCCCGACGAAACGGCGAAAGCCGCGCCCGGCGAGATCGGCGACGGCGTCTTCGATGAACGGCGCGGCATGCTTCATTCCCAGCGTCACGTGGTACCGGCCGTCAGCCACGCTGTCGAGCGCAGCCTGCAGCGCGACACGCTGTGCGTCGGTGCGCTGCGCCAACGGTGAGATCCCACCGATCGCCTCGTAGCGACCGGTCAACTCGGCCAACTGCTCGTCGGTCGGCGGGCGTCCGCGGCGAATGTGGGTGTAGTACGGCAAGATGTCGGCCGGTGTCCGCGGGGTGCCGTAGCTCATCAGCAACACCGCGGTTCGGGTCTCGCTCATGAGGCGCTGTGTTCGCGCACGTGATCGACCACGGCTCGCAGCACACCCGGGTCGGTGTTGGGTTGTACCCCGTGGCCGAGGTTGAAGATGTGGCCGGGGTGGCGCAGCCCGTCCTCGCCGAATCCGTTGTCGGCAAGCACGGCGTCGGTGCCCGCAAGGGCGGTCTCGGCGCCTGCCAGTACCAGGGCGGGATCGAGGTTGCCCTGCACGACGAGATCGTCGCCCATCCGGCGCCGGGCAGCGGCGATCGGGGTGCGCCAATCGAGGCCCAAGACGTGGGCGCCGGCAGCGTGCATCGACTCGAGCAGATGATCGCAGCCGATGCCGAAGTGGATGCCCGGCACGTCGGGATGGCTGGCTCGTAGCGACGAGAAGATCGCCGTCGAGTGGGGCAGCACGAACGTGTCGTAGTCGGCGCGACTGAGCGCGCCCGCCCACGAATCGAACAATTGGAACGCCCGCGCCCCGCCGTCGAGTTGGCTGCCGATCGATGCGGTGGCGTGTTGCACCAGGCGTTCCATCACGCCGTGCCACAGCGCCGTGTCGGTGTGCATCAGCCGTTTGGTGTGCTCGTAGGTCCGGCTCGGGCGACCCTCGATCAGATAGCTGGCAACGGTGAACGGGGCGCCGGCGAACGCCAGCAGCGGCACCGAGTCGGGCAACTCGTCGACCAGGATCCGGACCGTCTCGGCGACATATGCCGCATCGGAGCCCGGCTCGAAGGGCCGCAGGCGCGCCAGGTCGGCGGCGCTGCGCAACGGTGCAGGGCACACCGGCCCGGTGCCCGGAGCGACGTCGATGCCGAACCCGACTGCGTGAGCCGGCACGACGATGTCGCTGTACAACACGGCGGCATCGACCCCGTATCGACGAACGGGCTGCAAGGTCAGTTCGGCGGCGAGATCGGGCTGCTTGATGGCGTCGAGGATGCTGCCCTCGCCGCGTCGTTCGCGGTACTCGGGAAGGCTGCGACCCGCCTGGCGCATGAACCACACAGGGGTTCGATCGCCGTGCCGGCCGGTGGCTGCCAGGAGGAACGGCGCGATGAACATGCGTGTCGCACGCTACCGGTAGCCTGTTCTGTATGCCCGCCTCCGGAGAGCACCACCCTGCTTTCGAGGAATATTGCGAGTGCATCTTCGAGCTCGACGAAGACGATGTCGCGGTCATCCAAGCCCGAATCGCCGAACGGTTGCAGGTCAGTCGGCCCGCAGTCAGCGAGATGATCCGCCGGCTCGAGGCCGAGGGGTTGATCACGACCGAGGGTGCGATCAAGCTCACCCTGCCCGGTCAGGCGCTGGCCCAACTCGTCGTTCGCAGGCATCGCCTCGCGGAACGCTTCCTGACCGACATGCTCGGCCTGTCGTGGGCCGAAGCCCATCACGAGGCCGGCAAGTGGGAGCACGTGATCAGCAACGCGGTCGAGCAGGCGATGGACCGCGTGCTCGGCAGCCCGACAACCTGCCCGCACGGCAATCCGATTCCCGGGTCGCTGTACCTCGAGCCGGTGTTGGTGCCCCTCGCCGATGTCGAGGTCGGCAAGTCGTTCACCATCAACCGAATCCCCGAAGAGCTCGAGTTCACACCCGGACTGCTCGACTTCCTCGAGGAAGCCAGCATCCTGCCGGGCCGCAGTGGGTTGCTGACAGCGGCATCGCCCGATGGCACCATGACCATCGAGATCGAGGGCCATCACGTGGGTGTCGGCTCGTTCGCCAGCGCCCGCATCCTGGTCATCGCGTGAGTCTCAGGCTCACCCTGGCCATCCTCACCCTGGCCACATCGACCGCCTCGTGCGCAGCGACGACGTACGACTCCTCGATCAGCGCACAGACGGCGGCGCCGACCACGACCGTGCTCCCGCAGGGCTCGGCGGCAGAGTTGCTCCCGACGCTGGTCAGCACTGCTGCTGATCTGTCGAACCTGATCGCCGAGCAGGGCGACAAGACCGCCAACGTCGAACGGGTCGAGGCGTTGTGGGCCGCCGTGCAGGCCGAGGTCACTGGCAAGGATCGAGACCTCGCCACCGAGATCGCCGCCGAGATCGCCAAAGGCCGAGACGCGGCGAGACTGAACCGGCCGGCCGCAGCCGACAAGGTCTACCGCAGCCTCAAAGACTTGGTGCAGGCGTACCTGTCGCTTCCATAGCGGCGGGAAGTGCATCGGCATGAACGATCGTCAATCGTCGCGTGCTCCGGGTCAGGGCAACGTACAAGGCACGGAGGCCCTGCTGCTCTTCGGCGACGATGCTGGCCGGTTCGACGACCACGACGCCGTCGAGCTCGAGACCCTTCACGACGCTGACCGGTACGACGGTGACGCCCATCTCCAAACCGGTGCGTGTGGCCCGGCCGTGTTCGATCCCTGCGGCCGCCAGTGCCTGTGAGACCCGTTCGACCATCGAATCCGGCGCCACGACCGCGATCGTGCCGTCGGTGATCGCCTCGGTGAGCTTGCGGGTCGCCTCGGCGACGGCGACGAGCAGATCATCGGGTGTCGCGTGCACGAACACGGGATGATCATCGCTCTGACGCACGCTGGTCGGGGCACGCAAGGTCGGTGTCGCCGCCAGCATCACCTGGTTGGCCAACGTCATGATCTGGGCCGGGATGCGATAGCCGACGCTGAGCCCGATCACCCGTGACGGCTTGTGCTCGGGCAGGTAGCGCAACACGTCGGCCCAATCGTTGGGCGCCAGTGCGCCGGTCGCCTGGGCGATGTCGCCGACCACCGTCATGCTGCCGTTCAGCGAGCGGCGCGAGACCATCCGCAACTGCATGGGCGTGAGGTCCTGGACCTCGTCGACCACGATGTGGCCGTAGGTGCGGATCTCCTCGGCGTCGGGCTGACCCGACCCGTTGCCGTTCCCGTTCCGACCGTTCTGCCCGGTCGACTTCTTGGCACCGAGATAGCTACGGGCCTCGTCGAGCAGGGCGACATCGTGCTCGGTCCATCGCACACCTTTGACATCATCACGGCGCGGTCGGTACAGCGAGAGGTACTCGTGCTCCTGCAGGTGCTTCGCCGCAGCCAGCTTCAACAAGGCCTTGCTGCCGAACAGGTCGTGGAGGAGCTGAGCGGGCGTGAGCAGCGGCCACATGCGCTCCAGTGCGGCGCGGATCTCGGGGAGCGAGCGCACCGCTTCCTTCACGTCGTGCGCGGTCACCGTGCCGTCACGCCACGTTGCTGCCATCGCCGACCAGATCTCACCCTCCACCCAGCGTCGGGCCGCGTTGTGACGCCGGAACCGGCGCTGCGCGGACCGCACGATGCGCTGAGTCTCCTCGACGCGGAGCCGCAGGTAGCCGGTGCGGAACGGCACGACGACTTCCTCACGAAGTGGCCGCTCGCGGTCGGTGACCGCCTGGTCGATCACGTCGGCCATG
>JANMNE010000255.1:0-1683 GCA_031373785.1 Ilumatobacteraceae bacterium
CGAGATGACCAGCGATTCCGATACCCCCGCGTGGCCGAGGAGGCGATGGCCGAGGCTGTCGGCACGCTCCGCAGTGAGGTTGACCCGCTCGAGAATTTCGAGGGGCGTTTGTTGATGCGTGATCGCTACAAGCGCGAGCGAACACGCATCAACAAAAGGCGTCCCGATACCCATTTTCAGTTCCGTCCCATCCATCGCCCCCGCCGTCCCGGCATTGCGATGGGTGAATGCTCCCACTGAACGGAGAGCCCCACAATGATTCGATGGTCCTAGGACTTCGAACCAATGCGGGATCAGGGACCGCTGTCACCCCCACAAGTCGGTGCTGAGGTACTTCATGCCGGAGTCCGCCAACACGATCGCCACCGTCTGGCCACGGTGTCGGTCGCGCAGCAGTTGCTCCGCCGCCGCCAGACATGCCCCAGACGAGAATCCGGCGATGATGCCTTCTTGCCGGGCCAGCCGGCGAGCCCCGTCGATGGCCTCGACATCGCTGATTGCCAGATAGCCATCGACCAACGCCGGGTCGATCAAGGGCAGCGTCGCCATCGAGTAACCGCCACCCTGGATGCGGTGCGCCGGATCGACCAACGGATGACCCGCCAAGACCGCGGCGCCATCAGGCTCGACGACGTAGCAGGCGATCGCCGGGTTCTTCGATTTCAAGAAGCGCGAGATGCCGGCGAACGTGCCTCCGGTTCCCACGAACTCACAGAACGCATCCACGTCGCCGCCGGTCTGCTCCCACAGCTCGGCTGCGGTCCCGTCCTCGTGCGCACTCGGGTTCCCCGCCAGGTGGAACTGGTCGGCTCGGAACGCCTGGCGCGCGGTCGCGACTGCCGACGCCACCTGCTCGACCAGGGCCAGGTCGTCGCCGCTGACATGGCCGTCGAGGGAGCCCGGTTGTTGGTCGACGAGGATCACCTCCGCACCAAGGGCACGCATCATCTGGGCCCGCTCTGTCGAGTTGCCGGCCGACATGACCGCGACGAACGGGTATCCCTTGACGGCGCACACGATCGCCAGACCGGTGCCGGTGTTCCCGCTGGTCAGTTCGACAACGGTCTGCCCCGGTCGCAACGCGCCGCTCGCCTCGGCGTCTTCGACCATACGCAGGGCGATTCGATCCTTCTTCGACCCGCCGGGATTGAGGTACTCGAGCTTGGCCACGACCCGACCATCGAGACCGCTGGTCACCCGGGAGAGCTCGACCAACGGTGTGCGCCCGATGGCCGCCAACACCGAGGCGCCGGTGCCCACTGCACGCGCGTCTGTTGGTACGCCCATCGCCGCCGAACCCTAGTGGCACACCCGACTGGTTGAGTCGGGCTCGATTCGGGTACTAGTAATTCGGTTTTCGCGCCCGTGGCGGCGGCTTGGGCGCGAAAACCAAACCTGCCATTCGTGTATCGCGCCCGATGGTCAGCGACCGCCTTCGACATCGATGCCGAGCTTGGCGAGGGTGAGGCCGAGGCGATTGCGGGCAAAGTGCTCGATTCGGTGAGGGCGACCAACGTGACATCGCTGAACGCGTCGCCCGCGATTGCGGCGGCGGCGTGGAGTTCGACCGGCGTCTTGGCGATGCCGTCGACCAACGGCGCAGACCTATTGCAGCACGTCGGGGAAGCCAGGAGCCCGGAGGTCGGTGCCGACGGCGTCTTCCAGCAGCTTGACGACCTGCGA
>JANMNE010000336.1:0-2649 GCA_031373785.1 Ilumatobacteraceae bacterium
GCGGGCCGGGAGCGGTCGTGAACATCGAGCTCGACATCCTCGCTAAGCACGTCGAGCGGCTGCTGGAGCCATATCGACCATGACCAGCGCCGTCTCGTTGAGCGGATTGCGTAAGTCGTTCGGAGCCCTCGACACCATTGCGGGGATCGATCTGGAGATCGATCACGGCTCGTTCGTCAGCGTGATCGGGCCATCCGGCTGCGGCAAGTCCACGTTGCTGCGCGTGATCGCCGGCCTCGAGCCGG
Source organism: Ilumatobacteraceae bacterium (assembly GCA_031373785.1). Taxonomy (GTDB): domain Bacteria; phylum Actinomycetota; class Acidimicrobiia; order Acidimicrobiales; family Ilumatobacteraceae; genus JAENVT01. Next base: position 246 of record JANMNE010000336.1, read on the forward strand.
CCACGTCGGGACAGGTGCTGGTCAACGGCGAACCGGCAGCCGACGCCCGGCGACACAAACGCGTCGCAATGGTGCCGCAGCACCCCGGCTTGCTGCCATGGCGAACCGTCGGGGCGAACGCCCGGCTGCTGCTCGATGTCAATCGGCGGGCCAACGGATCGACCACCACCGACCCGATCCAGTTGCTCGAGCGGGTCGGCCTGGGATCGTTCCTCGATGCTCGCCCACACCAGCTCAGCGGTGGAATGCAGCAGCGCGTCGCCCTGGTTCGGGCCCTCGCTCTGGGAGCGCCGTTGTTGGCGATGGACGAACCGCTCGCCGCGCTCGACGAGATCACTCGCGCCGAGATGCGCGGGCTGATCAATCAACTGGTCGAGGGGCGCGGCGTGACCACGATCTTCGTCACGCACTCGATCAGCGAAGCGGTTGCGTTGAGCGACCGAGTGCTGGTCACGTCGCCGAGACCGGCCCGGATCGTGGCAGACATCGAGGTGGATCTCCCACGGCCGCGCCCCGACGACGTCGACGACGACCCGCGCTTCTTCCAGCTCTGCACCCGCGTTCGACATGCGTTGCTCGAGGGAGCCGCCGAGTGAACCGCGTCCGCTACCTCGCGCCGATCGTCGGCTTGGCCGTGTTCTTCGGGGCGTGGGAGGCGCTGGTGCGCGCCTTCGACATCCGACCCTTCGTGCTGGCGACGCCGAGCCGGGTGATCCAGTACATGGGCAGGTTTCCCGACGACTACTTCAGGGCGGCACTGCTCACGATGCGGCACGCCACCATCGGGTTCGCCATTGCGGTGGTGGTCGCCCTGGTGCTCGGGGCGGCGATGGCATCGTCGAGGTTCTTCGAGTACGCGACGCAGCCCGTGTTGACCCTGATCGCTGTCACGCCCTTCGCCGCATACATCGCTTCGATCAAGGTCGGTCTCGGCAGCTTCTCCGAAAAGCCGGTCATCTTCATCGTTGCCCTCGTCACCCTGCCGGCATTTGCCTTCGCCGCCGCCGACGGCATGCGGGGCGCCGATCCATGGAGCCGGGAGCTGTTGGCCTCGGTCGACGCATCGCGGTGGGAGGTCGTCTGGCACCTGCGCCTTCCCTCGGCGCTTCCAGCGTTGTTCACCGCTGCCAAGTACAACACCGGGCTGGCGCTGATCGTTGCCTACCTCGCCGAGGGTGGCGCAGGGGGGCTCGGGGCAATCGGCGCCCGGGCCAGCGCCGGCAATCAGGGCGACCGCCTGTGGGCGGCGATCTTCTCGATGGCGATTCTGGGAACCATCAGCCTGGTGTTGCTGAACCTGTTGCAGCGTGCCGTGATGGGCTGGCATGCATCACAGCGCTCGCAGGGTGCCTGAACAGGTACGGTGCAGACGATGGCCGACCTCGACGACCTCCGCTCGCGCATCGATCAACTCGACGGCGCCCTGATCGCGATCATCGCTGAGCGACTTGCCGTCTGCCGTCAGGTCGCCGATTTGAAGGCCGGCTCCAACACACCGGTCATCCAGCCGGCACGGGTTCGCGACGTGGTCGTGACCCGACGACAAGAGGCGATCGAAGCCGGCATCGACCCCGACTTCGCCGAGCAACTGTTCCGCGTGTTGCTCACTGAGACGCACCGCATCGAAGTTGCGGGCCATCGACCTGATGCCGCGCCCGAGAAGCCGGCGGCCACCGGCGAGTCCCACAGCGGCCTCGACACCGTGGCCACCCGTGTCGACCACATCGTCATCGCCGTCGACGACTTCGACCTGGCCACCTCCACGCTGCAGAGCCGGTTCGGGTTCCGCGAGGTGCCCATGGCCGGCGTCGCCCGGCCCGGGATCTGCACGCTCACCGCAGGCGGGGTCACGCTGGTGCTGGTCGGCCCACAGGCCTCGCCCAGCGTTGCCGCCTACCTCGAACGGCACGGCCAAGGCGTGCAACACGTGGCGATCGAGGTGTTGAACGCGGCGTTTGCCCGCGTTTCGCTGGCGGACTCCGGTGCGCCGCTGCTCACCGAGGTGCTGGTCGACGCCGACGGCCACGAGCAGTTCTTTGCGGTGACCGAGCCGGCGGCAGGCATCCAACTGGGCTTCATCTCCCGCACCGGGCACCGGGTCGGGGTCGGGGCCGACAACGTGCTGGCCCTGTTCGACGCCATTCAGACAACGTCGCCATGAAGCGCCTCGCGATAGGCTGACCGAACGCATGACCGTAGGGGCGCTCCGCGAGTTTCTCGCAACGCGACAGTTGCCCGTTGTGCACTGGCAACAACCCGATCCCTCATTGCAAAGGACACGCACATGTCGTTTCGACGCGCTGCACTCTTCTCGCTAGTTCCGTTCACCCTGCTCGCTGCGTGTGGCAGCGACTCCACCAGCCCGACGACGACTGCCGTCCCGGGCAGCAGTGCCGCCGTCGCC
>JANMNE010000338.1:0-6854 GCA_031373785.1 Ilumatobacteraceae bacterium
CTCTGCTGCGGGGAGCGACACGACCGGCGAGGGTAGTACCGTTCGACGCACATGGCTCACGAAGACCTCCTTGCTCAGACCGAATTCTTCGCCGATGCGCCGTACGAGGTGCTGGCACCGATTGCGGCCGCAGGCCGCGAGCAGCACCTGATCCGCGGTGACGTGCTGTTCCACGAGGGCGACATCGCCGACTCGTTGCATCTTGTCCTGCGCGGCCGCCTGGCGATCGCGATCGCCAACCCCATCGATCACCGCGAGACGGTGGTCGCCCTCATGGAGCCGGGCGATCTGCTCGGTGAGATGGCGATGCTCGACGGCGGACCACGCTCGGCGATGGCGAGAGCGCTCGAACCATCGGCCGTGCTGACCATTCCGTTCGAGCCGGTGATGGATGCGTTCCGCGGCGATCCACGGCTGCTGTGGGGCGTGACCAGGTTGCTCGCCCAACGGCTGCGCGTCGCCGACGAGGCGCTGGCCGACAGCGTGTTCCTCGACGTCACCGGTCGCACGGCGAAGCGCTTGCTCGAGCTCTCCGAAGGCGACGACGACTTCATCCTCCCCGTCACGCAGGAGGAGTTGGCCGGCATGGTGGGCGCATCTCGCGAACGCGTCAACAAGGCGATCGCCAGCTTCATCCGCCTCGGCTGGATCGATCAGCACGAACGCAAGTACACGATCCTGAAGCGCGACAGCCTCGACATCCGCGCCCGCTAGCGGTCAGGCGTCGCGGCGCGCTGTCACCACCGCGCCGGCCAACGCGACCACCGCGGTGACCGCCGCGAAGTACAGACCGCCAGCCACACGACCGAGACTGTCGGAGGTCGCAGCATTGGGGTTCCCGAGACCGAACCCGGAGATGTACGGCAGGAACTTCTGCGGATTGTCGACACCCGCCGCAGAGAGGATCGCGAAGATGATGTTCTCGACCACCAGCGGCCACAGGATGAGGATCGCCACTGCCGCAGGCGTGTTGCGAATGACCATGCCGAGGCCGAAGCCGAGCAGGCTGACGATCACGGCGAACACGACGATCCCGATCAGCGCGGCCCTGGCCTCGTGATCGCCGCTGAGCGACACCGGCACGCCGCGCGACTTGGCGATGGCCGACGACACTGCGAAGCAGAACAGCACGACGAGGGCTTCGGCCACGGCGGCGAACACGGCAATGACCACGGCCTTGGCGATCAACACGCGACCGCGTTTCGGCGTGGCCGCAAACGTCGGGCGGATCGTGCCGTGAGCAAACTCGGCGCTGATCGACACTGCGCCGACGACACCGAGCAGCAACGCGGTGACCACTGACGAGCCGGTGACCAACCCGGCGATGTCGGATGCCTTCAGGTCGGTCACGTCGGCCAGCGCAGCAACCAGGACCGACACGATCACGGGGAAGGCGACGGCGAGGATGAACAGGATGAGGTTCATCCGCACGGTGCGGAGCTTGATCCACTCGCTGCGGATGGTGTCGATCACGACGCCACCACTGGCTGGGCGGCGAACTCTTGCGCTGTCGCCGTGGCCTGGAGGAACGCATCCTCCAACGACCCGGTCTGCGGCGACAACTCGTGCAGCACGATGCCGCTGCGCGCCGCCAGCTCGCCGACCTCGACCGTGGTGATGCCGCGCAGTTCGGCGGTCGTCGCGTCGATCATGCTGGCCTGCGCACCTTGCCCGGTGGCGGCGCCGACCAAGGCGGCGACCCCGGGGCTCTTGACCCGCACCCACCGATCGGCATGACGCTCCACGAACTCGGGCACCGAGCACTGCTCGATCAGGCGACCTTGGCCGATCACGACGAGATCGTTGACCATCTGAGCCATCTCCGACAGCAGGTGGCTGCTGACCAGCACGGTGCGACCCTGCGAAGCGAGGTGCACCAACACATCGCGGATCCAACGGATGCCCTCGGGGTCGAGACCGTTGGCCGGCTCATCGAGCACCACGGTGTGCGGATCGCCCAGCAACACCCCGGCCAGCCCCAGCCGTTGGCGCATTCCGAGCGAGTACGTCTTCACCCGCCGGCCACCGACCGAACGCAGGCCGACCAGGTCGAGCACCTCGTCGACGCGAGCCTTGGGCAGCCCGTTCGATGCGGCCAACCAGCGCAGGTGGTTGCGTCCGCTGCGGCCGGGGTGCACGTAGCCGGCGTCGAGCAGCGCGCCGACCTCGTGCAGGGGCGACGACAGTTGCCGGTAGGCCCGACCGTCGAACGAAGCACCGCCCGTGTCAGGGCGATCGAGCCCGAGCATGCACCGCATGGTCGTGCTCTTGCCGGAACCGTTGGGGCCGAGGAAGCCCGTGACCGTGCCCGGCCTGACCTCGAAGCTCAGATGATCAACCGCTGTGGTGCGCCCGAACCGCTTGGACAGATCGGAGACCGTGATCACGTCCCGGCATTTCCGGTGAACTCGTTGGCGACGATCTCGGGTGTTGCACCATCGACGGTGAGGCGAGACATCAGCGCCCGGAACGAGTCGGGGGTCAATCGGGAGCTGGTGGCATCGACGACCGTCATCACGTCGGCGCCGCCGACGTCGCCGGTCACCAGCGGTAGGATCACGTCGGTCGGCACCAGGTTCTTGTCGTCTTGCAAGACGGTCAAGGTGGCTGCCCCGAGCGCCGGATCACCCGAGCGACCGACCCCGCAGTCGGCCGTGCCGGCATTGACCGCCTCGAGGGTCTTGCCGATCACTGCCGACACGATCGACTTGAACTCGATCTCGTAGGTGTCCGTCAACCCCGCGGCGCCGAGCGGCTTGGCGGTGTCGAACCCGTCCGGCGCAGCCAGCGTGGCGATGCCAGGCTTGGTGCCGAGGTCGCTCAACTTGGTCAACGCGTTCGTGTCGGTGAACGTCTTGGCGCAGAAGATGACGTCTTTGTCTTCGGCTGTCGACGGCACACCCATCTTCACGTTGGCGGGCAGCAGCTTGGAGATTGCGCCCGCCTGCCCGGTGATGTCGGTCGGCACCACCGGCGTCGTCCCTGGCGCCTGCACGAGGTTGAACAGGCTCAGCGACGTGACACCGGCCAACTGCACCTCACCACTGGACAACGCCGTCATCAGCTCGGCCGATGTGGCGAACGGCCGCTTGCGGGCGACGCGGAACTCGGCCTTCTCCAACGCCTGGCCGTAGATCTCGGCGATCATCTCGCTGGTCGGGTCGGTCGTGGAACTGATCGTGATCTTCGGCTTCAGCGCGACCGTGGTCGCGGTCGACTTCGAGTCACCGCACGCAGCGAGGAACACGACGGTGGCAAGGGACAACTTGAGGGTCGACGAGGCACGCACGACGCAAGATCGTAGGCGGTCATGACCCGACTTCGTCGTGCAGGAACCCCAATGACCCGTGGAGTGTTTCAAGGTACCCAAGTGGGTCTGAGACACTCCACGATTCAGCGGCGGGTATCCCGAACAACTCCACGGGAACAGTTTCGGTGCGGACCCGGGCTTGTCGCTGCGCTGCTACCGTCGCAGTCAGCGAGCGCATCCCTCGGAGGTTGGTGTCATGGCAGGCAAGTTCGAGCTCTACAACGACAACGCAGGCAAGTACAGGTTTCGTCTGAAGGCCGGCAACGGCCAGGTCATCGCCGTCGGCGAGGCGTACGAATCCAAGGCCGCAGCGCAGAATGGGATCAAGTCGGTTCAGGACAACGCAGCGACGGCAACGATCGACGACCAGACCGACTGACACGAGGCGTTCCGAAGCGACGCGCAACCGCATACCTTGGAGCCGATGATGAGTGAGATCGCCGACCGCTACCGCACGGTGGCCGACGGGTTCACCCGCCGGACGAACGCTGTGCCCGTTGACTCGTGGGACGCACCGGCACCGTGCGATGGATGGCTGGCCCGCGACATCGTCGGGCACCTCGTCGGTTGGATCCCACCGTTCCTACACGATGGCGCCGGTGTGGAGTTGCCGGTCGGCCCCTCGATCAGCACCGACCCCGCAGGCGCCTGGTCGACCATGAACGGCGCGATCCAGGCCCTGCTCGACGATCCACAGCAAGCCGGCGGCACCTTCAACCATCCGCAAGCCGGCGAGCACCGACTCGACGACGCGATCGGGATGTTCATCCTCAGCGACGTACTGATCCACACCTGGGACCTCGCCCGCGCCACCGGCCTCGACGAGACGCTCGAGTCGACGGAAGTGGCCATGCTGTTCGAGGGCATGCAGGACATCGACGAGATGCTGCGCCAGAGTGGCCACTACGGCCCGAAGGTCGACATCGACGCCTCCGCCGACCTGCAATCGCGGCTGATCGCGTTCGTCGGTCGCCGGCCCTAGGAGTCGGTGGCGAACTTGGCGCGCATGGGCAGCGAGGTACGCCACAGTCCGTCGTAGTCGCGCAGGGCCGCGGCAACCGCCGGTGCGGTCGGCACCAGGCCGATCTCGCCGACTCCTTTGATCCCATACGGGGACTTCGGCTGCGGGACCTCGACCAGTTCCACGTCGATCTGCGGCACGTCCTTGGCACGGAGGATCCCGAGCGACCGCAACGTCATGTTGGTCGGGAAGCCGGTCTCGGGATCGGACGGAAAGTCTTCGGTCAACGCGTAGCCGAGACCCATGTGCACACTGCCTTCGATCTGGCCCTCGCACAGGTTCGGGTTGACCGCCTTGCCGACGTCGTGGATCGCCACGACCCGCTCGACCTTGCCGGTCTCGCGATCGACGATCACCAGCTGAGTCGCATACCCGAACGCCGAGTGGATCGTCGGGTTCGGATTGTCGGGATCGCCGAGTTCTTGCGTCCAATCCACAAGATGCTCGCCTTCGTAGTCGACATCGTTCTGGCACCCGCCCGCGAGCGCGGCCAGGCAAGCGTTGCGAACCGAACCCGCAGCCATCAGCGTGCCCCGCGACCCCGTGGTTTGTCCGAAGCCGAGGTCGCGCGTGGTGTCGACGATCACTTCGATGCGGTTCGGGTCGATGCCCAACTCCTGGGCGGCGACCTGCAACGCGACGGTATGCACACCCTGTCCCATCTCGGTCCAGCCGTGACGCACTTCGACGACCCCATCGTCGCGGAACCGCACCACCGCGCGGCACAGCTCGCGGAACCCGTTGCCGAGGCCGGAGTTCTTCATCCCGAGCCCGAGGCCGATCGCCTTGCCGGCGGCGCGCGCCGAGGCGTAGTGCGGCTTGATCGCATCGAGGCACACCTCGGCCCCACCGCAACCGTCATCCATGATCTGCCCGGGACCCCACACCTCGCCGGGATGGATCACGTTGCGCTTGCGCATCTGCCACCCGTCGATGCCGACCTTCTCGGCCAGGCGATCGATCACGCCCTCCATTGCGAACTGCGCCTGGTTGGCGCCGAACCCACGGAAGGCGCCGCAGATCGGGTTGTTGGTGCGCACGGCAACAGCGCGCACGTCAATGGCGGGCACGCGGTACGGGCCGCTGGAGTGACCGGCGGCGCGCTCGAGCACCTTCATCCCCACGCTGGCGTACGCACCGCTGTCTCCGATCGCCCGCACCCGCAGCGCAGTGAGGTGCCCATCGGCATCGCAGCCCGCCCAGTACTCGAGGCGAATCGGGTGACGCTTGGCGTGCATCCGCAGGCTCTCTTCACGCGACAGGGTGCACTTCACCGGCCGGTCGAGCAACCACGCGGCGAGGGACGCCTGAGCCTGGTTGCTCATGTCTTCCTTGCCGCCGAACGCGCCGCCGTTGGAGACGAGCGTGACGGTGATCTGGTCGTTGCCGATCGCCAACATGCGGGCGATGTCGTCGCGGTCGTCCCACACGCCCTGGCCGCCGGAGTACACCTGCAGATGGCGAGCGCCACCGACGCTGGTCGGCACGGCGAGCGTGCTCTCCGGCTCGAGGAAGGCCTGCTCGATGCGCTGCGTCTGGAACACCTCGTGCACCGTGTGCGCCGCCTCGGCCAGGCCGGCGTCGACATCGCCACGGCCGTAGTCGCTGACGCCGAGCACATTGGTATCGGTGCCCCAGACCGCGATGGGCGCATCGTCGGCCAGCGCCGCGTCGGGGTCGGTGACCGGAGTGAGCGCGGCATAGACGACCTCGACCAACTCCGCTGCGTCGCGGGCCGACTGCCGCGTCTCGGCGACGACGATGGCCAGCACGTCGCCGGCGTAGCTGGTGCGGCCCCCGACGGGGATCATCACCGGCCAGTCCTTGTAGATGATGCCCACGCGCAGCTCGCCGGCGATGTCGGCGGCGGTGAACACGGCGATCACGCCGGGCGCAGCGGCCGCGGCAGCGGTGTCGATCGACACGATGTCGGCCCGCGCATGATCAGTGAGATGCAACGCACCGTGCAGCATGCCCGGCACGCGCATGTCGTCGATGTAGTCGCGATCGCCCAGCGCCAGTTCGCCGGCCTCGTACTTCGCACCCGAGCCACCGACGGTCGCCGACAGCGCCGGCTCGAACTGCTTGCCCTTGGCGACCGCGTCGATGGCTTCGAGGATCTTCACGTACCCCGTGCATCGGCACAGGTGTGCGCCGAGGTGGCGGGCCATGTCGCTCGACTGCAGGTCGGCGCCCTTCTTGTCGATCTGCGCCTTGGCGCGCATCACGATCCCCGGGATGCAGAACCCGCACTGGAGGCCGCCGCACGCGGCGAAGGCGTTGGCGAACGCCTCGCGCTCCTGCGGTGCCACGCCTTCCAGCGTCGTCACGGTCTTGCCAGCGGTCTTGGCCACCGATTGCTGACAGCTGACGATCGCCTTGCCGTCGATGTGCACCGTGCAACAGCCGCACTGCCCCGACGGCGAGCACCCGTCCTTCGGCGAGGTGACATCGAGCTCCTCACGTAGCGCGGCAAGCAGGTGCGGATGATCATCGCGGACGGCCACCGCCTTGCCGTTGAGG
>JANMNE010000342.1:0-16251 GCA_031373785.1 Ilumatobacteraceae bacterium
CGCGGAATGCGTCGCAGCCCGTTCTTCGCTCGCGAGGAAGCGCTCGGCGCGGTGTTCTTCGACGCCCGCGGGTGGGAGCGCCCGCAGTGGTTCGAGAGCAACGCCAAGCTAAAGGACAAGTTCCCCGATGCGTTCACCCCCGCCAGCACGAGTGGGATGCCCGCTGGTGGAGCCCCATCACCAACGCCGAGCACCTGCAGATGCGCGAGAGCGTCGGCATGGTCGACCTCACTGCGTTCAACGAGTTCGACATCACCGGCCCCGGTGCGATGGCCTACCTGCAGTACATGTGCGTGAACAACGTCGACGTCGCCGTCGGGCGCAGCGTGTACACACCGTTGCTCACCCAGCACGGCGGCTTCCGTGGTGACCTCACCATCCAGCGCCTCGGCACCGATCACTTCCGCATCATCACCGGTGCGTTCGACGGCGGCCGCGACAACTACTGGTTCAACAGGTACATGCCGACCGACGGGTCGGTCACGTTCACCGACCGGTCGCAGGGCATGTGCACCCTCGGTGTGTGGGGCCCCAATGCCGAGAAAACCATGGCCAAGATCGTCACCGATCAGTCAAAGCCGTACGACGTGTCGCAGGCCGGCTTCCCGTACGGCGCGGTGCGCGAGGTGCTCATCGACGGCGTGCCGTGCATCATGTTCCGCATCTCCTACGTCGGTGAGAACGGCTGGGAGATCTACACCAACATGGAGCATGGCCTGCGGCTGTGGGACACCGTCGCCGAGGCCGGCAAGGAGTTCGACATCATCCCCGTCGGCATCGGGGTCTACGCCGTGACCGGTCGCATCGAGAAGGGCTACCGCCTGATGGGCGCCGAGCTGGAGAGCGAGTACAACCCGGTGGAAGCGGGGTTGGCTCGCCCCAAGGTGAAGTCGGCCGACTTCATGGGCAAGGAGGCCTACCTCAAGGCTCGCGACGAGTCGCCGGCGGCCACCATGTGCACTCTGTCGATGGATTCGCAGCGTTGCGCGGATGGCTACGACCGGTTCCCCACCGGCGGCAACGAGCCGATCCTGACCCTCGACGGCGAGCGCATCCTCGACGCCAAGGGTCGCGTCTCTCGGGTGACCACGGCCGGTGCTGGACCATCGGTCGGCAAGTACCTGCTGCTGGCTTACCTCCCGCCCGAGCACGCCGTGGAAGGTACCAAGTTGCAGGTGATGTACATGAACGAGCTCTACCCGGTGACGGTGGAGCGCGCCGGTGCAACACCGCTGTTCGATCCCGACGACTCGCGGATGAAGTCATGAAGATCCTGGTGTGCGTGAAGCGCGTGCCGGCGCCCGGTGCACGTATCAACATCACGGCCGACGGCCAAGCAGTCGACACTGCGTTCCTGGGGTTCACCATGAGCCCGCACGAGGAGTGCGCCGTGGAGGAAGCGGTGCAGCTGGTCGAACAACACGGTGGCGAGGCAACCGTGTTGACGCTCGGCCCATCGGAGGCCGACGAGCAGCTGCGCTACGCAGCCAGCCTGGGCGTTGCCAATGCAGTGCTGCTGCCGATCTCCGGGCCCGACTGGGACCCGCAGCGGACTGCCGCGGCCATTGCCGTGGCCGTCACCGACATCGAAGCCATGGACGGTCCATTCGACCTCATCCTGTTCGGCAACGAGTCGGCGGATTCCGGTGGCTTCCAGGTCGGCATCCGTGTGGCCCACGCCCTCGGCCGCCCGGTCGTCAACGGGATCAAGGGGATCGACGTGCAGGGCGAGATGTTGCGCGCCCGCCGCGAGGCCGACGTCGGTGTCGAGGTCTACGAGGTGCCGATGCCGGCCGTGCTCGGCGTGAAGGAAGGCATCAACCTGCCGCGCTAACCGACGTTGAAGGGGCGACTCGCATCCAAGAAGGACACTGTCGCCCAGGTACCCCCGTCGGGCGAGCCGGGTGGTCAACAGATGATCACACTGCTGCCCGCTGCGGAACAGGTCAGTGCCACCGTGATCCTCGGCAACGGCCCGGAGGCCGCCGCTGCGGTCGTCGACATGCTCGAAGAGATCGGCGTGCTGAAGTGATCCTGGTCGTCGTCGAGCATGACCGCGGCACGATGTCGCCGGCCACATGGGAGGCGCTCGCCGCAGCCAACAAGCTCGGCGAGACGCATGCCCTGACCATCGGGAAAGCTGCCGACGGGCTGGTCGAGCAGATCGGTGTCTTCGGCGCCACGACCGTGCATCAGGTTCACGACGATCTGCTCATCGACTACGGGCCCGAGGCGTGGGGCGCGGTGGTGGCCCAGGCGGCGACGTTGTTGAGCCCGTCGATCGTGATGGCCACGGGGACCGATCGCGGCAACGAGGTCATGGCCCATGCTGCGGCGATCCTCGACGCGCCGATGGTCGCCAACGTGGTCGAGTTCGCCGACGACTCGTTGGTGCGCGTTCGTTGGGGTGGCTCGCTGCTGGAGCGTTGCACGCTCGACGCGCCGATCCGCCTCCTCACGATCGGCCATCATGCGTTTCCAGCAGTCGAATCGCCGGTGACCGCCACCGCCTCCCCGATGGGGGTCGAGCTCGAACCGAACCTCGGCCGCACGATGATCCGCGAACGGGTCGAACGTGCCGCCGGCGTCACGCTGGCGACCGCCCCGGTCGTCGTCAGCGGTGGGCGCGGCGTCGGCTCCGCCGACGGGTTCGCACCGTTGCAGGAGCTGGCAACCGCACTCGGTGGCGTCGTCGGCTGCAGCCGTGCAGTGACCAACAACGGCTGGCGCAACCACACCGATCAGGTCGGCCAGACCGGCACCCGCATCGCGCCCGACATCTACATCGCCTGCGGCATCTCCGGGGCGATCCAGCACTGGGTCGGGGCGATGGCATCGAAGAAGATCCTGGCGATCAACATCGACCCCGAAGCCAACATGGTGACGAAGGCCGACTATGCAGTGATCGGCGATCTGCACAAGGTGGTGCCGGCGATCACCGCCGAGGTGCTACGCCGTCGCTAGCGTCCCCTACCGGCACTGCCATGGTCGATGGACCCTCAGAGGCGAGCGATATGGGACAGTCGGCGCACTTGACGTCTCCGGACAGTGGGGCGGGTGGCACGGCCGGCGGCGATCTCGAGTTGTCGTCGACGTCATGGCGCGGAGGCGAGCGCGTGGTCGTGCGCTGTCCAGCCCTGCCACAAGGCCGGTCGCGGCCACCATCGAGCACCGTCGATCCCTGACCCGCTGATCGCGGCGTCGGCCGAACCGGCATAGCTTCACTGTCCTGCATGTCGACAGTGATTACGACCTGATTGCCAGCATTACCGGACAACCCGTCGAACGGTTGGCTCTGCCCTGACCTTGTGCGACACTCCGAGTAGCTCTCGTCACCACTCGCTCACGTTCGGGGCGGAGCCGCTTGGCCGGACGCTCGTCTTGGTCTTGCCTTCAGGCCCCTCGATGCCCATTGCGGTTGCGGCGCGCCACTGCACCTGCTATACCACGCGCGTGCCTGACGGGCTCACGAGGGGTCCCGCCTTTCTGCCCTCCGGGTAGTGCAAGGCACTGGAGTGAGGAGGGGTGATGGGAACGAGGGGAAAGCATGCCTCGCGGTCGCTTCAGGCTGCGCTCGGGGCGTTGGTGCTGTTTGCTGGTACGGGTGTCGCCGGGGCAGGGGGAGTCGGCGAGGTACAACACGCCATCAGCGACGACGTCGGTGACACGCCACTTGAGGAGCACGCACAGCATGGCGTCGCCGCCGGGCATCTGGCAGCGTCGAGCGCGAACGTCGAACTCGTCGGCAAGCTCCGGCTCAGCGGCGTCGTCCCGGGTCGCATCTCCGACGTCGGAACGCTCGGCGACTACGCCTACCTCGGCGCGTACAACGAGCCGTGCGGCTCGGGCGGAGTGTACGTCGTCAACATCTCGAATCCGGCGAGCCCTGTCGAAGTCGGCTTCATCCCGACTGCATCCGGCTCGTTCGTGAGCGAGGGAGTGCAGGCGCTCTCGATCAAGACAAAATCGTTCAAGGGCGACATCCTCGTCATCAACAACGAGATCTGTGACGACACCAGCGGTAGCCAGATCGGGGGCTTCTCCATCTACAACGTCACGAATCCGCTCATCCCGGTTCCGTTGGTCGTCGGCGCCGGCGATACCGATCCCGGCGGCGCCGTCTCTGCCGCCAATCAGATCCACAGCGCCTTTGCCTGGCAGCAGGGCAAGCATGCCTACGTCGTCATCGTCGATGACGAGGAGTCCGAGGACGTCGACATCTTCGACATCACCGATCCGAGCAGCCCTGCGTTCATCGCCCAGGTGAGCCTCGCCGACTGGCCCGGCGCCCAGGACGCCCAATCGGATGGCATGGGATCGTTCGCTGCCAGCTTCCTTCACGACATGGTCGTCAAGAAGGTCAAGGGCGACTACCTGATGCTCCTCTCCTACTGGGACGCCGGGTACATCGTCTTGAATGTCAACGACCCCGCCCACCCGGTGTTCGTGAACGACACGACGTTTACGGACCCGGATCCTCAGACGGGGTTGACTCCGCCCGAGGGGAATGCCCACGAGGCTGAATGGAGCCACAACAACAAGTTCATCCTCGGCACGGACGAGGACTTCTCGCCGTTCCGTGTCGACACGTTGACGATCTCGACTGGGTTGAATGCCGGCGACTTCCCTGGGAGCGCAGTCGGCGGTGCGGCCCCGCCGACGAGTCTCGCGGACGGGAGGCTGAACGGTCCGATCGTTTACGGCGGCTACGGTTGCCCGGACTCGGCTGCAATTCCGCCGAGAGCGACCGCTGGCCTGCCGCCGCTCGGGCCGGGCGAGGAGGCGATTGTCGTTCTCCAGCGCGGGCCGGCGAACGACCCGAGCGCGCCTGAGGCGGCGTGCTTCCCCGGCGAGAAAGCAGCAAACGCGATCGCGGCAGGCTACGACGCCGTCGTGCTCGTGAACCGGCATATCAGCGACCCCGAACCCCTACCGCCATTCTGCGGCTCGGGTGCCTTCCCGCCGGCCCCGCCCATCGTCGCCGTTTGCACGACGCACGAGGCGTTCCACAAGATGTTCAACACGACGCCCGACTTCTCGTTGCCGTACGACCCCGAGCCGAACACGGAGCCCGATATCGGAACGCTCGGCGAGAAGGTCGACGCGACCGGTACCTTCGACGGCTGGGGCTACGTGCATCTGTTCGACGGGCGAACGCTCGCCGAGATCGACACCTACGCGATACCGGAGGCGCTCGACCCGGCCTTCGCCGACGGCTTCGGTGCCCTCTCGGTCCACGAGGTGGCGACCGACCCGGAGCACAACCTCGCCTACGTGTCGTACTACGCAGGGGGCTTCCGCGTCCTCAAGTTCGGAAAGAGCGGCATCGAGGAGGTCGGGCACTTCATCGACACGGGAGGCAACGACTTCTGGGGGGTACAGCTGGTAACCCCGAAAGGCGGACACGATGAGGAGGACACTGATCACCCGCTTGTTCTCGCCAGCGATCGCGACTCCGGCCTCTACATCTTCCGCTATACCGGCGACGACTAGGGGCTAGGGGCGACGTGCGGGGCGGGCAGATTATGCCCTCCCCGCACTCGTTCCGGGGACTCCGCGGCGTCCATCTTGCGCCGTGGTCAAGGGGGAACAACCGGTCAGCATTTGGTCGCCTTCTGAGGGTCGCAACCGGCGCGGACCCGTTGAGGGTCGTCTCAATTTCCATCGTCCGGGCGGGCTGTTCAGCGAGGCACGCCCACACGGTCGCGTCCGGGCGTGCCCTCGAACCAAGCACACGCAAGAGAATTCGTCGCGGCGCGGAACCGCCGTGCACGCGCGCGAAACTCGGACGTCTCGCTCGCGTCGTACCGAAGCGGGAGCATCGGCGCTTCGGTCACACGTGAGTCCCGGGTCATCTCTGGCGAGCACCCCGACTCGGACGACCACCGTGACGCGATAGAACCGCACGGCAGGGAGTTGCGCAGATTGGCGAAGCCCATTCGTCAACTCCCCGCCAGACGACGAAAACTTGTCCAGTGAAAATCGACCTGGTCCGGAAGTCTCAGGCAATGCCAGCCACCAGCTACCGCACAAGCCTCACGGTCTGTCGCGACGGCGAGGCAATCGGGGCATCGCAGCGAGGGTGCCACCAAACGCCGGTCAGGGACTCGTCAGATGCGTCGGTTCGGCGCTCGCTGCATCCGTCTGGAGATCGGTCGGGCGCGAAAACACGCCTGGAGATACCGAAATCGCGCCCGATGAGCCTGGTCGGGCGCGGGAATACGCCTGTGGATACCGAAATCGCGCCCGACCACCTCGGGGAGAGGCGGAGCGCGGATCCGGCGTTACACGGGTGATCCGTATCCGTGCGATGTCCCCTCAGCACGGGTCGACAGACGGGGGAAGGTTGGCTGGGGCGGCTAGCCCGTGACTTCCTTGCCACGCAGGTACAGCGAGCCAAACCGGTTGGCGAGGAAGTCGGACAACGCGCATTGCTCCTGGCGCACGAACCCGCGCTGGGGCAGCTTGCCCTCGCGCATCAGGTCGGCCATGGTGCAGATGCCGGCGGCAGTGGTCAGCTGGATCGCCGACAGCCGCACGCCGTTGACTTCCGAAGCGTAGACCTTGCGTGCAAACGTCTCCTGCATCAGCAACCCGTTGCGTGTACCCGACGCGGTCACGAAGATCAGCACGACGTCTTGGTAGGTGATCGGGATGGCGGCTTCCAGCAGTTCCTTCAGCAGGTCGCGCCGGCGTGACAGCCGCAGGTCGGTGATCAGCATCTTGATCGCCGCGCAGTGACCCGGGTACCGAACCGTCTTGTAGTTCAGCGTCTCGACCTCACCGAGCAGCGTCTCGCAGAGCGTGCCCAGGCCGCCCGACGTGTTGAACGCCTCATAGTCGACGCCGTCGAGTGAGAAGGCTTCGACCTCTTCCAAAGGCAGCACCTCGAGCATCTTGCCGTCGACGATCGCCTCGCACGGGTTGCAGTATTCGTTGATCAAACCATCGGTCGACCACGTGAGGTTGTACTTGAACGCGTTGGTGGGGAACTGTGGCAGCGCACCGACGCGCATCGAGATCGAGCGGATGTCGTCGAATGATCGGGCGAGCTCCGCTGCGGCGATCGACACGAAGCCCGGTGCCAGCCCGCACTGCGGCACGAGCGCCGACGTTGCATCGATGGACAGGTTCTTGACCACACGCGTCGACTCGACGTCTTCGGTGAGGTCGAAGTAGTGGGCGCCGGCGTTGCGCGCCGCCGTGGCGATGATCGAGGTCGCGTGGAACGGCGCGGCGCTCATCACCATGTCTTGGCCGTCGACGTTGGCGGCGAGTGCGATGGGGTCAGTGATGTCGGTCTCGAACGCGCGCACGCCACGTGCCCGCAGCGGGGCCAACGCCGCGTCGTCGCGGTCGATCACGGTGACATCGAACTCGGGTGCTGACGACAGCAGCTGCACGATCGCTTGACCGATCTTGCCTGCGCCGACCAGCGTCAGCTTGGTGGCCGACGGAGAAGTCATCCGGCGACAGTACACCACGGCCTCCCAGGTCACCTCCGGTGCGGCGTGGCAGGCTGGGGGCTCATGGAACGCAGCGACGACGGCCCGTCACTGACCCGCGACATCGCCCTGGCGACGTGGGGGCTGTTCGTCGGCCTGGCGTTGTTGCTGCTCGCCGCCGGCCTGTTCGGCACGCTGTTGGGTGTTCGCTCGGAGCTGATCAAGTTGCCGACGGCTGTCAGCAGCCTGATCAGCGCCTCGTTCTACGGCGGGTTCCTCGTCGGGTCGCGCGTCGCCCTGTCGGCACTCGGGCGGGTCGGCCACATCCGCGTCTACGCGGCGCTGGCGTCGTTGCTGTCGGCGGCCATGCTCGCCGTCGGCCTCACCGAGTCGGCGCCGGCGTGGGCCTGGCTGCGGTTCGTCACCGGGCTGTGCCTGGCGGGTCAGTACGTGGTTGCCGAATCATGGCTCAACAACCTGGCGACGAACGAGAACCGCGGGCGGTTACTGGCGATCTACGCGGTCGTCACGTCGGGCGCCTTCGGCATCGGCCAGGTCCTCCTGTTCGCCATCGACGCTCGCGTCATCACCGGGTTCGCGATCGCCAGCATCATCACCTCGCTCGCCGTGGCTCCTGTCGCCTTGTCGGAGGACGCCGTGGCACCCGTGGTGGTCAAGCGCGAACACATCTCGCTCCGCGACCTCGCCCACGTTGTGCCTACCGGGGTGTTCTCGTGCCTGCTCGTCGGGATGGCCCACGGCGCGTTGACCGGCATGGCGGCCATCTACGCGACCCGTGTCGGCCTGTCGACCGGCCGCATCGGGCTGTTCGTCGCGGCCCCCAACATCGGTGGGATGTTGTTGCACTGGCCGGTGTCGGCCGCATCCGACGACATCGACCGCCGCGCCGTCGGCTTCGTCGCCTCGATCGGCGCCATCGGGGCTTCCGTGCTGTTGCTGCTCGGCCCGTCGACCAGCCCGATGGCGTTGCTGCTGGTCACCGCGCTCGGTGGGTTCAGCTATCCGCTCTACTCGATCGCCGCGGCGTACACGAACGACTGGATCGAGCCCGAACACGTCAACGCCGCTGCCTCGCAGCTGGTCACGTTGTACGGCCTCGGTGCAGTCGTCGGCCCGTTCGTCGCCGCCGGACTGATGATCGTCGGTGGCCCGAAGGGGTTCTTCTGGGCCGCCATCGGCCTCCACGCCCTGTTGGCGGCCTTCTTCGTCTACCGCATGAAGGCCTGGCGGTCGCCGCTGGCCAAGCGCCCGTGGAGCGAAGTGTCGTTGCCGGCCCGAGCGTTCTTCGTGCCCGCGACGGTGGTGGCCATGGGTCGCCGCTATCGCAGCAAACACACTCGCTGACCTTTGCTGCTCAGCCCGTGATCGCGTCGATCTGGGCGTCGAAGTCAGCGGTCGACATCAACGCCTTGCAACGTTCGAAGCGCCCCACTGCGTATGCCCAGAAGTCGTCGGCGGGATTGCCGTTGACGTGTTGGATCACGCCCCACAGCGTCCACAGCAGATCGCACAGTGCCTTGTACGCAACCATGCGACCGCGCTGATCGGCCGGGGGATCGCCGGCGAAGTAGGCGCGCAGCAACGCGTCGTCCTGCTCGGGCCCGAACTCGCCTTCGACGGAGAGGTCCCCGAGGTCCCACATCGGATCGTTGTTGCCCGCGTACTCGTAGTCGATGACGAACATCCGCGTGCCGGTGTCGAGGAAGTTCTCGCACAAGGGATCGCAGTGGCACGGCACGAGGGGAGCGGGCACCGCCTCGAGTGCGGCGCGCACGACCTCTGCTTGCCGCTGCACGTCGTCGTAGCCCTCGGGAAGGGTCGCACCCTTGGATGCCAGTAGTGCCTTGTACTCGTCGATCATCGGGAACAACGTGAAGTCGGTGGCGAACGGTGCCGCAGTGGTGTGCAGTTGGCGGAACGCATGGCCGGCGCGTGCCACTGCACCGAGATCGCGGAACCGCTCGGCGTTCATCGTCGCCGCGCCGTCGATGAATCGTGTGACCATCAGCCCGTCGGTCGGGTCGAAGTACACGACCGCGGCATTGACGCCCGCGGCAGCGGCCGATCGTGCCGCGACCTCCTCGTCGACCCGGTTGATGTACTCACTCGTACCCTCGCCAGGGACGCGGAGCACGTACCGGTCGTCGCCGGTCGCGACCAGATGGTTGACGTTGGTGAGCCCGGCAAGCCGAGATGTCGGAGCGTCGGTGGGCAGCCGAGCACGTTGGAGAAAAGTGGAGAGCTCGCTCACAGCCTCATCGTGCCACGGCCCGAGTCGAGTGTCTCGTGTTCACCTGAGTGCGCCGAAAGACTCCACAACGACCGTGTGGAGTGTCTCAGGCCCGGGTGGGTGCCCTGAAACACTCGACAGGACGGCGTGGAGTGTCTCAGGCCCGGGTGGGTGCCTTGAAACACTCCACGGGGCTTAGCCCTTGAGCCGCAGGTTCTTGGGATCGTAGAGGGCGCCGTCGTGGCGGGTCGCGGGGATCGGTTCGCCGTAGACCTCGATCACGAAGTCGGTGCGATCGGCCAACTCGACCGGGAGGTAGCCATAGGCGATCGGCTTGCCGATCGTGTGGCCGAAGTTGGCGCTGGTCGTGAAGCCGACGACTGTGCTGCCCATTGGGCCATCGGCGATGATCGCCTCGCCGCTGACCGGGTAGGCCATCTCCTCGAGCGTGAACGTGCACAGCTTGCGGTCGATGCCGGCCTCGCGTTGCACTTCCAACGCAGCGCGTCCGCAGAAGTCGCCCGTGCGCATGTTGATCCGCCAACTCAGGCCCGCCTCCCACGGTGTCGTGTCTGGCGTGATGTCGGTCGACCAGTAGAGATAGCCCTTCTCCATGCGCAGTGTGTCGATCGCCCGGTACCCGACGTTGGCGATGTCGTACGCGTGGCCGGCCTCGCGCAGCAGTTCGTACACATGCGCGGCGTACGACGTGGGCACGTGCAGCTCCCAACCCAGTTCGCCGACGTAGCCGATGCGCATGGCCAGCACCGGCGCTGAACCGATGGTGATCTCGCGGGCGGTCGCGTAGCGCAGCGCCTCGTTCGACACGTCGTCCTCGCTGACCGCCTGCAGCACCTCGCGCGCCATTGGGCCGCAGAGGTTGATCACCGCGTTGGCCGAGGTGAGATCGCGGATCTGCACGCTGCCGTCGTCGGGTGCGTTCGAGCGGATCCAGCCCATGTCGTGGGCGCCGAACGCCGAACCGGTGACGACGTACCAGTGCTGCTCGCCGAGGCGCGTCATCGTCAGATCGCACTCGATGCCGCCGCTGGCGTTGCAGAGCTGGGTGTACGTCACCGTGCCGGCAGGCTTGTCCATGTCGGCAACCGACAACCACTGCACCGCAGCGAGGGCACCGGGCCCGGTGATCTCGAACTTGGCGAACGACGTCTGGTCGATCAGGGCGACGCGTTCGCGGACGGCGCGGTGCTCCTCGGCGACGTGGGGGAACCAGTTCGGCGCGGCGAACGACGGCCGATCGACGGGCTCGACACCGTCCGGCGCGAACCAGTTCGGGCGCTCCCATCCTCCACGTGACCCGAAGACCGCGCCCTGCGCGCCGAGCGCGTCGTGCAGCGGGCTGCGTTTCACGCCGCGCGCCGTCACGTGCTCGCTGCCCGGCGCCGCCAACTTGTAGTGGTGCGCATAGAGCTCGACCATCCGCGAGCCCATGAAGTGATGCGTCGTGTGGTGGAACGCGAAGCGGCGCACGTCGAGCGGCCACAGGTCGAGCGACGGGCGGCCCTCCAGGATCCACTCGGCCATCATCTTGCCGGCGCCGCCACCGGCGGCGATGCCGTAGAGGAACCCGGTGGCGACGTAGTAGTTGTCGAGCTCGGGCACCTTGCCCATCACGAAATCGGCGTCGGCCGAATACGGGATCGGGCCGTTGATCATCGTGCGGATCCCGGCTTGTTCGATCACCGGCGTGCGTTGCGCAGCCAGCGTGGCCAGCTGCTCGAAGCGGTCGAAGTTCGGCTCCAGCAACTGCCGCTGGAACGGCGTCGGCACACCGTCGTGACCGAATGGCAGCGTGTCGGGCTCGTACCCACCGATCAGCAGACCGGGGCCATCGGGCTTGTAGTAGACGAGCAGATCGGGGTCACGCATCGTCGGCATCTGGCGCAACTCTGCGGGCGTGAACTCGGCGATCGGCCCGGTCAACACGTACTGGTGCTCGACGGCGACCGCCGGGATGCGCACTCCCGCCATCCGCCCGATCTCCATGCCCCACATGCCGGCCGCGTTGACGACCATCTCGCAGGCGATGTCGCCCTGATCGGTGTGCACGGTGGTTGCGTGTCGCCCGTCGACGGTGATCGAGGTGACCTTGGTGTGCTCGCAGATGCGGGCGTTGCGCATGCGGGCACCCTTGGCAATCGCCTGGGTGACGCTGGCCGGATCGATGTACCCGTCAGTCGGCAGGAACGCCGCGGCCAGCACGCCGTCGGTCGTCATCAGCGGGAACAACTCCTGCGCGCGGTCGGCGCTGATGATCTCCATCGGCAGGCCGAAGCTCTTCGCCATCGTGGTCAGCCGCTTCAGCTCCATCACCCGTTCAGGCGAGCAGGCCAGCCGCAGGCTGCCGACCTGATGCCAGTCGACCGCCTGCCCGGTCTCGGCCTCCAGCCGGCCGTAGAGCTCGACGGAGTGTTCGAGCATCCGCGTGGTGTTGCGCGACGAGCGCAGCTGGCCGACCAGCCCGGCGGCGTGCCACGTGGCGCCATCGGTGAGCTGATGTTGCTCGAGCAGCACCACATCGGTCTCGCCCATCGCCGTGAGGTGGTAGGCGATGCTGCAGCCGATGATGCCGCCGCCGATGATCACGATCCGGGCCTGGGATGGCAGTTGCTGCTCGGTCACGGACGGAGACTAACGACGGTCGCCCGTCCGGCCCGAACGACACCGATGGCCGAATGACACCGTGGGTAATGTGGCCGCGATGGAACATCGGCGGCTGGGCAACACCGACATCGAGGTGTCGCGCGTGATCCTGGGTTGTGGCAGCTTCGGTGGGATCGGTTCGGCGCCCGAGTTCTTCGGGCAGGGCACGTCGAAGCACGAGGCGTTCGCGCTGATGGACGCGGCGTGGGACGCCGGCATCACCACGTTCGACACCGCCGACGCATACGGCGGGGGCAGCAGTGAGATGTTCATCGGGGAGTGGTTGGCGACCAAGGCCGCCGCCGTTCGAGATCGCATCGTCATCGCCACCAAGACCTACAACCCGATGGACGATGGTGCGGACCACGGCCTGTCGGCGGCGCGCATCGCCCGGCAGATCGATGCCAGCCTGGCCCGGCTCGGCGTCGAGCGGGTGGCGATGTACCTTGCGCACGCGTTCGACACCGAGGTGCCGCTCGAGGAGATGCAGTCGGCGTTCGACGAGTTGATCCGGGTCGGCAAGATCCGGGCCGCAGGCGCGTCGAACTTCACCGACGTCCAGCTCGGCGAAGCCCTCGACTCCTCGGCTCGCAACGCCCAGCGACGCTACGAGTGGGTGCAGAACTCGTTTTCGCTGCTCGACCGCGGCGATGCCGCGTCGGTGTTGATGCGATGCGAAGCGGAAGGGCTGGGCTACACCCCGTTCAGCCCGTTGGCGGGCGGCTGGCTGACCGGCAAGTACCGCCGCGGGCAGGCGCCGCCGGCCGGGTCGCGGATGACGCTGCGCCCCGAACCGTACGAGGCGTATCGGACCGACACCGTGTTCGACGCCTTGGAGGGGCTGGAAGCCCTCGCTGGCGAACACGGTACGACGATGACCGTGCTCGCCCTCTCGTGGGCACTGGCTCAGCCGGGGCTCACCGCGATCGTCATCGGTCCCGGCCGGTTGGAGCACCTGCAACCGGCGATCGTCGCCACGGAATCACCGCTGACCCCCGAACTCGCCAACCAGATCTCGGAGCTCTTCTCATGGCCGTCTTGATCCTGTCCGACGCCGACGTTCGCCAGGTGCTCGACATGCCGTCGTGCATCACCGCGATGCGCGAGGTGCTGGCCGACCTCGCCCGCGATCAGCTGTACAACCCGCTGCGCTTCGTCACCCGGCCACCCGACGCCGGCACCTTCTTCGGGTTCATGCCCGCATACCGCGGCGGCGCAGCGCCGGTTTACTCGTTGAAGGAAGTGGTCATCGCCCCGGCCAATCACGGCCGCGGGCTCGACCCGCACCAGGGCACGGTGATCCTGCACGACGGGGTCACCGGCGTGCTGACGGCGGTGCTCAATGCCTCCGCGATCACCGAGATCAGGACGGCCGCGGTGTCTGCGTTGGCAACGCAACTGCTCGCCAGGCCGGAGTCGCGACGCGTCGCTGTCATCGGCTCGGGCGTGCAGGGCCGGTCGCACGTCGAGGCGATGCGCTGCGCGGTTGCCGACGCCGAAATCACGATCTGGAGCCGTACCCGCGCCCACGCCGAACGGCTGGCGGAGGCAACCGGCTGCAGCGTCGCTGACACCTTGGAGGATGCGCTCGACGGCGCCGACGTCGTGTGCACCACCACCTCCTCGAAGGATCCGCTCATCGGCCGGGCCCTGCTCGCGCCGGGCACGCACTACAACGCGGTGGGTTCGTCGGTGGCCCACGCCCGCGAGTTCGACGGCGAAGCGATCGCCGCGGCCTCGTTCTTCGTCGATCGGCGCGAGTCCACCATCAACGAATCGGGCGACTATCTCGACGCCGTGCGCGAGACCGGCATCGGCCCGGATCACATCCGCGCCGAGCTCGGAGAGCTGCTGGTCGGCCAGCATCGGGGGCGTACGAGCAGCGACGAGATCACGCTGTTCAAGTCGCTCGGCATCGCCGTCGAAGACCTCGCTGCCGCGCAGTTGTGCATTGCCCGGGCGCGTGACCTCGGCGTGGGAACCGAGGTCGACCTGTGATCCCCATCGAAGCGATCGAGGCGGCGCGCAACCGCATCGCCGACGTGGCCATCCGCACGCCATTGATCCGCTTGCACGTTCCGGAGTCGCCGGCTGAGATCTGGCTGAAGCTCGAATGCCTGCAGCCGATCGGCTCGTTCAAGATTCGTGGTGCCGCCAATGCGATTCGCAGCGCGCTGCCCGGCGCCATCAGCAACGGCGTGTGGACCACCAGCGCGGGGAACATGGCCCAAGGTGTCGCCTGGATCGCCCGCGAGGAAGGGGTGCCCGCCACCATTGTGGTGCCCGATCACGCGCCCGACGCCAAGGTCGCCGCCATCGAACGGCTGGGCGGCACCGTGATCAAGGTGACGTTCGACCGCTGGTGGCAGGCGATGGTCGAGGGTCACTATCCCGGTGTCGAGGGCCTCTTCGTCCACCCCGTGCAAGACGACGCGGTGATGGCCGGCAACGGCACGATCGGGCTCGAGCTGGCGGAAGAGCTCGACGACATCGACGCCGTCCTGGTGCCATGGGGCGGCGGCGGGCTGACGTCCGGGATCGCGAGCGCGCTGAAGGCCCGCAGCCCGTCGACCAAGGTCTACGCCTGCGAGCCCATCACCGGCGCGCCGATGCACGCCTCGTTCGCCGCGGGGATGCCCACTGCGATCGACTACATCCCATCGTTCGTCGACGGCGCCGGCGGCAAGAGCCTGTTGCCGGCGATGTGGGACATCGCCCGCCCGCTGATCGACGGCACGTTCGCCCCCTCGTTGGACGAGATCGCCGCGGCCATTCGCCTGCTGGTCAGCCGGGCGCGCGTCGTTGCCGAAGGCGCCGGAGCCCTTGCACTCGCCGCGGCGATGTCGGGCGGAGCGGGCGCCGGCCGCATCGTGTGCATCGTGTCGGGCGGCAACATCGATGCGGCGAAGTTGGGTGCGATCCTGCAGGGAACCACGCCCGGCTGAGGACCTCAGCGACCCTGACCCTCAGCGACCCTGACTCTCAGCGACCCTGACCGTCAGCGACCGAGGTACGCCCGGCGAAGCTCTTCGTCGGCGGACAGCTCGGCGGCACTGCCCGACAGCACGACGCGGCCGGTCTGCAGTACGTACCCGCGTGATGCGATCGACAGCGCCTGGTTGGCGTTCTGCTCGACCATGAGCATGGCGACGCCCGCTTCGTTCACCTGCTGGATGATCTGGAAGCTGCGCTCGACGAGCAACGGGGCGAGCCCCATCGACGGCTCGTCCATCAGGATCAACTTCGGCCGGCTCATCAGTGCCCGGCCCATCGCCAGCATCTGCTGCTCGCCTCCAGAGAGGGTTCCGGCGAGCTGCTCGCGCCGCGTGTGCAGGAGTGGGAACAGTTCGTACACGCGCGCGAAGTCGTCGCTGAGGTCGTCGGATCGCAGGTACGCACCCATCTCGAGGTTCTCGAGCACGGTCATCGGTGCGAACACGCGGCGATTCTCCGGCACCACGGCCATCCCGGCGGCAATGCGCCGTGGCGTGCCGTAGCGGGTCACGTCGTAGCCGTCGAAGGTGACCGAGCCGCTGAACGCGGGAACCAACCCGAGGATGGTCTTCAGCGTCGTGGATTTCCCGCTGGCGTTGCCACCGAGCAGGCACACGAGCTCGCCCGGTTCGACCTCGAGCGTCACATCTTGCAGGATGTGGATCGGCCCGTAGAACGTGTTGATGTTGGCGAGTCGCAGCAACGGCTCGTCAGCACCGAGCTTGACGCCGTTCATCGAGACACCTTCACTTCGTTGCCGCGCCCTTGCCGAGATAGGCCTCGATGACGGCGGGGTCGGTGGCGACACTGGAGAAGCTGCCTTCGGCGATCTTCACGCCGTAGTCGAGGGCGACGACGCGATCGCTGACTCCCTCGACGACGTGCATGTCGTGTTCG